>CANQTA010000005.1 GCA_947626655.1 uncultured Bacilli bacterium
TATACTTCTTTGAAGTAGTTATTTCCACATTTTTATTTTGAAGTATTAAATTCCATTTCTTTATTTTTTTCTATGGATTTTACTTTTGCAACTAAATCTTCTAAATTAGCACAAGATGGTATGAGAAGAAAGCTTGAAAAAGTTTAGTATTTATGCTATTATGTATATGTCAAGGAAAACTTGCGTAAAATAAAAATGGGAATGCTTAACAACGCTATGTTGAGCACTCACCACTTTAAATTGGTAATGCACTTAATCTAGTTAGATTGAGTGCTTTTTTTACGTAATTTACTATATTGCAAAAGTAAATTCCAGATTGAATAAGTAAATTCTATGTAAGATGAAAAAAACGTAACTATTCAGACTAGAAATAGAAATAGCAAATAAAAAAGATTAGCATTTTTTTAACTAACCTATTTTTCTTCTTCGATCTTTAAAACATTCTCATTTTTGTAATTACCGCATTTAGTACATGCTCTATGTGGTCTTATTGAAGCCCCACATTTAGGACAAGTTGTTACTGCACCAACGGTTTTCTTTAAATGAGTTCTTCTCATTCTTTTTTTGGTCTTACTTGTTCTTCTAAAAGGAACTGCCATAACTAATCATCACCTTTCAATAAATCTTCTAATTTTTTTAAACGTGGATCAATTTCATCATTTGCATTATCTCCACTTTGTAATTTCCAACCTTCACCCTTTAAACTAATGTTTTTGGCTAAAGACATACTAATTGGAACTTCCAATACAATATTTTGCCATAAAAAGTGCTTTAAATCAAGTATATTTTTTGAAAAATCGACACAACTAGGATAATTTTCCTTTATTTCTTCATAATTAGTAGCTAAATTAATCTTAAATTTATAATAAAGGGGCTCTAAAGTAATTGAATCTTCTAATTCCATTTCGCCAGCAAATACTCCTTCTAATTGAATATTGGCATTATTATCTAAATAAATTTTGCCTTTAAAAGTAGCATTTTTTAAATCTTTAATTCTTTTATCTAACTCTTCATCCTTTTCTAAGGGTATATTTAATTCTATTTCTTTTTTGTAATTTAATTCATTTAAAGCTATTTTCATATTGAGTCCTTTCCAAATACTACTAACATTATAAAGCTATTCTTCTTAAAAAGCAACTGATAGATATCTGAAAAAATATTGTCGAAATTAGGATAATAAGATATAATTTAAGTGGTGATATTATGTATCGTTTAAAGTATTATTCTTTAAGTAAAAAAGAGCAAATTCAATTAAAAGAAGATTTTTATCAAACTGAATTGGGACAAAGTTTAGATAAAAGATTAAAAAGATTATTAGTTATTGGAATATTAAGTATTCTTTTTAGTATCTATTTATTTATTAGTCACAATAATATATGGGATATTATAACAGGGATTATTCTTCTTATTGCTGCTTTTATTTTTATTATAGCTTCATTTAAAATCCGTATTCAAAAATTAAATGCTTATTTAGTCAAAAAGTCCAAAAAATAAAATAAAATTATAATATGAAAGACTGGGCACGAGATTTAAGATTATTAAAAGAAGAAGATATCATTTGGTATATCTATTTTTTTATTGTCTTATTTGCTTTAATTGCCAATGCTTTTGAAGAAAAATATATCTTTACTAAAAATAAACAAGATCGGCAAAAAGGACGTAACATTAATATTACACTTTTAATTATTGCTTTTATTATATATTTTTATTATTTTGTTATAGCTTTAGAAGATGTCCATATTAATAGTAATAATTCCCCACGAAGGCAAAAAGTGGCTTTAGAACGTTTAATTACTACTCTAGTCTTTTTAGTTGGAGGAGCCCTTTCTTTATATACAGAGCTTGATGATAATGCTGGTGATGTCGATTTAGCAATTTTCTAAGCTAATTTATAATAAATTTGATTATTTTCTAAAGTGATACCTTTTAATTGAGCTAATTCTCTTATACTCATAACTTGATAGCCTTCACTATAGAGAATTGGTAATAATTTCTTAATAGCTGCGACAGTAGTATCATAAGAATCATGAAATAAAATAATATCGCCATCTTTAATATTATCTACAACATAATTGACCAAATAATCGCTATCTTTATAACGCCAGTCATTAGTATCAAGATCCCAATGAATAAAAGAAACAGGGATTAAACTTAATTGACTCTTTTTAATACTACCATAAGGTGGTCTTATATATTTTAAATCTTCTTTAAAAATATTTTTATAAATAGTATTCATTTTTTCATAATCTGCAATTATTTCTTCATCACTCATATATTTCATATTTTCATGTTTATAAGTATGACTACCTATTTCATTACCCATATTTTTAATATTAATTAGTAAATCTTTATTGGCAATAGCTTTTTCACCTAAAACAAAGAAAGTGGCATGACTTTTATTATCACTTAAATATTCTAATATTTTATTAGTCTTATTCTTATTAGGACTATCATCAAAGGTAATCGCAACACTTTTTTTAGCATTAGTATAGTTATAGCCATCTTCAATTTTAGAAGTAGCATCTAAAGAAACAGTAAAATTTAAATAATCTTTTATTTCGTTATAATTAACAGTTAAATATAAAGTTTCTTTAACGGGAGGTTCTATATTATAATCATTAAAATAAATAACTAATTCATTATTTCTTAATAAGTAAGATTTTTTTACTGTTTCTAAATTTAATTCTTGGGCTATATATTTAGGATACTTTTTATAAAGTAATTCAGTAATTTTAGTATTATATTCTGCTAATCGTTCTTCTTTGATTAAATCAGGAATCAATATTTCTTTATTAGTGCCAACTTCATATATTTTACTTATATAATCATCTTCATTATTTTTATATAAGTAAGAAGCATATTGCTCTAAAGGTGTATTTTTTTCTATTAAAATATAATTTTGATCATCTTCATAATAACAATAATCGTTTGGGACTTCTAAGGGCTGTTTATTGTAAAACACACTAAAAGTTACGCCATTTAAGACCGCTAATACTACAATTATAATTTTTAAATAAAAACTCTTATCTTTCATAATTATCTTTATTATTATGGTAATTTTTTGAAAATTCATTTACAAATTAAGAGATTTTTCTTATAATTTTATTAGAGGTAGTTTATGAGAATAGATAAAAATAATTATTATTTAGATATTGCAGAAAGTGTTTCTGAAAGAGGAACTTGTTTAAGAAGAAATTTTGGGGCGGTTATTGTTAAAAATGATGAAATTATTGCAACTGGTTATGTCGGAGCACCACGAGGGCGAAAAAATTGTTGTGATTTAAAATATTGCACCAGGGAAAAATTGCACATTCCGCGGGGAGAACGTTATGAATTATGTCGCAGTGTCCATGCTGAACAAAATGCCATTATTTCTGCTTCCCGAAGAGATATGATTGATTCTACTCTCTTTTTAGTAGGTATCAATTATGGAGATCATACTTATGTGGAAAATGCTCGTCCTTGTGCTCTATGCAAAAGAATGATTATTAATGCCGGGATTAAAGAAGTTGTTATTAGAAATACTAAAACTGATTATACAATTATTAAAGTTGCTGATTTTATCAAAAATGACGAATCTTTAGAAGGAGTTATGGGTTATTAACTTCTTTTTTTATCTAATTCGTTCTAAGTATTCTTTTCTTACTATTGGTTGTTTATTGCGCGTTAATTTGTTACCAAATTCTTTTTCAAAAGCTAATAAGATAAAATTTATTCTTTGAATATTTACTAAATCAATGGAACCTTTAATAACTTCATCTAACATTTCACTAGTGATATCAAAAAACATTTCTTGATTATATCTTTCAATTGTATGCAAATAATCATGACTAGTCCTTCTTTTCAGTAAAACACCGTTCCAGAAAAAATTACCATCAGCAAAACCTACTTCTTCACTAATTGAACGAGGAATTATTAGATGATGAAAAGAAAGTTCCGAAGAATCATTAAAAGGGAAACCCATAAAATCATATTTTAATTGCAAAAGACAATACTTTTTTAACATAATAATTTTTAATTCACGCATACCAAAACTTATCCTTACTAAAAAATATTATATAATCAGTATGAGAAAAAAAGCAATTAATTTGCAAAAATTTGACAAAAAGTTGGGATTTTTATCTTTATTTTGATATACTTATAGTAGAAATAGAAAGAAGTGAAAAAATGGCAAAAACATTATTAGTTTTGAGTATTATATTATTATTATTAAGTGGTTGTTCTAAATCAGGGACTTTAAATTGCACACGGCAATTTACTAATGAGGATGGTTATGAAGTAAAAGATACGATGATTGTTAACTATGAAAATAACATTGTTACAAAAGTAGAACATACGAATATAACTGCTACTGATCCTGATTTATTAGATTTTACAATTTCTTTTGGCGAAACATTTAGTGATAATTTAAATAAAGTAAATGGATTTAATTTAAAATATGATAAATATAGTGAACATGAAGTTAGATATGTAATGACAATTGACTACAAAGATTTAGATGTTGTAGCTTTAAAAAATGAATTTGGTGAAGATTTTGATAGTGATTTATACTCTCTTAATATGGCAATTAAAGATTTTAAAAAAAAGAATTTAAGTGATTATACGTGTAAATAAAAATATCCTTACCTCTTTACATTGAGATAAGGGTATTTATTAGACCAAACTTAATAAGTTCAGATAAATACATTGTGGTGCACCTGAAGGGACTTGAACCCCCACGGATTAATCCACTAGATCCTAAGTCTAGCGCGTCTACCAGTTCCGCCACAGGTGCATATAAATGGTGGACCTCGTAGGACTCGAACCTACGACCGCCCGGTTATGAGCCGGATGCTCTAACCAACTGAGCTAGAGGTCCACTTGCCTTTTAATTATACTATAACTAATTTTAAACTTCAAGCATTAACATTAAAAAAAGTATCAGTTTAATAAAACTAATACCTATTTTTTATCATTTTAATGTTTATCTTGTAACATATTAAGTAAATCAATTTTAAACATATCTTTAGAAGCATTGGCTTTAGAAATCATAATACCTTTATAAGTAGTAAGTTCAGACATATGACCTTCAAGTAAAATCTTAGATGGAGTTATTTCTTCAAGCATAACAACCATTTCTTTAGTATGAACAGTATAAATTAATTTAACTTCACCATGAATTTGAGCAAACATTTTATCACTTGGTAAACGAAGTTCATAACGTTCGGTACCATTCTTTTTATCACTAGCAACCTTTTCCCCTAAAAATTTTCCATTTCTTAAAGCTGGATAATAATCAAAGTTTAACTTTTTAAAAGCTAACATATTATATTTTTTTAGAGCTCTTTCTAACTTCTTAAATTCGTTTTCATTAATATAATCTAAAACGTATCCTTTCATCAACCATTCCCCCTAAATACATGATAAGTATAGCACAAATTCAAAAAAATGTCAACTATTTGTCTAAAAAATACAAACAATTGGCATTTATACTTGATTTTTTATGTTTTATAGACGTCAATTAAAATGACAATTTACTTGAGGTAAATAATTGTTTCGCCTAAGTTCCAGTTATTTAAAGTAAATTTCTTAACTAGCTTATTTTCTTTTAATACAGCATGCACTTCTTTAGTTAGAATATTCGTACTCTTACCATGAATAACAATAATTTCTGTTTGACCCATTTGATAATTATCTTTTATAAATTCGGTCACTAAGGAATAAACCATAGCAACTTCTTCACCATGTAAATCAAGACGTGGGGTTTTACTAGTTACCATTACCCATTACTTGCCCTTGGTTAGCTTGATTGGCAGAAGGATTGACTGCTGGACTTGGATTATTATTAGCTGGTGCAGTATTATTATTAACCACATTTTGATTATTCGCGTTTTGATTATTTGCAGGAGCATTGTTCAAAGGAACATTACTATTGCTATTATTAATATTATTACTGCCATTATTGGTATTAGTATTAACATTTAGCGTACCAAATTTCTTTTCGTAAGTTGTCGAAACATCATTTAAAGCTGGTAAAGAATTACGAGAAGTCATTTTCGTGGTACTTAAAGAACCAGCAATTGTTGCATAAGCGACCGTTTTTTCAGTTCCAAAGCCTCTTCCCATTCCATAAACATAAGCCCCAACATAAGCATCACCAGCACCATTAGTATCCATAATTTCTGCTATCATCGTTGGCATAATTTTTACTTCATTATTAACTGCATAAAGTGATCCTCGTTCTCCTAAAGTAATAATTATCTCAGATTTACTAAATCTTTGCTTTAATTTATTATAAACATTTACTAAACTATTACCATTACTATAATCGATTACTAAACCAGATATTTTCTCGGCAGATAATTTATTGAAAATAATATGATTAACATATTTACACAAATCCAAGGATTCTTGGGTAGGATTAGTTACCGATAAAACACTCATTACTTTTGGATACTTATCAAAAGCTGCAACCGATGCATTATAATCAGTGCCATCAGAGACAATGATATCAGGATCCATCCCAAAGGCATATTTCTTTAAAAATGCATTACTCGATATTTCTAAAATCGTTTTATCTTTAGTAGTAGCATTAACCAAAACAATGGCTTGACTAGTTGGTTTATCAAAACTAGTCTCAATGCAATCTGTTTTAACCCCAATTGCTTCAAATTCTCTTTTAATTTTATTAGCTGTATCATCAGCTCCCATCATACTTGCAATATAAGTTTCGACTCCCCACTTACCAAGTAAATAAGCAATATTGCCAGCGTGCCCACCGCCTACTTCAGTTTTATCTGTAAGGCGCATTAAACTATTTTCTTTAATCGGAGCATTAATTGAACACGTAATTTCTAAAAGGCTACTTCCTATACATAATACCTTCATTATTTCCACCATACTTTCTTCCTTATTATACAATATTTTTTAAAACTTTAAAAGAGAGTCCTGACAATATCTTTCATAATATCCATACTTTTTTGGGCAAATTCTTCTAAACCAATGGTTAACTTATCTCCTAAATGCGATATGCTATTGCTATAATCTACACGTTTGTTATTTAAAAAGCTATCTAAATCAATTTCTTCACCACTGGCAATTAATTCTTCAAATTCTTTAATTTTTGCTTCTGTCATTTCGACTTCTTTATGAATATTAGCTTCATAATAACCACTTTTACTAGCAATAAAAACCACTAAAAAAACAATAAATAAACCTTCTAATATTCTTAAAAAGGGATTGGTTTTCTTCTTTTTACTCATTTCATGTCTTCCTCGATTAACTCTTTAATTAAGGGGGCTAAAACTTTTAAGGTATTATTTACTTCATCTATATAATTATATTGACCACCAACTTCAATAAGCATCGTATTAGGACTAAAGTCTTGATTATAAACGCCATTAACCCCTTTACCACTTTTCTTCATTATTCCCCGCATTAAAGTGGGATTATATGCTTCAATTTTACCTCTTAATCTAGTAACTAAAGCTAAATTAGGTTCATAATTGGGATTATCTAGACCAACTACAAATAATACTTTGGCATAAACAATACCATCAATAGTACTGGTAGTATTTTCATATTTAGAAGAATCGCGATGTAAATCAATAAAATATTTTAAAGTAGGATTATTTTGAGAAGCATTTTCCATAAATTCACGAGAAACTTTATAACTGCTACCATATTTTAAATTAAGTTCTTTGAGCCTATTTGCAACATTATTATCTTCAACAATGGTCATTATACCTAAATCTTCTAAATATTCTTTTAACATTTGACTAGCGGTATAAACGGTCATATCAATATTATAGGGTTCTGTTTTTTTATTTTGATATTTTTCTTCTTGATGAGAATTATAAATATAAACTAAAGGTACTTGGACTTCTTCTGGAGTTTCTTCGCTTGGGATCTCTTCTTCTTTTTGCGTATTTTCTTCTTTCATAGCGGGTATTTCTAACTTTTCTTCTTTTTGTAAATCTAAATTTAAAGCATACTTTAATAAAAAGTCAATATCCGTAAAATTTTTCTTATAAATACCTAGATTATCATTTACTAATCTACTGACTATAGTATTATCATTAATTTGATTGTGCAAATATAAATATCTAATTGATAATGCTACTGCTACTAAAAAGAGACCTAAATAAATAATACTACTATGCATTTTTTTACGGGCTTTAAATCTTTTCATATCATCACCATCTATATTATAAAAAATTATATGTGAAATTTATGTCTAATCATGTCTATAAACACTATTTTTTAAAGAAATATTTTATTTTACATAATTTACTTGCACTTATGCATATTTTTTGATAAAATTAATATGAATTTTTTAAGGAGGGAATTTATGCCAAATATCAAAAGTTCTAAAAAAGCTGTTAAAGTTATTGCTAAAAAAACAGATGAAAATCATGAACTAAAACAAAGAGTTAAAAATTTAATTAAAGCTTGTGAAAAAGAAATTGCTAATGGTAATCAAGCCGAAGCAACTAAAGTATTTAAAGATTTCCAAAAGAACATCGATAAAGCATATCAAAAAGGTTTAATTAAAGAAAATAAAGTTAATCGTGAAAAACAAAGACTAAATACTAAAATTAAAAATATGAAGTAGTTTACTACTTTCTTTTTTTATGGCATAGACTTTTAAGGGGAAATTTAGTACAATTATATAGTTGAATGGATGGTTTTATGCGAAAATTTATAATACCTTTAATTTGTTATGGATTAATATTAATAATTCTTTTAAATATTGATACTATTTCTAGTTTTTTAGCTAAAATTGTATCAAGTAATCAAGTTTTAACTATTGCTAAAGGTAATGCTTATACTAAAGATTATGATTTTTCTTATATTAAAAATAGTAAAGATTATATTCCCTACTCTTATAATGATTTATTAGAAATTATTTATGGAGTTATTAATCAAGGTTGGCAAGAATTTACTTTTTATTGTCCTAAAGAATATACAGAATGTACGGAAGATATTTCGCAAATTACAAAAAATGAGTTAATTTTAACTCATCTTAATAATTTTGTACATCCTTATAATAGTTTTGATTCGCTTAAAACCTCGATTACCGAATCAGGCGAGATTACTATAAGAGTTGTTTATCTTTATAATGAAGAAGAAATAAATGCGATTAATAAGTATGTCGATGAGACGATTAATAAATTTTATAAACAAGATGCTGATGACTATGAAAATTTAAAAAAGATTCATGATTACATTATCAATAATACTAAATATGATATTGAAAGAAATGATAATAATACAAGTCCTTATAAATCTTATAATGCTTATGGACCAGCTTTAGAAGGTTATGCTACTTGTAATGGTTATGCTGATTTAATGGCAATTATTTTATCAAAACTTAATTATGAAAATTATAAAATTGCTACTACTAAAGATGAGATTAGTTATGAATCAAATGGGCATGTTTGGAATGCCGTTAAAATTGGTGATGAGTGGAAACATTTAGATTTAACTTGGGATGATCCAGTTAGTAGCGATGGAAAAGATTACTTATATCATAAATATTTCTTAGTTTCAACTGAAGAATTAAGAAAAGCTGATCAAGGAAGTGTTAATGTTGAAGAACATAACTTTGATGCTGCTATTTATCAAGAATTTAATACTATTCCAGAAGATAACTAATTTATTGGTTATCTTTTTTGCAATAAGCTACTACTTGTTCATAAGTTTTGGTAAAATCTTGGTAATCAGTTGAAAACCAAGTAACGGCCATTTTATTATTAAACCAAGTATATTGTCTTTTGGCATAATGGCGAGAATTTTTTTTAATTAATTCTTTAGCTTCTTCTAAAGTAATTTCGCCCTTTAAAGATTTAATTATTTCTTTATAACCGATAGCTCTTTTTAAAATGGGAACTTCGCCATATTTATTTAATAAATCGGTTACTTCTTTAACTAAACCATCTTGAAACATTTTCTCAACTCTTGCGTCTATTTTTTGATACAAAGTTGGACGATCAGTTGTAAGGCCAATAAATTTAACATCATATAATAATTTAGGTTCGGGAATATCGGTTTCTTCTCTTCGTAAATAATTTTCTAATCTTCTTCGATTATGAATATCTAAATTATGCCTAGGATTAATATCTTGACACATTTTATAAAGTTCTTCATTACTATAATTACTATAGTCAATATCTTTTAATTTACTAAATTTATAATCATAAAGAGCGGCGGTGACATAAAGACCAGTTCCCCCGACGATAACAATGTTGCGATCTTTATATTTATTTAATAAATAACGCGCATCTTTTTGATAATCAAAGACACTATAGTCTTCATTAGGTTTCTTAATATCTAATAAAAAATGTTCAATGCCTTCTTTTTCTTCTTCATTAATTTTAGCGGTTCCAATATTTAATTCTTTATATATTTGACAAGCATCAGCATTAATGATTAGAGCTTGATATTTTTTAGCAAGCATTATACTAAGTTTCGTTTTTCCGACCCCAGTTGGTCCTACTATACACAAAATCATATAATCACCACTGCCTTAATTATATAAAATAATTCTTTATTTGACAATTAACAAGTAAATTTGTTATATTATTCGTAGTGATTTTTATGCATATTATTGGTATTATTTGTGAGTATAATCCATTTCATAATGGTCATTTATATCATTTACAAAAAATTAAAGAAATGTTTCCTGATTCATTAATCATTTTAGTTTTAAATGGTTATTTTTTAGAACGGGGCGAAATATCAATTATTTCTAAAAAAGATAAAACCAAATTAGCACTAGATTATGGCATTGATTTAATTTTAGAACTACCATTTGTTTTTGGAACCCAAAGTGCCGATACTTTTGCCCAAATAAGTATTACTATCTTAGAATATTTACATTGTGAATATGTAGTTTTTGGTAGTGAATTAAATGAATTAACAATTTTAAATAATATTGTTGATTATACTATTAAAGAAAATTTAACTTATAATGAAAATGTTAAAAAATATTTAGATGCTGGTCTTAATTACCCTACGGCTCTAGCTAAAGCTCTTAATATTAACATTACTTTGAAACCTAATGATTTACTAGGTATATCTTATCTTAAAGCTATTAAAAAAAATAATTATCATTTAAAACCTCTAGTAATTAAAAGAACAAATGATTATTTAGATATAACTTCTAATGAACCTATTATTAGTGCTTCTAATATTCGTCATAAAATGCAAAATCAGGAAGATATAACTAAATATGTACCGAATAGTGCTTATCTTAAAAACATTTCTTTAGAAGTACTCTTCCCTTATTTAAAAGCTAAAATAATTACTGAACATGATTTAAGTAGATACTTAGATGTCGATGAAGGAATCAATAATCGTTTAAAAAAAGTTATTGCTAATTCTAATAATTTATCAGAATTTATAGCAAATATTAAGTCTAAAAGATATACTTATAATAAAATAAGAAGAATGTTAATCCATATTTTAGTTGGTTTTACAAAAGAAGATCATCAAAATATCAAATTAGAATATTTAAAAGTTTTGGGTTTTAATCAAAAAGGTCAAGAATATCTTAATAATATTAAAAAGTTAATTCCTTTGCCACTTACTCCCTTTAAAAATTCTTTAACTTATAAATATGAGTTAACAGCAGCTCTTATCTATGACTTAGTTACTAATTCTAATGATAACTTTAGATTTGAAAATAGTACTAAACCTTTGCAAAAATAATTGTCAAGTAGTAGTTAATTCTACTGCTTTTTATTTTACATGTAAAACCAAAAGCGTTAAAAAATGCCAACAAAAATAGAACAATAAGCAAAATTGTGTAAGGCAAATGTAATATAGCTTGACAAGCGAACAAAATAGTGCTAAAATAGACGCCATATTCAGAAAAGGGGTATTTATAAGGCAATAAGCTTTATGAACCTATTGAGGGGGAATTGGATATGAATATGAATGAAATTGAAGAATTACAAAACGATATTTTCAATGCCATCACCGAAGCTAAAGATGAAAGACAAGCCTTATTAGACAAAATCAATGAAGGCGAGGCTTTAACTCGTAAAGAAGCTAAACGGAACAAGTATTTAGTTACCATTATCAAAAAATATGAAATCTTATTACAAAGAATTCAAGAATTAAAAGATAATGAGGAAGCTTTAAATGCTTTAAAGGTTTTGGGAAATACGGAACTAGATTTTGAAGCCAGAGAAAATGCTTATAACTATTTAATTAACAATTATCAATTATTATTAAATGGTGACTTAGAGGAATTACTTAGTTTAGTTGATTGGGAAGATGATGAGACTAAAGACTTAAGCACATTAAAAGCTAAAATAGCAGAAGACATCAAAGAATTAGAAACAGAATATAAAATGGCTAAAAGAAATAGATTCAATAAATATACGGAAGAAGAAATTGCTAATATTAAATTTGAATTAGAAAGTCGTAAAGAAGATTTAGAAAAAATTAACAATTTTGCTACACAAGAATCTATTAAAGAAGATTTAGATACACTACTTTCTTTAGGTATTAAAGAAGAAGAAAGAAAACCAATCGTCGAAAAATATAATACTATTTTAAGTGATAAAGAGGATGACTTAGTTGAAGAAATTGATCAATTAAATGAAGAAATTGCAGCTTTAGAAAAATCTAATCCGAAGAAAAAAATTAAAAAACAACCAGAAGATGAAGAAAATGAAAAACATGATGATCCGTTTACTGAAGACGAAGAACTAGAATATGAAGAGGAAGAAGAAGAAAAAGAAAAGGTAAGTGTATTTACAAAAATTAAAACTTTCTGTAAAAAACATACAAAAGCTCTTCGTAATACAGCTATAGGTATTGCTGCTGTTGCTGTTATTGCCGCTGCTAGTTATGGTATTTCAAAATTAATCGATAGAGATAATAATAATGATAATGACAACGATTTAGGTTATGAAGATTTAGACCAACAAGATCCAAATTTAGTTGAGACAGTTTATGGTACTGTTAGTAGAGAACAATTAGAAGCTTTAATTAATAAAGGTTATACAGAATATGCAAGTATTATGATGTTATTAAACTTTGATCAAGATACAATTGCTACTATCTTAAAGGCACCATATTTACCAGAAATTGAAAATTATGTAACTGTTAAAGAATTTAAATTTGATTACTTAAAAGATTATGAAGATGCCAGAAATAAATATAATCATCCAAGTGAAAATATTGTCGATTATGTTAATCGTTCTTATGAAATTAATAATTTAAATTTCTTTGATGAGGCAACAATTGCTGATACTGTAGAAGTTGTAGAAGCTATTGATAGTCAAGAATTAATGACAGTTGGTAATAATGATGTTGCTAATTCACTTAATAATTCATTTAATAGTGTTTTAAATAATTCATTATATGGTACTGTTACAGAACAAGACTTAGTCAAAGTTACTACTATGCCATTATTTGCTAAAGAAGGAACTGATCTTCATCGTTTCTTAACTACTTACTCTACTCTAGCAGAAGAAGCTATTAGAACTAACAGTGAAGAAGCTCGTAATAAAATGTTTACTTTCTTAAGCATCTTTACTTATAATTTATTTAATAATAATCATTCCGAATCAATACCATTTACGGATGATGAAGAATTTAATGAAGCTGCTACTGTGACTAATCTTTATGATTGGTGGATAGCTAAAAACTCCTTTGTTACACCATTATATTCAACATACTGTCCATACGATTTTGAAGATGAAAGATTTACAAGATGGTGGGATTTAGAAGGTGTAATGTTATCAGCTGAAGAAGATCCACAATTTTCATACCTTTGCGGTCCCCAAAGAAATTTAGAAAAGGGGGATTAAAATGTATACTGAAGAAGAAAGAAAAAGTATTAATTGGAATAATGTATTTAAAAAAGGTTTACTAATTGTTATAGGGGCACTTGTTATTTTCTTAATTATTTGGTTATTTACTAGAAACAATAGTAATGCGGTAAATAATAATACTCCTAATAATAATGGTAATATTAATGTTAGTACTGATAATAACAATAATACTAATAATGGAGGAATAACTAATCCTGATGTTTACTCAAATGTTTTTATCGATGATTATCGTTATTTCCATGATACTGCTAAAGAATATTTCTTAATAAGTGAACTTCCAGCTAATGGAGCTACTATTAAATATACTTTAAGAGAATTAATTCAAAAAGGTTTAATATTACCTTTTGGTTATCAAAATAATGAAACTTGTGATCAAGAAGCTAGTTATGTTACAGTAACTAATCTTGATGGCAAATATCATATGACTGTAACTTTAGTTTGTGGTCGGGAAGTTGCTAAAACTACAGAAGAACTTGGTTGTAATCAATTATGTTTCAGTGGTAATTGTACTATTGAAATTGAAGATAATACTGGTAAAGATAGTGATAAATACGATAATATTGTAGAATATCAATATCGTCAACCATATACAATTAATGAAACAATTTATAGTTGTCCATCTGGTTATACAAAAACTGGTAGTGGGGCTAATACAACTTGTTTAAAAACTAATAGTACTACTACTCCAACTAAGAAAAATGTAAGTTATGTTTGTCCTAGTGGTTATACAGAAGCTGGCAGTGGTTCATCTATGAAATGTGTAAAAACCGAAGCTGGTAGTGTTGATGCGACTAAAAATGTAATTTATACTTGTCCTAGTGGTTATATAAAGACTGGTAGTGGCAATGATACAAAATGTATGAAAACTACAGAAGAAACTTTAGCTGCATCTTACGATACTATTTACAGTTGTCCTGCTGGTTATACAAAAACTGGTTCAGGAGCTAATACAAAATGTACGAAAACAGTTACTTCTTATATCGAACCTACAACTGGTTGTCCTAGTGGTTATACTTATAGTGGTGGTATTTGTACTAAAACTACTACTGAATATTATGATTTATATACAAGTTGTCCATCTGGTTATACTCTAAGTGGTTCAAGATGTGTAAGAGAAACAACAACAACTGCTAATCCAACATACTCTTGTCCATCTGGTTATACTCTAAGTGGTTCAAAATGTACTAAAACTACTACTGGTGCTTCTACTAATGCAAATGTTTCTTATAAATGTAGTAAAGGTACTTTAGAGGGTACTCAATGTCGTACTACTACATCTACACCATATTATGAAAGTTATGAGCGAAATTATGGTAAGACTTATAATGGTTGTACACAAGTAGGTACTTATACTTCACCATGTGATAATGGTAATAAAAATTGTACGAAAACTTATTATAAATATGAATGTAGTCGTTCAAGTTATACTTATACACCTGCTACTAAAGTTTATACTTGCAGTAATGGAGCTAATCCAACTAGTGATGGTAAATGTCCTGGTAAAACAACAACCGATACCGTAAATGCAACAGCTAAATGTACAACCGGTACTTTAGTAAATGGAGTTTGTCAAATCACTAAAACAGAAACAGCTAGTTTAGAAACAAGATGCTTAGTTGGTGTTCAAGTTGGTGGTAGATGCCAAGTTA
Source organism: uncultured Bacilli bacterium (assembly GCA_947626655.1). Classification (GTDB taxonomy): domain Bacteria; phylum Bacillota_I; class Bacilli_A; order RF39; family UBA660; genus SIG200. The sequence goes on from CANQTA010000005.1 coordinate 15,479, forward strand.
CTAATACTGTAACTGCTTCTCCTGATACAAGTTGTCGAAATGGAGTTAAAGTAGGAAATCAATGTCAAATTACTGATACAGTTACGGAAGTACCTAATGCGCGGAAAGATTACTATTGTAAAAATGGTTATACTCTAGATGGTACTGTATGTTATAAAACTATAAGTGATACTGTTAAAGCTACTGAAACAGTCGATTATACTTGTCAAACTGGTACATTAAGTGGTACAAAATGCTTAGTTAATGAAACCGAAACAAGAAATGCTATTAAGAGTACTACTTATACATGTGAAGCTGGTTATACAAAAATTGGTATTGGACCAAGCTCAGTATGTACTAAAGGTGAAACAACAAGTACATCACCAACTAAAGGAACTAAACAAGTAACTAAATATCGTTATAAATGGAGTACAGAAACTAGTCTTCCTGGTTGGGATAGAACTGGTGAAACAAGAACTAAAACAATAACCTCTAAAGAAGAGGAAGTTATTGAGAAATAATTAAATTAACTAGTCTTATTAAAAGGCTAGTTTTTTTATTTGTCAACAAGTGAGAAAAGATAATATTTTTTTCGCAATAAGTGTTATAATATAAATAAGGAAGTAAAATATGAAAAGGAAAAGAAGAAGAATTAAAAAACAATTTTTAATATTAATTATAATTATTATCATTTTATTGGGAGCTTTAGTATTATTTAGAAATAAAGGATCGGAAAAAGAATATAGTGAGATAGCAAGAGAAATTATTAAAAAAGAAAAAATACAGGAAGTTTATAAAGAAGACTATTCGCAAACTTTAGATGAAGTATTAAAAAATGATGCTTTCAATATTGCTTATTTAGATGAATATTTAAACATTACCTTTAATAATGATTCAGAATTTATTACTAAAATCAATAAATACTTAGAAATTGGTTATAAAGCCCAAGATATTAATAATATATTTAAATTAAGTAGTAAAAATCAAACTAAAATGTTAACACTACCAAAACAAACTGATTTTGCTAAATATATTGGAATTAAAAATTTTAATATTTTAAACTTAGAGAGATATAAAGCTTATTTACAAAAAGAACAAAAAGATTTACAAACTACTGTAACCTATGTTAATATCAATTTAGATAAGCCTTTCTATACCGATAGTGAAGAAATTAATCCAGGTAATGATTTAACTATTATCGTCAATAAATATCATCATGTTAGTAAAGATTATGTCCCAAGTGATATGAAAGTTTTATTTGATAGTACGAATAATGCTAAACTAATTGGGGTGGCTGCGGATGCTTATAAGTTATTCATTGAAGCAGCTAAAAAAGATGGTATAACTTTACAAAGTACTACTGCTTATCGTTCTTATTCTTTCCAAAATACTTTGTATACCAATTATGTTGCTGAAGATGGGAAAGAAAAAGCTGATACTTATTCGGCTCGACCTGGTTCATCGGAACATCAATTAGGTTTAGCTGTTGACTTAAATGATCCTAATTATTCAGCGGCCAGACTTTCAGATAAAGACTATGAATGGGTTTTAAATAATTCTTATAAATATGGATTTATCTTAAGATATACTAAAGATAATGAACCAATAACTGGTTATATGGAAGAACCTTGGCATATACGTTATTTAGGAATTGATTTAGCTACTAAAGTACATGATTCTGGTCTTACTTATGAAGAATATTATGATTTATATATTATGGAATATTAAAAAGGGCTTAAATTAAGTCCTTTTCTTCTACTACAAAAAATTGCTTAAATTCTTTCGGATATTCACTTCTTAAAATAATTTCAGCATTTGTGAGTGGTTGTTTAAACTTTAAATAATAAGCATGTAAACATAATCTATTTACGGATTTATTTTTTATTTTGCCATATTTTTTATCACCAACCAAAGGATAGCCAAGATCATTAAGTTGGACTCTTATTTGATTCTTTTTACCAGTTTTAATGTTAATTTTTAATAAACTATATAATTTATTGCTTTTTATTGTCTCATACTCGGTAATGGCTTTTTCACCACCGTGTTTAACACTATAAACTAAATGAGTTTTACTTTCTTTTAAATAAGATATTAAAGTGGCTTTTTCTTTCTTAATTTGACCATTAACTATAGCTAAATAGCCTCTTTCAACGTCCAGCCAATTAGCTTGTAATTTATTTTTAGCCACCATGTTTTTCGCAAAAATTATTAAACCGGAAGTATCTTTATCTAAACGATGAACAACAAATATTTTATTATTTTTATTTTGTTTTTTTACATAATCACTAACACTGTGATATAAAGTATTATCATGGATTCCATCACTTATGGTTAAAATTCCTGCCTCTTTTAAAACAACAATTAAATCATGATCTTCATACAATATTTTTAATTTCTTTTTTTTCATAAAATTATTTTACCATAAGAAAAAAAGTATTGCTACTTTTTATCACCTAATTTTTTAAAAGCTTCTAATACTTCAATTGGTAGACAAAATACTACTGTATTAGCTTTATCACCACTTATATCACTCAAAGTAGATAAAGTTCTTAAATGCATCGCACCTGGAGTTTGAGCCATTATTTCAGCGGCTTTAGCTAAATTATTTGAAGCTTCTACTTCCCCTTTAGCTTTGGTGACCACTGCTAATTTTTCTCTTTCAGCCTCAGCTGCTATAGCTAAAACTCTTTTCATATCTTCTGGTAAGGAAACATCTTTAAGTTCCACATTTTCAACTTTAATTCCCCATGGATCGGTTGCATCATCAATTATTTTACAAATTTCGGTACTAATTTTGTCTCTTTCAGCTAACAACTCATCTAAAGAAACTGAACCAACAACATTACGCATTGTAGTTTGGGCAAGTTGACCAACTGCATAATAGAAATTTTCTACAGCTAATACAGCCTTAGATGCATCAAAGATTTTATAATAAATAACTGCATTAATTTGAACTGAAACATTATCTTTGGTAATAGCTTCTTGAGCTGGCACATCAACGGCTTTAGTCCTGATATCTACTTTTTTAAATGATTCGATGACTGGTAAAACAAGATTCCAACCGGGATTCATTATTTTACTGAATTTCCCATAACGAAATTTAACTCCTCTTTCATATTCATTAATTTGTCTAATTGATGAAAATAAGATAACAATAACAAAAATAATAATAATTAATAACATTTTTCTACTCCTCTACTTCTTATTATATTTATTTTTCTTCTTTAACATTACTCTTAGCAGACTTAGGTAAGGCTTCTTTACGTGATAAATTTAAACGGCCCCGATTATCATATCCTAATGATTTAACAATGATTTCATCACCCACTTTAACGATATCACTAGGTTTATTTACATGATTTTCAGCTAATTGCGATACATGCACCATTCCTTCACAACCAGGCCATAGTTCTACAAAACAACCAAAATCTTCTACTTTAACAACTTTACCTGTATAAATTTTGCCTGTTTCTACTTCTCTTACGACGCTTTCAATCATTTCTCTGGTTTTCTTGATGATTTCTTCATCAGTATGATATATAATTACGCGACCATCATCTTCTAAATCCACTTTAACAGCATTTTTATCATTAACTGATTTAACATGACTAGCATCTAAAATAATTTTTGTAATCATTTCGCCGCCACGACCAATAACATCTTTAATCTTTTCTGGATCAATAGTAAATGTTTCAATTTTGGGAGCATATTTAGATAATTCTTTCCGTGGTTCTTTAATAACGGTTTCAAATAAGTCTAATATTTGCATCCGGGCTTTTTTCGCTTGGGCTAGAGCTTCTTTTAAAATATCTTTATTAATACCAGCGATTTTAATATCCATTTGTAAAGCACAAATACCTTGCCGAGTTCCTGCTACTTTAAAATCCATATCTCCTAAATGATCTTCCATTCCTTGAATATCGGTTAAAATTGTATATTTATCATTATTGGTAATTAGACCCATAGCAATACCAGCGACTGGAGCTTTGATTGGTACACCGGCAGCCATTAAAGATAAACAACCAGCACAAATACTAGCTTGACTAGAAGAACCATTACTTTCTAATATTTCTGAAACTACTCTAATTGTATATGGAAATTCCTCTTCAGAAGGAATAACTTGTAACAAAGCTCTTTCTCCTAAAGCACCATGACCAATTTCTCTTCGACCTGGTGAACCATAACGACCGGTTTCTCCAACACTAAATTGAGGAAAGTTATAATGAAGCATAAATCTTTTTTCTTCCTCAATAGAAAGACCATCAAGCATTTGGGATTCTCCTAAAGCTCCTAAAGTAGTGATAGATAAGCTTTGAGTTTGCCCTCTTGTAAATAATGCAGAACCATGTGTTCTTGGTAAAATATCAATCGCTGCACTAAGTGGTCTTATTTCATCCATCTTCCGGCCATCAATTCTAATATGTTCATCAACTACAATTCTTCTAAATACATCATATTGGACACTTTCAAATACTAAGGCTACTTTCGTTAATAATTCATTTAATTCCTCAGCTTTTAATATTTCTTCATTAGCTACTTTATACTTTTCAATTAAATCTTCTTTTAGTTTATCAATGGTTCCATACATTTCAGCTTTATCTTTAATTCGCATCGCTTTATCTAAATCTTCTTCAACAGACTCTCTTATTTCTTCTCTTAATTCAGGTGTTATCTCTAGTTTTGGATAATCCATTTTTTCTTCGCCAATCTCGGCAATAATTTCTTGTTCAAAAGCTACTAATTTTTTAACTGCCTCATGACCAAATAGTAAAGCCTCTAACATATCATCTTCTGATACTTCTTTGCTACCAGCTTCAACCATATTAATGGCATCCATTGTTCCGGCAACAGTTAAATCAATATCACTATTTTCTAATTCTTCCACGGTTGGATCAATTATAAATTCTCCATTAACTCGTCCTACTTTAACAGCAGCTACGGGGCCATTAAATGGTATTTTACTAATACAAGTTGCTAAACTGGAACCAAATAAAGCCGTAAGTTCTGGTGAATTATCTTGATCAACACTTAAAACAGTATTGACAATTTGAACCTCATTACGAAAATCATCAGGAAACAAAGGTCGCATTGGGCGATCAATCATTCTGGCCGCCAATGTTGCATTATCAGTTGGTCGTCCTTCTCTTTTAATAAATCCTCCCGGAATTTTGCCAACAGAATATAGCTTTTCATTATACAAAACCATTAAAGGAAAAAAATCAGATAATAAATTAGCATTTTTTGAGACAACGGCAGTACTTAAAATTACTGTATCATTGAATCTTACTAAAACTGCACCATGAGCTTGTTTAGCTAATTCGCCATGTTCCACAACTAATTTTCTTCCATAAAAATCTAATTCAAACACTCTCTTCATAAAATACCTTCTTTCTAAAATAAAAAGACACTAAAAATACGTGTCCTTTGTCTTATTTTCTTAAATTTAATTTTTGAATTATTTTTCTGTAGCTTACTACATCAGTTTCTTTTAAGTAGTTAAGTAATTTTTTTCTTCTTCCTACTTTCATTAGTAAGCCTCTTTTAGAATGATAATCATGTTTATGTTGTTGCATATGTTCAGTTAAAGTATTAATTTCATTAGTTAATATTGCAATTTGAACTTCTGCAGAACCACAGTCTTTTTCATTCTTAGCAAATTCTTTAATAATTTTTGCTTTTGCTTCTTTACTTAAAGCCATAATCATATTTCCTTTCTATTAATCGGTTCAAACTGAGATGAAAATCGGAAAACTTTTCCATCTAAGTTAAAACTTCCCTATAATTATATTATAATTTTTTATAAAAGTAAATAATAATTGATTAAAAACATTTTTATTTTGGGTTTAAACCACTACAGAATAGCATTAATTATTTTTTAATACTTTCTTTTAATTCATATAAATAATTTAAAGCTTCAATAGGAGTCATATTTAAAGGATTAATACTTTCTAACTTAGCTTTTAAATCATCAACCTTTCTCTCATCACTTTGAAATAAATCAAAAGATAATTGAACTTTATCATTGACATTTTCTTTTTTCTTACTATTACTTTCATATTCTTTTAAAATTTCATCAGCTCTTGTGAGTAAACTTTCAGGCATTAAAGCTAACCTGGCTACATGAATACCATAACTTTTATCGACCGCTCCATTTTGAACTTTATGTAAAAAAGTTATTTTACCTTCTTCTTCAATCGCCGCTACATGAATATTTTTTATCGTTTTATATTTTTTTTCTAAACTTGTTAATTCATGATAGTGAGTCGAAAATAAAGTTAAAGCTTTAATATTATCGGCAATATATTCTAGTATTGCTTGAGCTAAACTCATTCCATCATAAGTAGCAGTTCCTCTTCCTAACTCATCAAATATAATTAAACTTTGACTAGTTGCATTTACTAAAGCATTACGGGCTTCTTTCATCTCTATCATAAAAGTCGATTCACCACTTACTAAATCATCTGAGGCTCCAATACGAGTAAAAATTTTATCAATAATTGGTAAATTAGCTTTTTTAGCAGGAACAAAAGAACCAATTTGTGCCATAATTATAATAATAGCAATCTGTCGCATATAAGTAGATTTACCACTCATATTAGGACCAGTAATTAAAAGTGTTGAACTATCATTATTCATATGACAATCATTTAAGACATAAGTATCACCATTAACTATTTCTACAACAGGATGACGTCCATCTACAATATCCAAAATTTTATCATTATTTAAAGTTGGTCTTACTAAATTTAATTCCTCACTACATATAGCTAAAGATAATAAAGCATCTATATTACTAATTATATCAGCAGTTTTCTTAATTTTTAATATTTCTTTTTTAATAATATTGCGAATTTCAATAAATAAATTATATTCTAAATCAATAATTTTTTCTTCAGCATTTAAAATAAGTGCTTCTTTTTCCTTTAATTCCGGAGAAATAAATCTTTCGTAATTAGTTAATGTTTGTCTTCTTTCCCAACCTAAATTTGCTGGAATTTCTTTAGCTTGGGCTTTAGATACTTCAATAAAATAACCAAAAACTTTATTAAAACCTACTTTAATATTTTTAAGACCTGTTTCTTCTTTGATTTTATTTTCAAAATCTCTTAAGAAATTCTTTCCCCCACTTCTAATACTTTTAAGTTCATCTAACTCTTTATTATAACCATCTTTTATTAGATAACCTTCTTTAACACTTATTGGTGGATTTTCATACAAAGCACTTTCTAATAACATATAAATATCTTGATGAGTATCCAAATTATCTGAAAAACCTAAACTTTCAATAATTTCTTTAATACGAGGTAACACTTTTAAACTAGCTTTAAACTGCAATAAATCACGTCCATTTACTGAACCAGCATTAACTTTTCCACATAATCTTTCTAAATCATATATTTCATATAATAAATCTTTTAATTCATCTTTTAAAATAAAATTATTATTAAGAGTTTCAATATAATCATATCTTTTATTTAAATCATTAATATCTTTTAAAGGATGCATTAAATAACTTTTTAATTTTCGTGACCCCATCGCTGTCTTACATTTATCTAAAAGCCAAATTAATGAATAAGTTCGTTCTTTCAATCTAATAGTTTCAAATAATTCTAAGTTCCGAACCGCATGTATATCCATTTCTAAATAATCTAATTTAGAGATAATATTACAATTATTAAAATGACTAATACTTTTTAATTCTTTAACAACTAAATAATAAAATAAGTGCTTAACTCCAGCTTTCATTCTTGCATCAGGTAAACTATCTAAGAAATGGATTTCATCAGTATAATATTCACTACTAAAATTAACATCGATACCATGCTTATTTTTAAGTAAATCGACTAAAACAACATTTAAATTATCTAATAAAATAACTTCTTTGATTCCTAAACTTAATATTTCACTTAAAAGTTTTTCTGCATCTTTAGGTAATGTTAAACTATTTAATTCACCAGTCGAAATATCAGCATAAGTTAATATATAAATATCGCTAAATTCTAAAATACTAGCAATATATGAATTATTTCTTTCATCTAATAGTTCAAAATCAGTAACCGTTCCTTTACTAATAACATCAACAACTCCCCTTTTTACTGTCTCTTTAGTTGATTTAGGATCTTCTAATTGTTCACAAATAGCTACCCGATAACCTTTATTAACTAATTTTTCCAAATAAGCTTTAACAGCATGATAAGGAACCCCACACATTGGTACTCTTTCATCTAAACCAGCTGATTTACCAGTCAAAGTTAATTCCAATTCCCGAGAAGCAATAATACCATCTTCAAAAAATAATTCATAAAAATCACCAAGACGAAAAAATAAAAGTTCTTCTTTATATTGATCTTTTATTTCCATATATTGTTTCATCATTGGACTAAGTTTTGATCTATCTACTTCATTTCTTTTCATGCAATCTATTATACTATTTTATTATTCTATTTACAATTAATTTTTTTTATTTTCAACAAAAAAACTGCCCCTTTAAGGACAGATATATAATTACTCTTCTGGTGGTGTTGCACTAGCTTTTAATTCATTAATTTTATTTTCTAAATAGTTAAAATAATTACTTTTAATTGCTGTACTACTCATCGAAATTTTTAAAGAAATTATATTATTGATTTCTTGAATTTCTTCAGTTGTATAAGTTTTATCAGTATAGTAAGTAATATTACTAGTTGAAGCATTATAATAAGCAATTTCATTTTTCCAAGAGCCATCGGCAAATACTACTCGTGATTCATATTCTTTACTTAACAAATCAGTGCCTGCATAAAGACGTGGATCAAAATCTAAATTTAAAAGATTAGCAACTGTTGGCGTTAAATTTATATAAGAAGAATATTCACTAAAAGTATGAGGTTTCATAGTTGGATTATAAATAACAAAAGGAGTTTTTTCAATCTCATAGTCATTTAAATCATGATCAACAATTTCCGAAACATATTTTTTACTTAAAGCATATGGATAATGATCACCAGTTAACACTATTACGGTATCATTTAATTTACCAGCTTTTTCTAATTTATCTAACATAATACCAAAAGCATTATCTAAAACTTTTAATTTAGATAAATATCTACTAACTGTACTTGAATAACCTTTTTCCTTAAATTCATCTTGATAAAGGTCCCCATAAGTAGAAGAAATGCTATAAGGTTGATGCGATGTTACAGTTGTAAGCCAAGTCATAAATGGTTTACCACTATCATCACTTAATAATATATCCATGGCTTTTTCAAAAAATTCTTCATCACTTGGCCACTCACCATATGTTGAAGTAGTTTCAATATCTAAGTTATTAGCATTATAGTATTTACCACTACCCATATTAGGATGAATAGTTTTTCTTTTATAATACCACTCCACAAAATCATGCATACTTGAAGTATTATAACCTTTATTATTAAATAAATTAAAAATGGCTTCAAAATAAGTATTATTTTTATAAACATTAGAAGTACAAGTATTATAAATAGAAAATAATCCACTCATCGCACTAAATTCATTATTGCCTGTAGCACAACTATTTCTAGGGGAATAATTATTTTCCCAATGCCACCCCTTACTATACATTTTATAGAAATTAGGAAAGTATTCAGGATTAATAATAGCTTCGTTTACTGATTCCATCAAAATAACAATGACGTTTTTACCTTCAAACATTCCTGTATAATCATTATAATCAGTTACTTTTTGAGCTGAAAAATAATTATTTAAACTAAGATATTTCTTATCAGTTTCATTAGCTGCTAAAATATCTAAATACTCATCTACTTCTCTACTCACAACTTTTTCAGGTTCATTATTTGGTTTAACAATTTCACTTGTTATATCTACAGGAAAGACAAAGGTCTTAAAATCTAATATACCAAAGACAACCGTACCAAATTGATTAACGGCTACTGTTGGAACATCTGGATTATTAAATAATTTCTTATTACTTTTAATTTGTAAAGGATTTTGCATAAAAGGTATAACTAAACTACTATAATAAATACCTCCAAATAATAGCAAAATAATCAAATAATATAAAATATTTAAACCTTTTTTAGGACGTAAATAAGTGCATTTTTTATTAATAAAAAGATAATAAAGCAAAATTAAAATAAAAGGAATAAAAATTATATGATAAATAGGTCGAAAAGACATAAAATAATCATAGACATAATCTTTAACTGCTCCAAATTGACTGGAAGTATGAAAAGAAATATAAACTCCTAAATAATTAATAAAACCTAATTGACACCAAGTATAAATTGTATACAAAAAGATAAAAACTAGTAAAATTGTATTACGTAACCATTTTCTTTTTGTTAAAACAGCTAAGCCATTAATAATTAACGATATTATTATAGTACTAATTAAAATACGTAAACTTGCAAAACTAAAAATAGCAAATTTATTAACGACTTTAAATAACATCTCAATAAAAAATAAACTCAAAGTGACTAAAATTGTATTGATTACAAAAGAATCTTTTTGCCAAAATTTAAAATAACTATTCTTTTTAGGAACTTCCTTAACAGTTAATTCTTTTTCTGGTTCTCTTATTTTTTTTACATCTTTTTCTTCTGTTAATTTTTTAGTTGTTTTTACTTCTTTAGTAATTTTTTCTTCTGGCTTTGCCTCTTTTTTCGTATTTACTTTTTTAGAAGATAAATTATTATTTTTCGTTACTTTCTTTGAATTATTTTTCTTACTATTTTTATTATTTTTTGAATTTTTATTGTTTTGCTTCTTCTTTGTGTTTGCCATCTGTACTACTACTTCCTTTCAATAATTCACTTATAGGACGAAAAGTTTTCCTATAACAATCTATTATACCATATTCTTTGATAAGCTCAATATGTCTTTTGGTTGGATAACCCTTATGATTCTTAAATTCATACATTGGATATTTTTGATCTAATTCAAGCATTATACGATCACGCGTTACTTTGGCAATAACCGATGCGGCTGCAATATTCAAACTTAAAGCATCACCATGAATAATTGGCATTACAGGTACATCTCGATCCATTTTCATAGCATCAGTTAAAATATATTCTGGTTTTATTTTTAAATTATCTAAAGCAATATGCATAGCTTTCCGTGAAGCTTCTAAAATATTTATTTCATCTATTTCTGTATTAGAAACAATACCTACCCCAACACTTATAGCTTCTTGCATTATAATTTGATAAAATTTATCTCTTTTTTTAGCACTTAATTGTTTAGAATCATTTAAACCCTCTAAATGATAATTTTGGGGAAGTATAACTGCTGCTGCAACAACGGGACCAGCCAAAGGACCCCGACCAGCTTCATCAACTCCTGCTATTAACTTAAAACCTTTTTTATACAATTCTTTCTCATACTTTAATAAATCAATATCCTTCATATAAACCTACAATACATCTAAAGTAATATTTCTAATATTACCACTTATTAAATCATTATATACTCTATTACTAACCTTTTCATAATCTATTTCATTATTTTGAAAAGCCCCAATTTTTTTCGCTATTTCTGCATATATTTCTAATACTTCTTTTTGAGTTACCCCATATCTTTCTTCTAATAGATGCGGATACAAATTAGTTAAAGTATTTAAAATATAGACACAAATCTCATCAATATTTAAAACTTCTTTTTTAATACTACCAGTAGCAGCTAAATTAAGAGCTACTTTCTCTTCTTCAAGTTTAGGCCATAAAATACCAGGTGTATCTAAAAGAACAATTCCTAAATCAGTTTTTAAATAGTTTAAATCTTTAGTTACTCCCGGTCTATTTTCTACACTCACACTTTTTTTACCAGTCATTTTATTGATTAATGTACTTTTCCCAACATTAGGAACACCTATTACAACTGCCCGAATTGTTTTTTCTTTTAAACCTTTACTTAATCTTTTGGCTTGAATAGCTTTAGTAATTTCGTAGGTAGATGTTATAACTTTTTTATAGTCTTTATCTTCCTTTAAATCTACCAATAATACAGTATAACCCAATTTTTCATAATATTCAACCCATTTTTGGGTTACTTTTAAGTCACATAAATCCTTTTTAGTCATAATTAAAATTCTCTTTTTATTTTTTATTAAACTATCAATATCTTTAATTTTACTCGAATAAGGTATTCTTGCATCAATTACTTCGTATACTATATCAATATTTTGCAATTCAGCCGTTATTTTCCTTCTAGTTTTAGCCATATGCCCAGGATACCAGTTGATATTGGTTTTATTTTCATTCATTTTTATCACTTCCAATTTCTTTAATATTTTATCATTTTCAAGGAATTTATCAAAATTCGAAATTAATAATACGTCTTGTTTTTTCCTAAATTTATCATTATTCATTATATGCAAGTTCTTGAGCAACCTTATGAGAAGATTTTCCAGAGTTATGTAATATTTCCCTTCCATTAAATTGTAAGAAAGCATTAAGTTTTTCTATCCAATCATTCATAGTCATTGCATTATGATTTTCTGCTTGCAATTCAGCATAATCTAAATACATTGTAACAATTCTATTTAAATCTTTTAATTCTTTTTCCGTTAAATAATTTTTAGCAATATCTACATCATATCTATAAATTGGTCCTTTTTTGTCTACTTTCTTTATTTATAAGGGCTTGTTAAAGTGTTTCCATAAATTCGTATCAATCAGTTAATGTTCATTTTATTTTCATTCATTTTAAATTGTTTCTTAAATTATTTAATTTCTTCAAGTTTTTCATATACTTTATTTTCCAATTTTTTCTTTTCTCTTTCAAGTTCTTTTAAACTTTTCTTTGGGGTTGGCATTTCTTCAGGCATCATTCCACCAATATCTTGAATAGCTTTTCTCACCTTTCTACCAACTTCGTAATGAACTGCATTGGCATTATCTTCTCCTTTTACGTTGTCGCGTATTAATCTCTGTTTTGTTTGATTTATTCTAAATAAATTAGCCACTAGTTCATCTTCATTCATATTATCTAATATATCTTCTCTATAACGTAATTTCTTTCTTTTAAAAATATCATCAGCTGTTTCACCATTATATAATCCTCTATAACCTGCATTATGAAATTCTGCCATATTTTTAACACCAGCAGATAAAGCGACTTTTTGGAGGGTGTAATTACCTTGTCTAGTTAACTTTCTTTGATACAATCTTTTTCCATCATCTGATAATGCTTCATATTCTTGTTCGGTAATTTCCTGTTTTCTTGTTTGAATAGCAAAATAAGTTTGTCCTAAAGCAATAACTTCTTTACTCGGATCAGCATTTTGCATTATTAAATAACATGCATATCTTGAAAGCTTATATTCAGAAACTTTTCTTTTTGCTTTCTTTCCTATTTCTATCATTTTGTTGACTTCAACAAAATGATCTAATACATTAAATTTACTATTTTCACAAGACGTTATAGCTTTGTCAATTACTACTTTAAAATTTCGCCATTCTTTATAATCCAATGCCTTTTGTAATTCCCGTGCATACCAATATTCATTTCCGTATTCATCTAAATGTTTTATACTTTCAAAAATACTATCAGTATATTTATCATTTAAAACTTTATTTACTATTTTATTTTTTGATTTATTTACCATATAAGTCACATCCTTTCATAAATCTTTTTATCATAAAATTTGCAAAATTTATCCTTCTATATCATTTCTTCTAACAAAATCATCATAAATCCATTCTAGAGCATAATCAAAAATATAAACAAGTTCTTCAATTAATTCTTTTTTAGTCATTTTATGTAAATAGTTTATGGCGTTTTTGTATTGTCTTTCTTCATACTCTTCATATTCTTGTTGTAATTTTACTTTTATAATAATCTAATCCTCTCCAACATGACGAACCACTGGCACTTGTAACTATACTCATCTAAAATCATTACTCCTTCATTTCTATAATTCTCACTTTTTATTTTCTTTTGTTTTGGTTTTGCCGACTTCAAAAAGCCAATACATCAATATTTTTCTTTTTTAGTAGCATCTAGTTTTTCAAATTATATCTCTATCATCAAAAAGATAAAATCTTTTCTAATAAATTTTAATTATTTATAAAGTTTTAATCTCTTTCTCTAAAAGATTTAATAATTTCTCCCGTTTTAGCATTTATATAAAAGTCGTATTCATAACCATTATATTTAAAATCAATCTCATAAACTTGCATTCCATATTTATACTCTAATTCATTACTTAAATCATAAATATCTTGTTTATTTATATTTAAACTATTTAAGGCTATTTGTAAAGCATCACTACTAGAAATATTATTACTATCACTATTATTATTGTCGTTGTTATTAGTATTGTTATTGTATTCTTGATTATTAAATTCTCTATCATCATTTGAATAAAAAGATCGACAATTATCATATAACTCTTCTAAGTATTCACTCTTTAAATAAAAACCAATACTTGAAACTAAAAATATAATACAAATAACTCCTAAAACTATTATCAATATTTGATTCTTTTTCATTTTTAATTCACTCCTTTAAATTACTTCAATAAATTTTAATTTGCTTTATTTTCCCCTATTTAATTTTATCATATTCCGGAAAATAATAGGCAAAAAATTTCAAAAAAAGACTTAAAATTTAAGCCATTTAATTAACTTTACCAAATTTATTAAAAGGATATACCACTAAATTAGTAGTTCCTTCAATTTCTTGCTTTTTAATTACCCCAATACTTCTACTATCTAAAGATATTTCGCGATTATCCCCCATTAAAAAATATTCATCAGCCCCTAAAGTAATCTTTTCAAAATCTAAAGTTTCTCCATAAGCATAAACATCTTCAACAACTTTATCATTAATATATAACAAACCATTTTCATAATAAATTGTTTCACCTGGTAAACCAATAACTCGTTTTATTAAGTTATCACCTTCCACACTTTTATTAACCACTACTATATCAAAGCGTTCATAAGAAGTATCATATTTTTTTAAAATCATTATTTCATTTCCCTCTAAAGTAGGTACCATGCTTTGACCATCCACCATAATAGGAGTAAAAATAAATGTTCTAATAACCATAACTACTAAAATTATAATTAAATAGGGAATTAATTCTTTAATAATTTTCATAATTAAGCATTTCCTTTCGTTTATAAATTTGTTCCTAAAATAAAAGAATTAAGGTTAACACCTTAATTTCTTTCTTTAACCTTATATTCTTTACGCATCTTTTTAATAAAGTTAAGTTTCGCTCTTCTAACCATTCCTTTTTTAACTACTGTTATTTTATCAATAGTTGGAGCATTAACAGGAAATATTCTCGTTACTCCAATACCACTTGAAGTTTTGCGAACAGAGAAAGTCTCAGAAACACTTCCACCTTTTTTAGCAATTACTAAACCTTCAAAAGCTTGGATTCTTTCTTTTTTTCCTTCTTTTACCCAAACATCAACACGAACAGTGTCTCCTACACGAAAATCGGGAATGTCTTTACGAATATGACGCGCATTAATTTTATCAACTAAATTAGCCATCATAACACATCCTTTCTAATAAATTTTTACCTGTAATCATTAATATATATTAAATTTAAGCGGATTACATACCTCTTGGGTTCGCTCATAATTATAACATAAGTTTATTTAATTGACAAGAAAATTCTATTTCAATGTAATTATCAAACGAAAATGAAAATTAATCGAAATGCCAAAAGTAGATAATAACAAACAACAACACTATAATACTTATTAAAATTGGAATTATAAAATTTAATAAAATTGTTATTATAGATATAGTTAAATAATTAAATATATTTATTACTATTATTAATATTATAGATTTCCACAATATAATAAATAATACTATATAAACCATTTTATATAAAAATAATTTATATGAATTTGTTCTTAATAATAGATATTCAGGAGAATTGGTAAAATCAAAAATAAAATATTGATAAGAAATATATATAAAAACAAGCATTTGAAAAAACAGCCAAAGATATTCCAAAAAGCCAGCTTGTTTATTTGGAATACCCAAAAGAATTTGCATTTGAGCTAAACTTATTTCATTTGTTAAAATATCGTGAGGAAATAATTTGAAAATAAATGTCATAAGAATTAAAAAAGTAATAAATATTAATAAACATTTATAAAAACTTTTTCTAATAAGATTTAAAAAGCATAATAATTCATATTTCATAATATTTTATCCCTTTTTGATTTTTCTATCAACAAATAATAAAAAATAGACAAAATTAACAACAAAATGACAAATTGAGATATAGTAGCAATTATTTCCAATGAAAAAGAAGTATACGGCAATATTTTAAAATATCTTATAAATAATAATGGAATTTCAGAAATTTTATTAATTACATCATTATGGGGAAAACTAATAAAAAATAAACATAAACAAGCTCCCCAAAAAATCATAGTTATTTTTTTGCCAAAATTCCAGTATAATACATAGATGATTATTGAAAGCATAGTAATTATTAATAAAGATCTAATACTAAAAAACAAACAATAAAGATAAGCAGGAAATTGATAAACTATTTTTGAATTAATATCTATATTAAAATCGGTTATGATTAATGAACCAACAACCAAAAATATTAATACTATTAAAAATAATAATATATTAATTTTTATAATATTTATGATATTATTATTAATATATTTTTCAAAATTATTATTTCTTAAAATTATATTTTCGTTATGAAAAAAATTATATAATGTAGTGATTATTAATACAATGCCAATAAAATAGAAAAACCAAAAAGAATTATCTGTTAAATTAATTAACATTTGTCCAAAGAAATCAGAATTAAAAGAAGAAATAAGTGCTATTAAACTCCCCAACAAACAAGCAATTAATCCTACAAATAATTTAGTAATTATAACTCTTTTACTCATATTTAATCTTTCCATTATCAAAATAATATATTTTACTTGCCATATTTTGTAAATCTTCTTTTATATGAGAAGAAATAATAATTATTTTGCCTTCTTTTTGTTTATCTTTCAAATATTTAGTAATTTTTTTAACACTTTCATCCTCTATTCCATTAAATGGTTCATCTAATATTAAAACATGGGGATTTTCCATTATAACTTGAGCAATTCCTAATTTTTGTTTCATCCCTAAAGAATATTCAGCATATTTTTTATCTTTTTCATTTAATAAATTTACTATCTCTAATGCTTTAAGTATTTCTTTATCTGTAATTTTATTTTGTATTTCTGCTAACAATTTTAAATTTTCATAACCACTTAAATTTGGAAAAAAAGTGGGTTTTTCAATTAAAGCCCGAAGATTAGGAACAAACATATTAGATTTTTTATAATTTTGACCATCAAATAATACTTCACCCTCAGTTGGACTATATAAACCACATATTATTTTTAACAAAACACTTTTTCCAGAACCATTTCGACCACTTAAACCATAAATATTACCATCACTCAATTTTAAATTAATATTAGTCAACACATAGTTTTTTTTAAATTTTTTACTGACATTTTTGATTTCAATTTTCATTTTTATCCTCCTAATTATTTTTTTCACAATCAATTATTAATTTTTCTGTATTTTTATAAGATAAAAGTACTAAAACACTAGTTAAAATAAACATAGCTGTTGTAAATAAAAGTAAATTGGCAGTTCCATCAACATCACTAAAGGTAAATAAATTCATTATATTGAATAAAGGACCTATATCAGTTTTTAGTATTATCCCAAAGATAATGACATTTACAAATATTTCTAAAAATAATTCAATACCTATATAAGTTAATATAGAAAGAATAATTGCTGTAACATAATTATGCTGTTTACGAGCTACAATTAAACCAATATTTATAAAAATACATGAATATAAAAATATATTAAGTAAGTAAAGAAAAATAAATAGATAGGGATGATAAATTAGTGAAGATGTCCAATTAGAACTATGATAATTTATTGCATAACTGGGATCAAAAGTTGTTTGATATTTGCAAAATATTATTACAAGAAATGCAAAAAGTGGTAAAAGCCAAACATATTTATAAGCAATTTTAAAATAATTATAATAAAACCGTTTAGAACTTTCTCTCGTTTTGGCATTAATTATAAATCTATATTTTAAAATTTGACAAACATTGATTAAGGTTGGAATAATTAAAAAAACAAATGCCAAAGGATTAATTAAATTTAATCGAAAAGATAACATATCAGTTAGTTTGGTAAAAAAATCCATCTTATCATTTTCAGAAGATATAACTTTTTTACAATATTCAGAAGGATTATTAGAATTTATTAATTCGTTCTTACAATATTCTAAAGTTTTTGACTGCGCTTCCATTAATTTTTGCTCATTAATATTGTAAGAAATAGCTTGATAAATAAAATAACTAAGCATAATAATTAATATCAAAATAAATACTTTGTTTCTTTTAAAAAATCTTTTCATATTTCCTCTTAATTATCTACTATTTTTATGATTTAATAATACCATTTTAAATTAATTTTTTCAATTATTGTTTAATATAATTAAATGTATTTGTTATTTTTATCTACTTTTACTATGGTTCGGAATAAATATTTTATTTCCCAACATATCTAACATATTTAAATATCTTCTTAAAAGATTGGGAGGTAAAAACTTTTGATAGGTATTCAATAAAATTTTACGAACATTATCAATCTTTAAAAGGGCCAATAAGGCATCGCTTTCAGTAGAATCATCACTTTCATTGATATCCATAATTAAATAAAGAATTTCCCGATACATCTTATTAAAGTTTTTGGCTATGGCAGCATTTATTAATTCTGAATCATAAATAGTTATTGTTTCTGAAGCTTTTTTATTGTTTATTTTTAAACCATTATTTTCTGCAATTTCCACTATTTCAAAATCTTTATGAACTTTTTCAATCATTGTGAATCTCCTTTAATAAATCTGGGCGTCTTTCTTTAGTTCTTTTTAATTGTTCTTTTTGCCGATATTCTTGAATTTTTTGATGATTACCACTCAATAATACTTCAGGCACTTCTAACCCTCTAAAATTTGCTGGCTTTGTATATGTAGGATAATCTAACAAATTACTCGTAAAAGAATCGGCGGTTGTAGATAATTCATTTATGGCTCCTGGCAATAATCTAACTATCGAATCAGTAATTGCCATTGCTGGGATTTCTCCTCCTGTTAAAACAAAATCACCAATACTTATTTCTAAATCGACAAACTCTCGGATTCTTTCATCATAACCTTCATAATGACCACACACAATAATTAAATGATTAATATTTTTTAATTCTTGGGCCATACTTTCCTTAAAAGTTTTTCCTTGTGGACACGTAAGAATTACTAAAGAATCTTCTTTCTTAAGATCTTCAATAGCTCTTACTACCGGTTCACACATAAGAACCATACCAGCCCCACCGCCATAAGGAGTATCATCAACTTTTTTATGCTTATCCAAAGAATAAGTACGAAAATCAATTATATTTATTGTAACTAAACCTTTATCTATAGCTCTTTTAATAATAGACTCTGATAAAAAACCAGTAAACATAGCAGGAAAAAGAGTCAAAATATCAATTTTCATAAGATACTCCTTTCTTGTGAAGATATTATACTATTTATTACCTTTTAAATCAAATAATTAATTGCTTACCATTATGAGTAATAATCTTTTTTTCTAATAAATTAATTTCTTGAATATAAACATCGATATTAGGAAGATAAAAAGTTTTAGTTCCACTTACTTTAAATAATATATTTTGATTATTTTCTTCATAATCTGTTATAATTCCTAAATATTCATCTTGCTCATAAACTTTAAATCCAATTAAATCTTGATATAAATATTCATTTTCTCTTAATGGTAACTCACTTCTCTTAATATAAATATTTTCGCCCTTATATTTTAAAACTTCATTTATATTACTATAACCTTTAAATAAAATTAAATCATGATTTTTATGAAAACGATGAGTACTTATTAATTCTTTAACTTTATTAATCCCAATATATATAGGAAAATCTTCTTTAAAAATACGTTCTTTATATTCAAACATACTACTTATTTTTAATTCCCCTTTAATACCAAAAGTATTAATAATCTTCCCCACTAAAATAAAATCATTCATGATTTACCTCATACATCAAGATACTAGCAGCTACTCCTGCATTTAAACTTTCACAGTTGGGTTGCATTTTTATTAATACCTTTTGATTGCACAAAGTTGCCACTGCCTTAGAAACCCCTTTTCCTTCATTGCCAATAACAATAGCATATTTTAAACTACTAACATCTTTAATATCTTGGCCATTTTGGACATCAGTCGTTATTTTTAAATAAGAATTATCTAAACTTTTTAAAAACTTTTCAATATCTCCTCTTAAAACGTTTAAATGAAAAAACATTCCTTCACTAGCTCTAATACTTTTAGGATTATATAAATCAACCGAATTATTCGATAAAAATAACGTATCAAAATTAAATGCGACAGCACTTCTAATAATAGTCCCTAAATTACCAGGATCTTGAATATCATCTAAAACAATTACATTACCCTTAACTTCTCTACTTTCTAAAAAATGACAAACAGCGATAGTTTTAGCCCCTGTTACTTGCTTAGATAATAAATTTATAATTTTGGAAGTAACATAATAAGTTGGTAAATCATATTGGGCATTTTTATCAATAGTAATGATTTCTACTACAACTTTTCTTTTTAAAGCTTCTTTAATTAAATGATCATCTTCAACTAAAAATAGTTCGTTAGCATCTCGATATTTTTTATGTTGTAACTTTTGCCAAAATTTAACCTTTTCATTATTTAGACTCGTTATTTCCATAAATAAATTCACCATTATCATTATACTAGAGGAATTTCTTTTTGACAATAAGAATAAAATTTAGTTTAAAAAAATTAGCAATAAGCTAATTAACCTTTGCGTAATTTTTTACGTCTTTCTTTATAATCAGGTATGGCCATCTCAACAATTTTCCAAAAATTTTTACTATGATTAGGTTCATAAAAATGCGCTATTTCATGAATAATAACATAATCAATTAAGGAAATATCTTTTTTTAAAAGTTCACTATTTAAAGTAATTATTTTATCTTTAGTATTACAAACTCCCCACCTAGTACGCATTTTTCTAATTCTTAAGCGAAAATTCGGTAAATTATTAAAACAATTCTTACATATAGCAATCTCAGCATTAAATACTCTTTCACATTCACTTTGATAAAATTTATTTAAAGCCTCTTCATCATGACAAGTAATATTATTATCTATAATCTTTAACTCGGTAACTCGGTTATCAAAAGTAACTTCATAAGATTTTCCTAAATACCAAAACAAACTATCACGAATACTCTTTTGCAAAGCATCTTCATACATTTTTAAAATCGCACCAGAATTTTTCGTAATTAAATTTTTAACTTCATTATCAGTAATAAAACGGGGTGCAGTAATAATTAATTGACAATTTTCATCAAAACGAAAATAAAGATTTTTATTATCTTTGCGAATTATTTCATAATTAATAATATAATCATTTAATTTAAACTTCATAATTTCAACTTCATTCTCTTTTAATATTTTATCATAACATTTCTTAATGAACAAACTCATTTAACCAAAAATAATCTTTATTTTTAAAATCGCAAACAAACAAATTATCACTCATTAAATAATTAACCAACAAGGCCGGATCAATAACATCACTTTTTAAAAGTAAATGACTCTTATAAACTTTTAATTTACTCATCTCCGGTTTATATTTATTATTAATAATATGGATACCATCTACATAACTATAATAACGATTATTTTTAAATAAATTGCTAATTCTTTTATTTAAATAATCTAAATTAAAAGTATCAAATATATCCCCAAATATTTTAAAAGACACATTAGCATTCACAGAATCATAATAATACAAATTTTCAATCGTTCGATATAAATTATAAGGTGTTTCTTTAGTTAAAATTGTCAATTCTTTTTTGATTTTAAAAATATAAAAAGTTCGCATTTTTATCACCTAGAAGCATTATACTAAATTTTAGTTGCAAAAAATGTCAAACGATGCCGAAAATTAATTATTTTTCATGATTTCTAATATTTTAACTTTTAGCGCATCAGCAGTCAAATTATAATGACTTAATAATTCTTCTTTACTACCACCATCTTTTAAAGCATCAATTCCTAAAACATAAAGAGGTGATGTAGCATATTTTTGTAAACTATTAGGATGAGCAAATTCTAAAGTAAAGGTTTTAATTTCCTTGGGTAAAAGCATATTTTGATATTTTTCTTTTTGTAAATCATATATTTCACTCGCTGGCATCGAAATAACTCGGAAATCAAAGCCATAAGCACTTAAATCATCAGCTAATTTTAAAGCAATTGGAACTTCACTACCGGTTGCAACAATAATAGCATTTAAATCTTCTCTTTCTTTGCGAACTCGATAAGCTCCTGCTAAAACATATTTAGCATTAGTACCAAGTAATTTTGGTGTTTTATTACTACTTATAACCATAGTTGTCGTTTTATGATAATTACTTAAAATGCTATAAACTCCCACTATTTCGTCAATGTCACATGGTCGAAAATTAATAAGATTAGGAATACTTCTTAAATCACTTATTTCTTCAATACAAGGATATCCCATTTCCTCATAAGTATTTAAAATAGTATCTTGCGTGAAAATATAATTAATTGGTAAACTATTATAACAACTCAATTTTATATAATGATGCAATAAATTTTCATATACTAAAGGGGCACTCAAAAATAACTTAAAACCTAAAGATGCTAACCCCAAACTAATACCTCCCATGGCTAAAGTTCTATTTCCAAACAGAATATTACGACCTGTAGGATTTTCTTTACTCATTATATCAGATTTATTAATACTGCTTTTAGTATAATAAAAATTATCATTACTACCACATAAGATAAAAGGACTTTTATTAGTTAATAAATTTAAAATCTTATTATTACTAATTATTAATTCTTCTTCATAAGTACTATTAATTTTGATATTTTCTGATTTAAAGGAAATTTCTCTTAAACCGTTTGTTAAAAATTCAATTATTTCTTTAATTTTTAAATCTTTTAATGATTCATTTTTTAAATTTTGCCAAATAGCAATTTCTTTACTTAATCTTTTATCTACATCTTTCGCTAGTTCTTTTACATATTCTTCTTTAACTTCAAAAGGCGATGTCATATTATATTTTTCTCTCATTGCTTGCATTTCTTCATTACTTAAAGGCATATTATAATTTTTATTACTATCTTTACGTGATGAATCGACACCATAAGTATTTTTTATAATTAAAACTGTTGGTTTTTTACTATGCATTGCATCATCAATAGCCCCATCTATAGAGCCAAAATTATTACCATTTATTTCCTCAACATTAAAATTAAGTGCGATAAAACGATCAACTAAATTTTCATTAAATGTTTCTTTTGTACTACTATCTTTACCAATACCATCTTTAATAACGATTAAAAGATATTTATTTAAATATTCACTACTTGCAAAAGATAATGCTTCATAAGCACTACCACTCATAATATCAGCTTCTGTACAAATACAAATAGTTTTAAAATTAATTAAATTATTTTTCGGATTTTCAATCTTTATTAAAGATTCTAAATATCTCTCACCTAAAGTTAGACCAACACTAGCTGCCACTACATCACCCTCTAAAATGCTAGGAGCTTGAATACCTAAAGACCGAAGAGATGCATATCCCTTACAATTAGAATCATATTTTTTATATTCTTTTAAATTATCAAGAGAATAATCTTTATAAAACAAATGAAAAGATGCATACAAAAGAGGTAACAAACGATTAGTTACTACTAAGCGATCACTATTTATATAATGAAAATCATGAGGATTAAAATGAATATTATTTTTAAAAAGAGAATAAAAAATAGGGGCTGAACTTAAAGAAAGTCCAACATCACCACTACCACCAGCCTGAATTAAATCTAATGCTAACATTTTTAAATTATTAATTATATTATTATCTAACTTACTCATATTATAACTCCTACATTTTATTAATTAAATTATTTATTTTTTCAACTGATTTATTATCATCCAAGCGATTTAAACGATCACGCATTTTAGTAATAATAACTGGATTATTTTCTAATTTTCGAAGCGTTTTCTTAAAAGAATAAATACCTCTTGCTTTAATGCCTAATCTTTTTTTAGCCATAAAACGGGCATTATACTTTTCTTGACCACCCATCCCTGGAACTAATAACATTGGCACTTTCATTTCTAAGCATTCAGTAACAGTCGCCCCTCCTGGTTTTGATATAACTAAATCACTAATTTTTAAAATATTAAAGACATCATTTGTATAACCTAAAACTCTAACATTTTTAATTTTCTTATTTTTAATAAATTCTTCGCATTTGCTTTTTAATTTAGCATTTTTACCACTTACAAAAATAATATCGACATTTAATTTCATTTGACAAATTGCTTTAAAATAATCAAAATAGTACATACTACCTGCTGTTGAACCACCAAAGAATAAATAAACATTGCGATTGCCTTTAATATTATAACGCTTATAAATAGTTGAATTATCATCTAATCGATTCATTTCCATAATGTTTAAAGGTAACCCAAAAGCATATATTTTCTTCGGTTCAACACCCCTTTTAATCAACTCTTCTTTAACAATTTCATTACCAACAATATAACCATCTTCGCCTTTCTTATTACGAGTCCACCACTCATGAGAACAATAATCAGTTATAATAGTTAAAAGTTTACTATTAATAATTCCCAACTTATTATAACGAGTAATAATCCCACTACAAAAGAAATGACTAGAAATTGTAATATCAGGATTAAAATCCATAATTTTCTTTTGCAAAGCTTTATTATCATAACTTTTTTTAGTTAAATAATTATTGCCAATACTAGAAAGTTTATGATCCATTAACTCATAACAGAAATTGAATAAAAATTCTGGCCGTCTTTTGCAAACCCAGTCCATTAGTTTAACTGATGCTCTCCCCAAAGGATTACCATAATCCGTCATATCTAATAACATTACTTCTGCATTTTTATTATTTTCATCAATATACTTCGCAACATATTCCGCTATTGATTTATGACCAGAACCATATCGTGCATATATAACCAATACTTTTTTCTTCATTATTATACCTCATATTAATTATATACGTTTTTAACTAAAAAGTAAAACTTGATAAGTCAATTTTTTAAAAATTTTCTTAATTTATAGCCTCCCCTCTTTTAATCTACTTGCGATGTTACTTCAAAATTATTTGCTAAATTATTATGCGAATTTAAATAAGCAAATCTTAAATTCAGGAGTAGTACCCCAAAAATAATTACACTGTAAAACAAAATTAGTCCTCCAAATTTTTTTAATGTTTTTTTCATTTTTACCACTCCTTCTAACGAAACTATCATACCATAAACAATAGTTCGTGTAAACAATTATTTGTATTTTTTTAAAAAATTTTGCATTTTTAAACAATTGTTTGACATTTGTAAAAAACTATAGTAGAATTGTATGTAAGGAGGAACACATGAAAGGAACAGAAATTACTAAAAGACAAAAAGATGTACTAGACTATATCAAAAAATATATTGCTGAACATGGTTATCCACCTGCAATAAGAGAAATTTGTAAAGGTGTTAATTTATCAAGTCCCGCTACTGTTTTTGTTCATATGAAAAATTTAGAACAATTAGGTTATATTAGAACAACCAGCAACAAATTTAGAACTATTGAAATTCTTTGTGAAAATGAATATCTCGAAAAAAATGAAGATGTTGTTAAAGTTCCTTTATTAGGAAAAATAACAGCAGGTAATCCCATTACAGCAATTGAACAACCTAATGAATTTTTTGATATCCCTGCTTCACTAATCCCAGCTACAGCAACAGTTTTTACTCTTCATGTTAGTGGTGAAAGTATGATTAATGCCGGTATATATGATGGCGATTATGTTATTGTTCAAAAACAAAGTAATGCTAAAAATGGTGATATCGTTGTTGCAATGACTGACGAAGGAGAAGCAACTATTAAAACATTTTATAAAGAAAATAACCATATTCGTTTACAACCTGAAAACGATACGATGCAACCAATCATTTTAAGTAACTGTGTTATTTTAGGAAAAGCTATTGGTTTATATCGAAAATTTTAATTAATAAATTTAGCTATTTAAAAAAAATCTAGACTCAAAAACTAGATTTTTTCATTTTCAGTAATTTTTATTCTTCAATTTCTTGATATAAAACTTTGTAAAGACCATTTCTTTCTAATTCCTTATTTATTTTAACTTTTAGATAATTTCCTGTATGACCAATACTAACTCCATCTTTTACTTCCTCAATTAAGACTTCTACTTCTTTATTTAAAAATTGTTCAGCATATTCTTTTTCTAACATTTTCGAAATTTCTAATAATTTATGCACTCGTTCTGTCTTTTCAGTACTTGATATTTCTTTTAATCTACTGGCCACTGTACCATTTCTTTTTGAAAATGGAAAAACATGTATCCTACTAAATTTAAGTTGCCAAGCTGTTTCGCAAGTTTTTTGAAATAATTCTTTCGTTTCTGTCGGATAGCCAACAATTATATCGGTCGTTATAGAAATATTAGGACGAATCGCTCTAATTTCGGCAATTTTATTGAAAAAAAAATTTAAATCATATTTCCGATTCATCGCTTTTAAAACTTCATCACTACCAGCTTGTAAAGGGATATGCAAATGATCACAGAATTTTTTATTAGTTTTTAACATTTCCATAAATTTAGCATTTAATTCAGTTATTTCTACACTCGAAAGACGAATTCTTTGTAAACCAGAAATATCACTCAAAGCATTAATAACATCTACTAAATCATGGCCATTATAACTATAAGAACCTGTATGAATACCAGTTAAAACAATTTCTCGGTGACCTGATTTCACCAAATCTTTTGCTTCTTCAATAATTTTTTCAAAATCTTTACTACGACATTTACCTCTCATAAAGGGAATAATACAATAAGAACAAAAATTATCACAACCATCTTGAATTTTTATAAAAGCCCTTGTATGATCAAAATCTGTAATTTGCATATCTTCAAACTCTAAATCCCGATTATTTGTAAAATTCAAATATTTCTCAGGATTCTTTAAATAATTTTTCAAAATATCTGGAATTTTACTCTTATCCTTATTACCAATTAAAATATCAATATGCATTTCTTCATATTCTTTAACATTATTTTGTACACTACAACCCATAACAACTAAAATACTATCTGGTGCTTCACGTCTTACATGCCGTACAAATTTCTTACATTTACTATCAGCCGTATTAGTAACTGTACAAGTATTAATAATAATTATATCTGCCTCTTTTAAAGAATTTACAAAAAGAAAGCCACTTTTTAATAGTGACTGTTTTATAAAATTTGATTCATAAGCATTTACTTTACAACCAAAAGTTTCAATATAAAACTTCATAAAACCACCCTTAATTTAATAAATTATTTAATTCTTTTAAAGCATTTAAAAACGCTTCTTCTTTCTGATAACTAATAACCCTTACTTCAATCGGATCATCTTTTGTCTCACTTGTTGTATTAAGTAGATCATTTAAATTTACTTTCTTAACTATTAAATCATCCATTACTTCTTCTTTTTCATAATTAATTGCATAGTTATGGTGCGATGCTAATAACTCATCATAACTAATAATTGCTTTCTCTTCCTGCTCTTCTTCATATTTTGATATACTTGCTTGCTCATTTTCACTTTGTTTTTGCAATTTTTTAGTCAATCCTTCTAAATCCAACAGTTCTTCTTCCTCGTCATTATACTCTTCTTTAGGCTCTGGTGACATTGTATTTAATCCTAAATTTTCCATTATTTCCTCTACTTTATCCGCCGATTTATCACTAGACTTTAAACCGTTATTTTGATTATTCTGAATATTATTATCAGCTTCATCGTCTTTATTGATTTTAATAAAATAGATTAAACTAACTAAAAGAATTAAAAGCAATAAAATCGCTGTAAAAAAAATTATATCCACCAAAGTTAAATAACTTAAAAATCTTATTACATCTTTAAAAAAATTCATTATGTATCACCACATTATTATTGTAGCACTTAATGTAAACTAAATTAAGTACCAAGCATTTGCTTTACATATAATTTTGCAAATGTTGACATTATTATAACATATCTCATTTCAATAAACAATTCCATAATTAAAAAGAGCTTTTAAAGCTCAATTATCTATCATGCGATAAGGATCACTAATTGTCCCCGTACCTGTCATTTCAATATTTTTTATTAAATTGATTACTGGTCGAACATTCCGATATAAATTACCGGAAATATTATCTAAGATATTGCCATTTATGCCAACCATAAACATATTTAATGACGAATCACTACCCTTTGCCCCACTCATTGTATACCAAGGTTCTTCTATACTGCTGTTGTATAAATAAAAACTTTGATTATTACTACTTGGACTTGCTCCAGCTAATATAACTTCATCGACAGTCAACAAGCCAATATTATTATTTATTATTGTTCCTAAACAATTGAATGTAGGAATTTTATTAGTCATTATTCTAGTATAAGCTAAATAAGTATTACTACCATCTGCGTTTATATCACTACAAAACTTTGAATTAGCAATATAATTGGTATAATCGCTTAATTTATCTTGATACCAAGTCTCTAAAAATTCTTTAATATTTGATTTATCAAACTCAAAAGCAGGATTATCCGTTGTATAATAACTTGATATTGTTTCAGTTGGTTCATTTAAGACCAAGCGAATTGTTCCATCACCATTAATTCTAACAATTCGCCACAAAAGATTAGCAAAGGAAACATAATTATTTTGAACATTACCCCTAAAATAATATGTAACTCCAATATCATCACTACTTTTAATTAAGCCTTCATCTTCTAAAGCTTCTTCGTCTCCTACTTTAGTTAAAGAATCAGTACTTGGCGTAACATTTTTTAAAATTGTATCACTAAAAGTTATTATTTTTCCATTTTGATTGCGAATATTTAACACTCCTTTTAAATTATCAGTCGAAGTATTCGTTATTTCTAATACATAATCTTTAGTTTCACCAGCATCTATACTAATATATTCAGTTGATATTTCATCGATTGTTTTTAAATCACCTTCCATAACCACTTTGTCTTCAAAAATAATCTTATAAGTACCAGTTCCTCTTACTTGCATAAAACCTAT
Source organism: uncultured Bacilli bacterium (assembly GCA_947626655.1). Lineage (GTDB taxonomy): Bacteria > Bacillota_I > Bacilli_A > RF39 > UBA660 > SIG200. Next base: position 44,716 of record CANQTA010000005.1, read on the forward strand.
ATTATAATAATTGACATTACTACTCGCATTAGAAACAGATAATTCAATATTTTTAGTTGAATTACTTTCTATATTAAACTTTTTACCATCAATATAATTTATTGATAAAGCTCCATTTACTTCAATATCACTATCATTATCCAAAACTCTATCATAAAATAAGTACATTAACCCAAGACTAGTTACTATAATAAATAAAAGACCAATCAAAGTTAATGATGACTTATAAATTTTTTTCATTTTTAATTTAACAAGTATTGGTTGTTTCATTCGCACCACCCTTACTATAAACATTATAGTAAATTTAAAAAATGATGTCAATTTTTTCCATAAAAATTCTTAAAAAAAGCTTATATTTTAATAACTATGAACTTCTATTCTATTAAAAAAATATATGCTATACTTAGAAATTTAATTCTAGTATAATTTATATAATTTGCAAATTTATTATCTACGTTTTAATTACATTATTTAGCTTTACTCAACACCCTTTATAATAAAAGAAGGAAGATATTGTTTCATACCTCCCCAGGATTAAGTTAATTAGGTTTTTATGTCTTTTCCTTGACAATTAATTATTTAAAAAACTCTTTAAGGTTGGATAACCTGTACTTGGATCTATCACCCACTCATCTAACGTGTATCCCGATAAGGAGCTATCTATGGATGCTAAGCCTTTACTATTCAATGTTTTAACATTATTATTTAATATATATAACAATCCACTTGTTGTTGCTGGATTGGTTTGTTTCATATCGGCATCTGTCATTGATGTTGTTCCACTTACATTACTACCTGTTGGCCCTGATTTATAGTAAGCATTTGTTACACTTGCTGTTGATGTATTACCTTTATATAAAATAGCATAATTACCATAATTACCGCCAGATACCGATCCAGTATTATAAATATTATTTAATGTTACTCTTCCTGTATCATTATTCACTAAAAATAATCCACTAGTAAAAGAACTATATTTTTTTGAATCACTAACTGTTATATTACCATTATTAAATGAATTTAAAACTATATTTTTAGAAGAAGTAGTGTCCGTTAAACCAAAAGCTCCATAACCATATGTAGAACCCGAATTACTTGTAACTGATACATTGCCATAATTTCCAGTATTCAATATGATTGGACTTCCACTATTACTAACTAGTCCTATAATACCACCAGCATTTGGATAATGATTTGCATTAGTATTTTTAACAGTTATATCACCTTTATTATAACCTTTTTCTATAATACCATTACCACATAGAATACCAACCAATCCTCCAGTTTCACTATAACTTACTGATGAGCTTAAAGTATTTGTTATTGTTCCATTATTATGAACAGATTTCATAGTTAGCAAAGTGCCATTATAAGTATATCCTATAATACCTCCTAAATAAATTTTACCAGCTGTTGAAGTATTTGTTATTGAACCGTTATTATATGAATTTTCTATTGTTATTTGTAACGAAATCGAAGAAACACTATTAGCTCCTATTAATCCTCCACAATTATTTCCGGTTGTTGAAGTATTTGTTATTGTTCCATTATTATATGAATTTTCTATTGTTGTTGTACCACTCACTTGACCTACTAATCCTCCGGTATTAACACCATTAGCTACTTTTATGTTTCCTTTATTATTACTTCTACTTATAGTACCAGTATCATCAGAAGAGTTTCCTAAATTTCCTACTAAACCACCAACACGTTTATTAACTTCTGTTAATGTCCCCGTATTACTACAATTATCCATTTTTAAAGTATCTACAAAACCGGCTATTCCACCAATCCATCCGGAGGCATTTCCTATATTTCCTTCATTACTACTATCATATATCTCTAATTTACTACTACCTGGTACTGATCCTACTAGCCCTCCTAAATATCCATCTGTTGTTGGGTTACTGCTTACTATCTCTCCATAGTTATGACTTCCATTTATTATTCCTTCTCCTGGTCCTGTTGATGGTTTTCCTCCTGAACC
>CANQTA010000006.1 GCA_947626655.1 uncultured Bacilli bacterium
TTCATTCATTTTTATCATCTCTTTTTTATAATATCATTTTTTGCCTCTTTAATCAATATGGTCTAACATAGAGATTTAGATATGAAGCGGATTTATATCAATTTCCAGATTAATTTTGGAATCATTAACATAAATACTATCAAGATAATTTAAAGTAGCCATTAATTGGGCATCGAACCGATATTTAATAACAATTTGAAAACGATATTTATTATTTAGTTTAAAAATATTAGCTGTGGTAGGTCCTAAAATAATAGAAGTTTTATCAATATTAGCTTTTAGATAATCGCATATTTTAGTAGCATTTTCTAAAGTTTGTTGATAATCATCGCCAATAATTTTTAAACTTACTAAATAATAATAAGGCGGATATTTCAAAATTCTACGCATATTCATTTCATTTTCATAAAATTTTTCAAAATCATTATTTTGCACACACTTTAAAACAAAATTATCTGGATTAAAGGTTTGAATAATAACATTACCTTGTAAATTACCGCGGCCAGCCCGACCACTAGCTTGATATAGAAGGGCAAAAGTTTTTTCGTTACTTCGAAAATCAGGAATATTTAAAGAATTATCGGCATTTAAAATACCTACTAATGTCACATTTGGAAAATCTAACCCCTTACTAATCATTTGCGTTCCTAATAAAATATCATATTTTTGATTTTTAAAAGCTTCAATCATTTTTTCATGTGAACCTTTTTTAGTTGTTGTATCTTGATCCATTCGTAAAATGCGAGCATCGGGAAATAATTTTTGTAATTCCATTTCCACTTTTTCTGTCCCCATCCCCAAATAATTAAGAGCATCTTCTCCACAATTAGGACATTTATCTTCACATTTCTTATAATAACCACAATAATGGCAACGCAAATTATTTGTCGATTTATGATAAGTTAAGGTAATATCACAATTAGGACATTTATAAGTAAAACCACATTTAGCACAACTTATCGTAGTCGAAAAACCACGACGATTAAGTAAAATAATGGCTTGTTCATGATTTATTAAAACTTGCGAAATTTTATTAGTTAATTCTTCACTGAAAACAAAATTTTTCTTTTTTATTTCTGTTAACATGTCGACAATTTCAACATGAGGAAGACTGCCCATACCAGCTCTTTTAGTCAATCGTAAATATTCATAGACACCTTTTAATGCCCTAGATCTTTCTTCTAACATAGGAGTTGCACTTCCAAAAATTAAACTAGCATTATGATAAATACTTCTTTTAATAGCAATATCTAAAGCATTATAACGTGGCATATTATCTTGTTTAAAGGTTTCACTATGACACTCATCAATGATAATTAACCCAATATTTTTTAAAGGAGTAAAAATTGCAGAACGAGTGCCAATAACAATACTCACCTCGCCTCGTATAATTTTTAAATATTCATCATATTTTTCTCCATTAGATAAGGCACTATGAAATATAGCTACTTTACTGCCAAACCACTCATAAAAACGGTCAACAATTTGCATTGTTAAAGTAATCTCTGGAACTAACATTATCGCGGTCTTTCCCATCTTGATTGTTTCATTAATTAAATTTAAATAAACCTCAGTCTTACCAGAGCCAGTAATTCCCTCTAATAAAAAGGTTTGAGCCTTATCATTTAAAATATTGGCTTTTATTTTTTGAAAAACATTTAATTGTTCACTGTTTAATTGATGTTTAACTACATCATCTTTACTATTTTTATTAATCCTATATTCTTGTTCTTTAACTTCTTTTATTAAATCTTTCTCTTTTAAAGCTTTTATTACATGATTAGCATAATTATTCTTTAAAACTTTATCTTGCACCAATAAATCTTGTAATAAAGAAGTTTGATAATTTTTTTTATGATAATTTTGTAAATAATTAGTAATCTCTTCTTTAGTTTTATTAAGTATTAAAAAATTTTTATAATAATTGTAATTAGTTTTTTGATTTTTTATTTTTAGAGAAGATGGCAACATCGTTTGATATGCCGTTATTAAAGGACAAAGTGTTTTCTCTTTAATATACATGCCTAAATCCATTAATTCATCATCTAATACTAATTCGGGATCTACTACTTCAATAATACTTTTTAATTCATATTCGCTTTGATATTCGGTAAATACTTGCATTACAAAACCATTAATAACACTTGTATTAAAAGGAATTTTGACTTTCATACCTCTTTTAACAATTCCCCTTAAATTTGGTGGTATTAAATAAGTAAAATATTTATCAATTTTTTTAGTTGGATATTCAATTAAAACTTCGGCGTACATTAAAACTCCTTCTCTTTAAATTATAAAATAATTCTAACAAAAAAGAAAGCAAATTAATTACTTTCTTGACTAAGACATTCTTCATCAACCATATGACATCCATAGCCAACCATTCCAACTTGTCCATCTGCAAAGCCTTTTTGACCATCCATCGTTAGTATTACCCATTGATGGGTCCAGCCATTTTCATTAGCATGGACTAAATTTGTATATCCCATATATTCTAAGACTAGGATTAATGCCCTTGTACAACCAGCACAGGAAGCTTCCCCTTTTATAAACACCCCATAAGGAGTTCGATAGTCATCACCTTCTTCTACATGGGTACCATTAAAATAATAAGAAGAAACTTTTTCAGCTGCTACACTTACTTTTTCTAAATCAGTACTATATCCCTTAGCTAAAATCTCATTAGCAATTTGTTTAGCTATCTCACTAGATTGCTTATCTTTCTCACAAGCATTTTTATCGGTTGTTCGATAACCTCTTTTCTTTAAAATGCTACTAGAAGAGCAGTTAGAAGCACTAGAATTTGCTGAAGAACTACTATTACTGCTACTGCTACTGCTATTATTACTACTACCAGTACTTGGCTTTGGAGTTGTTGTAGTACTTTTCTTTTTTACTGTTACTTGCATCTTAGCATCAGTTCTGTTACCATTATGATCCACTGCATAAATTACTACATCATATGTCCCTGCTTTTTGATTATCAACTGTTCCCTCACTTAGTACTTCTAATGAACCTTCTTTTTCATCCGTAGCAGTAATTCCTTTTAATAAATCTAATTTATCACCAACATTGATTGTTATATTCTTAACGCCATTAATAACTGGAAATATCGTATCTTTAACTTCCAAATTATATTCTTTATCGATAGTTACAATTTCTTCTTTTTGTGAATTAGAAACTTGATATTTATAATTTTTAGTTAGTATGATTTCCATCGTTAAAGCTTTAACTTCATCGAATTTTATTTCGCTATCTTTAATAATTTCGACATCATTAATTAAGATTTTTATTTCAGTTTCTGGAACTAATAACTCACTATCTACAAAATTATTTACCAATTCACTATATGTCCAATTAGTCAAATATTCGATATTATTATTAAATTCTTTATAAGCACTATTATTTTGTTCTTTAATAGCATCTATCTTTTCTTTATTAGTGCTTGATACCTCAAATTTATTCACTTTATTATTATCTAAAGATTGTTTTTTAATGATGTAAAAATAAGCTCCAACTGAGGCTAAAACACATAATAAAATAATGATTATCAAAACTATGATTATTTTTTTATCTTTGACATTTTTATTAATATTTTGGGTTTTCATAATTTACCTTCTTATTCTTCTATTATACTCCTAATCGGCTTTTTTAAACTCTTTAATCTTCTTTAACTTCAAAATCTTTTAATTCACCATCTTGAGCTAAAATTTTATTAACTTTAGCAGTGGCATTATTAAGTTTATCACTACAACTTTTTACTAATTCCATCGCTTCTGTATATTTTTTGATGGCATCTTCTAAGGGAACATTACCCGTTTCAAGCTCATGCACTAAAGCTTCTAAATCTTTTAAATTAGTTTCAAATGATTTTTCTTCCATTATTTTCTTATCTCCTTTACAATACTAATTACTTCTCCTTCATGGAACTTAATCTTAATTTCATCATCTATTTTTAAATCTTTACTACTTTTAATAACTTTATCTTCTAAACTGACTAAAGAATACCCATTACTTAATATATTTAATGGATTTACTAATTTCAAAGTATTTATTAAATAATCCAAATTATGACGAGTATTATTTAACTTTTTATCAATTAAATTATTTAAAGTAATATTGATTTCTTTCAATTTATTTTGACGATTTTCAATTAAATTATGGGGACTTAAAAGTTTAATTTTATTCTTCAATATTTCTAAAGAATGTTGACGATTTTCCAAAACATTTTGCATATTACGATTTAAATTATCTATTAATTTATCCAATTTTTGCTCTTTTATTTCATATAAACTCATTGGATTTTTTAAAACAAAAGTATTTTTTAAATTATATAAAGCGATAAACTTAGTATTAACTAAAGTTTTAATATTTTTATTTAAACGTAATTTATATTGATTCAATAAATTATTAATATCAGCAACAGTCGGTACGGCCATTTCTGCTGCTCCAGTTGGGGTTGGGGCTCTTAAATCAGCCACAAAATCAGCAATTGTAAAATCGGGTTCATGACCAACCGCACTAATAATCGGGGTTTTGGCATTATAGATAGCCCTAGCTACTATTTCTTCATTAAAAGCCCAAAGATCTTCAATTGAACCACCACCACGGCCAACAATTAAGATATCACAATTATAATTATCAGCTACTTCAATTTGTTTTACAATATTCGGAGCAGCATCTTTGCCTTGAACCAATGTCGGAAACAAAATGGCTTCACATAAAGGATATCTTCTTCTAATAGTACTCATAATATCTCTAACCGCCGCTCCGGTATCAGCAGTTACAATTCCAATTCTTTTTGGAAACTTCGGAATTAATTTTTTATGTTCTTTATTAAATAATCCTTCTTTAAAAAGTTTTTCTTTTAACTTTTCATATTCTATATATAAATTGCCAATACCATCTAATTCCATAGTATCAACATAAATTTGATAACTACCCGCTGCTGGATAAGCACTAATTCTTCCCTTAATTAAAACATTCATCCCATCTTCAGGAGCAAACTGTAGATTCTTAGCACTACTTTGAAACATTACGGCACTTATTCTTGCATTTCCATCTTTTAAAGTAAAATACAAATGCCCTCTCGTATGCCATTTAAAATTTGATATTTCTCCTTTTAAATAAACTCTATTTAAAAACAAGTCATTATCTAAAATAGCTTTAATATATTCATTTATCTCACTAATACTTAAATATTTATTCTCTTCCATAGTAGCTATCACTTTCTATTACTCTATAATCATATCAAACAATAATTCGTATGTCAACAATATTTTTACTTTTTTATTCTTTTTCTAATTTTGTTTTTGACTAACATTTTTACTAAAAGATGATAATTATCTTCATAAAGATTTTGTAAATAATTTTGGGATTTTATTTCTAATAAATCAGCTCCGACTTCTGTATACAAATAATTTTGTTGCTCCATAGTAAACAAAATATTTTGAAACCATGCAGGATTCATTATCTCTAAATAATTTTGTAATTGAAAATAGTAATGTTCGCTAATTCCTGTCAATAAATTTTGAATTTTACTATCATTAGTATAATTGCCATTTAAAAAACTAATTAATTTTTCTGGTTCTAATAAAACTTTTAAATTTCCATCGATCAATGCTAAACTAAATTCTAACTGAAAATTACCTATTAATAAATGATATACAATTGCTTTAATTATTTCATCAATAAGCTCAGCATCTTGATAAGAATTAAAGCACTCTAAAATATTTTCTAAAGATGTTGTTCCAAGGCTATAGCTAAAACAAGCTATGTTATTAGTCTCTGTTTGTTTACAGCAATAATACTGACCATTAAACCACACTAAATAAAAAGGAAAAACTGTAAAATTTAAATTTTTTTGAATTTCACTTTGTACTAAATATTCTTCCCCAATATTTCTATTTGTAATCATTAAAGATAAATTTTCAAAATCTAGCATGGGAACTGTAGCAATTTTTTTAACATAAGTCCACGTTTTTTCAATTAACTGATGTTGTTTTTGAAAATTTACCACCATCTTTTGGTACTTTTGAAATAAATCTGGATATTCTATCTTTAATTCCTTAATAATATTTTCTAAATAATTGCCTTTAGTTATATTTAAAAAATATTCCCACCGTTCTTGAAATGCTAAAGGGAAGTTTTTTCGAAAGCTTAATAAATCTCTTCGCAAAACAGTTTTAGCATCTTCTATCTCAGCATCAATATTATAAACAGCAGATTTTTTGTAAAAAGACATTACACAATTAGCATCTTTATCTAACATAAAATCATGGTCAATCGTGGCAATATGCATTTCATTATCTTTTTGAACTATTCCCCAATTATGGCAATTACGATCCCAATTACTAAAAAGAAGATCAAAAAAATGCATAATAAGTATTTCTTCTAAAATGTTAGGTGGTAATTTATCTAACTGTTTTTGAATTTCGAAAATTGAATAGTTAATAATTAGTGAAATTCCTAACTGATTAGCTGTTTTAAAATCACCATAATTATTTAAATCTTCTGTTAATATATAAACAAAATCTCTATCACAATAATCATTTAAGATATAGGTTTTTGGAGTTATTATTTTAAAATCTTGTAAAATTCTTGCTGCTAGCAAAGCTCTTTCACCACACTCTTTCAAAGTGTTTTTAACATAGAAAGAACCAGAATTCAATTTAACAGCTTCTACCCCTTTATAGGCAGATGCTTTAATTTTTGACCAATCACCCTCTGTTATTTTCATAAACCCCTCTATTTATTATTTATTTCTTTATCTAAGACAGCATTAATTATCTTTCTAACACTTTCATCACTATATTTTTTAGCAAGTTCTATGGCTTCATTAATAACCACAATTTCTGGTGTTTCTGTATATTTTAATTCAAAAAGACCAATTCTTAATATTGCTGCTCCTGTTTTATCCAATCTATCAATAGTCCACTCTTTCATTAAACTATTAGCTAATTCATCAATTTCTTTTTGATGAGTAACAACTCCATAGACAATATCCTTAACAAAATCATTGTCAATGTCTAAATTTTCTCTAATAATATCATCAATATCCCTATTTAAACTATTTTTAAATAAATCCCATTGATATAAAATTATCATACATTTTTCTCTTAACTCACTTCTTGTTTTTGCCATAAAATCACCACGTCTTTAATTATATCTTAAAAAATTATTATTTACTAGTTTATTTTTAATTCTATTTATATTTTTTATATAAATATTATAGTTAATATAAAAAAGAAAGTATATTATTATACCTTCCAATAATTTTTAATTTGTTTTCAAATTTTATTACTTGAATAGTTTTTTAATTTCCAGTTAAATTTACAAAGATTCTAAGTAATTAATAGCATCTTGCAAAGTTTTAACACTTATAATTTTTATTTTTAAATTTCTTTTTTCTTTAACAGCTAAAGCTTCAGCATAATTTTCAAGAGGACAGAAGAAGATATCAGCTTTCTTTTTGGCAGCTGCTAAAACTTTATATTTAACCCCACCAATTTCCTCGACTGTTCCATCAGCTAAAATAGAACCAGTGCCAACAATATTTAAGCCATGTGTAATATCCTCAGTTGTTAAGGCATTATAAATAGCTAAACTCATCATCAAGCCACCACTAGAACCTGATTCATTTTCTTTCATTTTTACGGTGACTGGTATTTCTGTTTCATATTCATAAGTAGTACTAAATGCAGCCCCAATTTTTAAAGTATCATCACTATCCTTATATAAAATAGCATATCTCTCATATTCATGATTCTTATTTTTGACTTTGAGAGTAATGCGCTCATTAGCCGTTAAAGTATTAAGATAAGCTTTTATATCTTCAACATTATTAACTAATTTATCATTAACACTTATTATTTCATCACCAATATTTAAATCAGTTTGAGCTTCTTCACCTAAATAAATTACTCTATTTATCTCTCTTTTAATAGTTATACTATAAGAAGAAGCATTAAATGCGGCGATGATAGCATTGTCTATTCCTTCGCTTAAATATTCTTTACCAACTTCTAAAACATCTTCGTAAGAATTGCTAGTAGTTATATCTTCAAGAGGAATTAAATCCCAATCTGGCATAACATAAGATAAAAGAATAAACGGAGCAATTCCCTTCATTGCTGTTACATAACTCATCGAAAAAGTGCCTTCTTCTTCGTAATCTTTGGCAATTTCAACACGATTTTCTAAGTTAATAGTACCACCACTTTTATAAATAACATAAGGAAATTCATAATAAAATAAAAATATTAAAACAGTTAATATTATTAAAAATATGTAATTTTCTTTAAAAAACTTTTTAATTTTTTCATATAATTTATGGAACAATTGCATATTATCACCTAATTTATTATAGCATGTTCCGAGGTATTTATGAATAAAGTAAGAAAAATATTTACTATTATTTTAATATTTATTAGTTTTTATATATTATTTTCTAATAGCTATCTTATAAATAAAAGTGTCATGGATGCAACTAATCTTTGGTTTACAAAAGTTTTTCCTTCACTTTTTATTATGTTTATATTAAATGATTTAATTATTAATAGTCATATTTTAGATGGTTTAAATAATTTAATTAGCCCTTTATTTAATAAAATATTTAATACTTCAGGCGGTTCTTCTTTATGTTTTATTCTAACTATTTTTAGTGGGACTCCTTCATCAGGTTTTATTATTAAAGAAATGCTTAATAATAAAGAAATAACTTTAAATGATGCTAATAAATTAATTGCTTTTACTTATTTTGCTAATCCATTATTTCTTTATAATATACTTAGATTAAGTTTTAATCAATTTATTACTATAAAAATTATTTTAATTCATTATTTTAGTAATTTGTTAATTGGTTTAATGTTTAGAGGAACTAAAGTAGCTTCTAAAAGGCAAATAACTGAATCGTCACTATCTGCAAATAATTTTTGGACTTTGATTCCTAAAGCGATTACCAAAAGTTTTAATACCCTTTTAATGATTTTAGGAACCATCATTTTTTATATGATTATTACCAATTTATTTTTAAATATGGTACCTTTAAAAGGTTTAGGAGAAGTTTTATTTAAAGGATTATTAGAAATTACGCAAGCCTTAAATACAATTCCTAGCTTAAATAATATATCACTTTTAAAGGAACTTTTGGCTCTTATAATCATTTCTTTTGGTGGTTTATCTATTCACACTCAAATTTTATCATTAATAATTGATCAAAACATTTCTTATAAAAATTTTTTAAAAGGACGAATTTTACATGTTTTATTTAGTACAATAACCTATTTGTTTATTAGTTGTATTATTATTGGTTAAATAATTATCTTTAGTAATTAAATTAGATAAATTACCCACATAAGTTATTTCTAAATCATCAACCGCATTATTTCTATCAATATTATTTTTTTCATTAAAAGGAACATTGTAAATATTAAAATTAATTTTTAAATAATAATTTTTAGCTAAATTATCACTATAAAATGTAAATAAACCACAGGGATCAATTGTTGAACCTTTGACTTCCCAAGTATAATCTTCTTTTATACCTTCGTATTTTAAATAGTTTTTATCTTCTTTTTGAAATGTTGTTATTTTGCTTACTAATTCGGTATTATCGAGACTTTTAAAATGAAAATTAATGTTAATATTTTGATTGACAGAATTATCACTGACTCCAATTAAAGTATAATTTTTTAAATCTTTTTGAACTTCATAAATAAATTCGGTACGATTTAATTGATTTTCATAGGCAAAATCATTATTATCAGTTTCATGTCTAACATCAACTAACATATTAAAAAGAAAGGTGATAATGACGCCGACTAAAGCAATACTAACAAGTAATTCAACTAAAGTTAAACCATGATTATCTAATTTCATTATTTACCTTCCTTACTTAAAGTACACTGTACAAACAGTTGGCTGATCACTTATTACTTTTAAATTACCATTTCGATAATTAATACTAGCACCATTAGTACAACTTCCCGTATAAAAAGTATAACCATAAATTGGGGCTGGACTTAATTCATAACGACCAGTATTTTTATTCATAACATAAACATTTACTTTTATATCATTAGTAGTCATATAATAATAGATATGACACTCATCTTCTTCTGTAGCATCAACTAAAGGAGTATTACCAAACATAGTGATAACACTATTATGTTCACAATAACTTTTACCACTATTATAAGCATAACCTAAAGTTGGTGGCATTGCAACTTCTTCATAAGTACCATTGCTAGTTTCTAAATAATAATTAAAGAAAACATTATTATTATATTCTTCAAAATAAACATGACAAGTAGTTTGGACAACACTCTCACCAATAAATGTACCATTATGATAAGTTACAGTCGCTTCATCATTATCACATAGATAGCCTACATATTTATAACCAGCACTCGGAATACTAAAACTACGACTATAACGTTTACCTGTCGTATATCCAGATACACCGTCGGTTGTCTCTTGCATAATTATTATTTCTACTTTCGAACTACCACCATTATAGTAGACATTGCATTCGTTTTGACCACTTGATTCAATATGAAGGCGACCATTTTCAGGATAAATAGTAGTTATTACATCTGAATTATAGCATTTATGAGAATAATATTCATAATTTAATCCCGGTGCTTCATTTACTTCCACGTATTTTAAATCATCAAAGACATGAGTTCCTAAAGCATCTTCTTTATAAAAATGTAAAGTAACATCGGCAGATCTTTTAATAAAATCTACTTCACATTCACTTTTTTCTTTGGCATTAATAACTAATTCTCTTTTGGCTTCCGAAAAACTTATTTCTGTGCCATGATTACAAGTATAGCTTTGATAAGCATAACTACGATCAGGAACTTCAAAAACTTCAACTCTTTCAGCATCAGCACTTTCTTTGGTATAAATTTTGACTAATACATCATCATTGGACTTTTTAAAATAGGCAAAACAAGAATCTTTACCAGTGGCTTTGACATTTATTTGCCCGTTATCGAAACTAATTTCAGAAGCATTTTTACAATAACTGTAATTACTTTCAAATAAATAGCCAAAACTAGGAATACTCGTCTCTTGTTCATATTCATGAGTTATAGGATTCCATACTAAAATAGTAATGCCAATATCACCACCATCTTCATTAGCAAAAGTGTTACGAATATCATATTTATATTGATCTAATAAAAATCTAACGCGAGAATAATTATTTAAAAGATATAGCATTAAAATAAGAAAAACTAAAAAGAAACTATAAATTAAGGAGGTAGAAATAAAACCATTTTTCTTCATATTTACACACTTACCCAACTATAGTATCGATGACAATTAGTATTATCAATTGCACAAGTATTATATTCAACTACTAAAATATAAGTAGCGGGAATATCGACATAAATAGTCTTTAAATAAGCTAATAATTCTTCAGAAGTATTTAAATATAAACTATTACAATTATTATAATCAGGACAATTTTTATCTAAAGAACAACTTTCTGTACAATTTTTTAGATTATCTAATTTATTTTCTTTAACAATTAACATTTCGCGAACTTCAAAATCGTTTAAAAGATGGGTAAAAAAGTTTTTATCATCATCATGGCCTAAAAATAAATCTTGATACTCAGTACCAATTGTAATAAAAAATTTTCCTTCATTAGTTGTTAAATCTCGTAAAGGTGAGGTAATATTTAATTCATTTAATTTGTTTTTTAAATAATAGGTCCGATAAATATAACTAGCATCATCATAATATACTCTTGTTTTTTCTTTTTGCAAAATATTACTAAAAGATGAATATATAAAGAGAAGTGAACCAGTTAGTATAACAATTGCAACAATAGTTTCAACAAAAATAAAGCCATTTTTGTGCATATTCGATTCACTTCCCTATTATTAATTATACCCTACCTAAAGTACTTTTGCAATTTAAAAAAAATAATCTAGCGATTATTTTTTTTATTATTCTAATATTCCTTTAATTCGTCTAACTCCAGCACTAGAAGATTCTTCTTTAATAATTTTAAAGTGGCCTAAAACTTGGGTATTCTCGACATGAGGACCACCACAAATTTCTTTTGATAGATTACCAATTGTATAAACTTTGACCATATTGCCATATTTAGAATCAAATGTTCCGTGAGCGCCTTCTTTTTTGGCTTGTTCATAAGGTATTTCTTCCCAAGTTACAGGCGTATTAGTATTGATCATTTCATTAACGCGATTTTCGACTTTTATTTTCTCTTCATCAGTCATTTTATGATCTAAATTAAAATCAAAACGAATTCTTTCACTGGTTATATTGCAACCTTTTTGCATAACATCTGGACCATAAATTTCTTGAAGTGTTGCTAAAAGTAAATGGGCTAAGGTATGATATTTAACGGAGTTTTCACTGGTATCAGCTAAACCACCTTTAAATGAACCCGCATCAATAGTTCTTGATTTTTCTTGATGTTCTTTAAAAGCTTGATGAAATTCTTCCATGTTGACTTCCAAATTATTTTCGTGAGCTAATTCAACAGTCATTTCGATAGGAAAACCAAAAGTATCAAATAGTTTAAAAGCATCATGACCAGATACCACATGACCATCTAAATGTTTAATGGTTTTGTAAAATAATTTTTCCCCTTCTTTTAAAGTTTTACTAAATTTAGCATATTCTTTAGCCATTTCTTTTATAACTACTTCTTTATTGCGGCCTAGTTCTTCATAAACATCTTGATATTCGGCAATATATACTGCTGCTACTTGATCTAGGACAAATTCATTAACTCCTAATTTATTAAAAGAACGAATAGCTCTTCTTAATAATCTTCTTAAAACGTAGCCTGCTCCGATGTTACTTGGCGTAATACCATGATCATCAGCTAAAATAAATGTAGCAGTCCGAAGATGATCCATTATGATACGAAATTCTCTTTTATTATCGGTGTATTTTTGCTTAGTTAACTCTTCAATTTTGCTTTTAGCTTCAGCAAATATACTAGAATCGTAAACACTTTCTAAGCCATTTAAAACACTAATAGTTCGTTCAAGGCCCATACCGGTATCAACATTTTGGTTTTCTAATTTACGAAGAGTGCCATCTTCCCCTTTGTAAAATTCCATAAATACATCGTTCCAGATTTCTAAATATTTACCACAACTACAGGCTGGACTACAATCAGGGCCACATTTCTCTTTACCAGTATCATAAAACATTTCGGTATCGGGACCACAAGGGCCAATACCACTTCCTAAAATCCAAAAATTATTTTCTTTAGGTAAAAAGAATAAATGATCCTCTGCTACTCCTAAACTGCGCCATATATTGTATGATTCCGTATCTCTTGGAGCATCATCATCACCAGCAAAAACAGTAAAATACAATTTATCTTTAGGAATACCTAAATATTTAGGACTAATTAAAAATTCATAACTATAAGTAATGGCTTCTTTTTTAAAATAATCTCCTAAACTCCAATTTCCAAGCATTTCAAAAAATGTTAAATGGGAAGCATCACCGACTTCATCTATATCGCTAGTTCGAATGCATTTTTGAACATCAGTAAGACGATTGCCACTAGGGTGATGAGCTCCTAATAAATAAGGAACTAATGGATGCATACCAGCGGTTGTAAATAAAACAGTGGGATCATTTTCCGGAATTAGGGAAGCAGATGGAATTATTTTATGACCACAACTAGCAAAAAAATCTAAATAACTTTGACGAAGTTCATTTGCATTAATCTTTTTCATTTGTCCAATCCCTCTAAATATTTAAATACTTTATCTTTTAATGATTCCATGGTATCATTTGGTAAAACATAATCGAAATCATTGTAATCTTCTAGTGCTGTTTCAGTGCGATGCATTTGTTCTTTTAAAGATAACTTACTGGCACTAAATTGATTTTCAACATAAATTGCATAAACGTTATCATAATTTAACTTAATATCTTCAATTTCTTCAGGCAACCGAACATCACTAATAACTATATTATTACATAAGGTTTCATATATTTTCAAATCATTTAACATGTTGTTAACAAAATATTTACTGTCAATACTTCTAATTTTATCGCCAAGTTCTTGTAAATATGTTCGAGGCTTAGTATTGTCATTACCATCCCAATCAGTTAATTCCATAGCAAACTTTTTTAAATATTTACTATATTGAGTTATTAAACAAGTTTCTAACTTATAGATATAATATTCTTTAATATATTTAGCTACTTCTCCTTTCCCACTTCCAGCTTTGCCAGCTACTAAAAATATACGCATTTTTCTTTCCTTCTTTCTAAAATAAAAAGGTGGAACCACCAAGGAGTCAATATGACGGTACCATCCTTTATTTAACTTAATTTTTTTAACGACTTTTCTGCCGATTAATCTCCTAAAGGAGCAATATTTAACTATTTATTATTAGGTTTCACCAATTCCTAACTCTCTTTAAATAAAATTATTAAATACATCTTTATTCAACGATTACTTCATTAATATATCATACTTTTCTAGATTTTTAAATAGTTTTTTCAGGTTCTAAATATTTTTCGTGAAAAAATTCAATTAAAACTCGCAAGATTGTTAAGGTTGGAGCGGCTAAAACCATTCCTAGGATACCAAAGAAATGGCCAAAAACAAGTAAGGCAATAATAATAATTACTGGATGAGTTTGACTAGCACGGCTCATTACAATTGGTTGTAAGATATAATTTTCAAAAATTTGAACAATAACACAAATTATTAAAGCACCAATGCCAATTAAAGGATCTTGAGTTAACCCCACTATCACTGCTAAAGCCCCACCAATATAAGGACCAATAAATGGAATTAGATCAGTTAAACCACAAAACAACCCAAATAAAAGAGGAGCCCGTAAACCGACTAAAGTAAAGCCAATGGAATCACAAACTAAAACTACAAAAGCTACTAATAAAGTACCATTAACACATTTTCTAACTTCGCCACTCATTTTAGTTGATAATTTTTTGATATCGTGACTTATGTTCTTAGGTAATAATTTATGGAAATACTTACCGATATTTTCATAATCGATTAAAAGATATATTCCAATAATTAAGCCCATACCCATTGTACCTATACCACTAAATAGTGATACTATAATCGTAATTAAAGTATTAGGAAGACTACTAGCAATATCAGTACCATAATTAGTTATAGTATCTAATAATTTTTCAGGAAAATCTCCTAATGATAAGCCATTTTCTTCAAAATTCATAAAAAATTCATTGACACTAGTTGTTAATTTTTCAACAAAGGAAGGTAACAAACCAACCATTTCATTAACCTCATTATAGACAGTTGGAATAAAAGTATATAAAGTTACTCCTATTACTAAGACAACGATTCCAAAAACAATTATCGAACTAATGGTATTATTATGAATTTTTTGATTAAGTTTAACAACAACTGGTCTTAAAATCCAAGCTAAAACAAAACCGATAAAAAAGGGACTAATTACTTTTAAAATATCGAATATAATAGTTAAAATACCTAATTGACGAATAGCAATAATACTAACTAAAATTAAACAGGCAATAAAGACAATATAAAGAATCTTTAAAATTCTCTTACTAAGACTTATAACTTCATTTAATTCAGTTTTATTAATTTCTTTATCAAGTTTACCGCGCATAATCTCACTTCCTTAATATAATTATACTATAATTTTTTTAAAAAACATATTTTATTTAGCATTTAACGAAAATTTGTCAATGAAAAAAGCACTAAGTGCCTTAATTTTTCATCATATTGTTAGACATATCAGTTGCTTTATCTAATATATTATTAATTAATTTATCAGCTTTCTTTTTGGTATTTTTATTAATTAAAGTATAAGCTCCTAGGCCCATCATTCCTGCAAAAAGTGTACAAGCAACCATTTCCATTTTTTTCATTTTTCCACCTCTAATTGTAGTATTTTCAAATATTCAATTTTTATTCTTGAAAAAAGGTTTTTTCGAGTTTTTCTTTTAAAGAGGTTTTACGCATATTACCATAATCATTCATTACTCCTTTATAAAAGCTATTCGCTTCCCCAATTAATATAAGACTTTTTTTAGCTCGACTAACACCCGTATAAAGTATTTTATTATAAAGCATGGCTCCGTAATGATAAGTTATTGGCATAATCACATGATCAAATTCACTACCTTGGCTTTTATGAATTGTAATAGCATAAGCATGGCGAATATTTTTTAAGTCTTTTTTCGGAATCATTACAATATTACCATCAAAATCGATAGTAATTACTTCCTTTTTATAAGGGGTGCTAATAGTAGCTATACTTTTTATATAACCAATATCACCATTAAAAACATTATTATCAGCATCATTAACTAATTGTAAAACTTTGTCGCCTTCTTTATAAACAATCTCACCATAATTAATTTTCTTTTGACCGGTATCAGGATTAAAAATATCACATAACATTTTATTTAAATTATCAATACCATTTATACCTCGATACATTGGGGCTAAAACTTGTAATTTATTTTCATCATAGCCTTTTTCAAGACCAGCTTCGACGACTTTTTTAATAGTATTTTTAATATCTTTACTATCTTTAATAATAAAATTATAATCATCATGTTTAGCAATAAATTCTTCAGCTAAATCTTTATTTTTAATTTCTCTTGCTAAATAAGGAATATAAGAGTTTTCACTTTGACGATAAATATATTGTAATGGTACAAATGTAAATAAATCACTATTAATAAGGTCATTTAATACTAATCCGGGGCCAACTGATGGTAATTGGTAGACATCACCTACTAAAATAAGTTTAACATAACTATGAATGCCTTTTAAAAGAGCAGCAAATAAAGCATTATCTATCATACTGGCTTCATCAACAATAATTAGTTTTTGAAAGTTTTTGGATTCACTATTGACCATAAATTCATTACTATCTTTATTCCATTTTAGAAAGCGATGAATAGTTGAAGCTGTAAGACCTGTGGAAGTACTCATCTTTTTAGAAGCACGTCCGGTGGGAGCTAAAAGAGCAATATTTTCTATTATGCCAAGATTATCTAATTTATTTTTTTCAATATATAATTTAACAATAGCATTAATAATAGTTGTTTTACCGGTACCTGGTCCGCCACTTATTATGGTAATATTATTATTTAAAGCAGAAGTAACAGCTTTTTTTTGATCATCATTATATTCAATTTTTAATTTTTTTTCTAACTTTTTAATATTATCAGTATAATCATATTTTTCAATAACTTTAGTATTTATTTTCTTTAAAAGTTCTGCAATTGTTATTTCATCTTCATAATTATTTTGTAAATAACATCGTTCGTTATCTGTTACAATGAGCAAATTTTGCTCTAAATCCCTTAAATATTCCAAAAACGTTTCGTAATCCAAAGAAATATTGAAAAGTCTATTTAAGTTACTAAAAACATCACCAATAATATAATATATATCACCAGTATTTAAGGAAATAGCTTTCATGGTTTCAATAATACAAGCTTTTATTCTTTTTTGATCGTATTTATCACCATCATTATTCAAAAATATATTGTCTAGTCTTTTAAAATCAACTATATCATTTAATAAATAAATATTAGTATTTAAAATGCTTTCTAAGTCACCCCGATATTTATTATAAATTTTACTAGCTTCTTCGATAGAAAAACCTAAATTTTTAAGTTTTAAAATCAAATCAGAACTTTTTGAATAATTTAAAATTGAATTATATATTTTTTCACGTTTTGATTCGGTCATTCCTTCGATTTTATCCAAAGCAAACTTATTTTCTTTAATAACATCTAAACTTTTACTACCAAACATAGCTACTATTTTTTCAGCCGTTTTCTTACCACAGCCTTTAACAAAATTACTACCTAAAAATTCTAAAATATCGTCATTTTCTTTAGGCATAATAAGTTCGTAACTTTCGACTTTAAATTGCTTACCAAATTTATCATGCAATATAAATTCACCGGTAATTTGCATTAAAGTATCAAGTTTTAATTCTACGAAATTTCCAGTTATTGTAATGCTTTTTTTCACAATATTTTGATATTTTTCATCATCTACTTCGGATACGCGAAAAAGAGCAACTAAATAAGAACTTGCTTCATTATAAAAAATACTACTTTTTATTTTGCCAACTAATTTAATCATAAATTAATTATAACCTATTTATATAAAAAAGACTAGAATTTTCTAGCCTTTGTTAGAATTAAATTTTGATATAATAAATTATTATTCTAATTTAAAGTTTAATGCTGGATAACCTGTAGCTGAATCTATTATCCAATCTACTAAAGTATAATCTTTTAAGTCTTCATTATATGTTGTTAAGCCTTGATTATTTAATGTTTGAACATTACCATTTAATTTATAAAGTAAACTATTAGTATCATTACCATTAGTATTTTTCATGTTAGCTTCTGTTATTGGATTGGCACCTAATATGTCTCCAGTATTACTTTCTGCTATTCCACTTGCTTCTTTATAATAGGTATTTTGAATATCTACAGTTCCTGTTGATATATTTCTTACTACACTATATTTTTCTGTTCCTTCTATATTTCCAGTGTTATATACATTGTTTATTGTTAAATTACTTTTAGAAGTAACATCACTAATACCAGATCCATAATTCTTAGATATTATATTTCCTAAATTACATGAATTTAATATTATAGATGTTGATGCATTTGCATTGTCATTAACCCTTACAAATCCATTTACATAATTTCCGGTATTTGTTGATTGAGCTGTCATTGTACCAATATTATATGAATTTAATATATATGATATCGAATTATTCCAAGTATGGGATATTATTCCGCCTACATAAACACTAACTGAATATTTTGTATCTTCTTGACTAGTTAAATTTCCGGTATTATAACATCTGTTTATTATTATCTCTGAATTATTATTAAAATCTCCAATTATTCCGCCTGTCCTTACACCACCATTTATATTTCCTTTATTATAACTATTTTCTATTTTTGATAATTTTGATATTCCAGAATTAATAACACCTCCTATTATTCCGCCTACACGACTTAAATAATTTTCAGTATTTTTGGAAGTTATTTCTCCGGTATTATGACTATTGGTTATTGTTATTGGGATATTATCAACTTCTCCAATAATACCACCTGTCCTTATTTCTGCTTTAGCATTAACATTTATTATACCTTCATTATAATTATTATCTATTGTTAATTCGCCATTACTTTTCAATCCTATTATTCCTCCGACTCTTGTAGTAGATGTTCCTGTTTCCGTTACTTCTATGTTTCCAGTATTATAATTATTGGTTAAATTTCCAATTGTTCCAGCTGTACTTTGTCTTCCTATTATTCCTCCAACATTTGTTCCGTCACCCGATGTTGTTTCTGATTGAACAACTATATTTGATGTATTATAACTATTGTTTATTGTTTTTGTTTGATTAAATTCATATCCTATTAAACCTCCGACTGCTACTTCTTTTGTTCCATGATATATTACGTTTATTCCAGCTTCATCATTATCTGTTTTTATTTCATTTGAACTTTCTTCTATTGTAAGAGTACCAAATGAACGGCCCATTAATCCACCTACATGAGATGGAGTTGTTGCATCATTATTTTCAATCTTTATTTGACCATAATTATGACTTTTATTTATAGTTGTATTGGATGAGTTGTTATAATCTCTTCCCATTAATCCCCCAATATTACCTCCTATATTACTTGTTATTGTTCCATAATTAGCACTTTCTTCTATCGTTACTGTACCAATGCCTTGAGCTATTATTCCACCTGTATTTGTTCCATTAGTGGTTATATTTCCTTCATTACTAGAATTTGATAAATTAACATTTTCATTAACATATGCTATTATTCCACCTGTATAATTATTACTATTTGTAATATTAGCTTTATTATGAACATTTTCTATTATTAAATTACTTGCACTACTTGATGCTACTAATCCTCCAGCATGACTTTTGGTTCCATTTTTGGTTATATTTCCGGTTATGGTTAAATTTTTAAACGTATTTGTTGAACCAGCTATACCTACTAAGCCAAACAAACCTGCATGTTTATCAGTTACATTAATATACAAATTACTTAAAGTAAATTCTTGACCATTAAAGTTACCATTAAATCTATTTGTTACTCCATCTGTACTTCCTACCCCTATTGGTGTAAAACCTGTTCCTTCGGGATTGGTAAGTTCTGTCATACGTGGTTCTGTTCCATCTACACCATTGATATCTCCATAATTGGTTCTGTCATATTGTCTATAACTTCCTTCTTGCTTAAAGTCTAAATCTCTTTCTAAAGTAAAATATACTCTGTCATATGTTTCACCATTATTTACTTTGTTACTTAAGTCTACTAAATCTTCGATATATTGTATTCTATATGGTTCATCTTCTGTTCCTAAATCAAAATATAAATAACAGTAAGCTGTTATTCCTGTATCTACGGTTGCTATATGAGTTTCATCATCATAAGTTAATATTTCTTCTTCTATTTTATTGCCATCACCATCTATACATCCTGACATTTTGGCATTAAATCTTAAATTTGTTGGCCAAGCAGTATCTGCACTTTCAACATAAGTATAAGTACCATCTTCTTGCTTAGTTTCATAGTACATAGCAAACATATTCTTATTTACTATATTTTTTAATTTTACTTCATCTAAAATTACTTTCCCTTTCTTAGAAAATATTACATTAGATAATATTATTGTTAATACTAATAGTATTAACAAACTAAAATATTTTAGTTTGTTAATACTAATAGTATTAACAAACTAAAATATTTTAGTTTGGCTTTCATCCTCTTCATCCTTTTCTTTACACTTATTATTTATTTCTTACATTAATTATAATCAATATCTTTTTATATTTCAACACTTCGGTTATAAATTTATTTTTTCATGTCAAACAACATTAATTTTTTAATTCTTCAAGTAAAGCTTTAATTAATTCTAAGCCAATTTGTTTTTCTTTAGTAGTTTCGGGATCAATTAATTTAATTTGATTATTATTCATTTCAAATAATGAGTAATAAATACGCAATTTACCTTCTTCATTAAAAGTTCTATCTGTGTATACTATAAAATCTTTATTTAACGTTTCATCATGATATGTAGCAATTACTTCACATAAAACTTTACTACCATCAATTTTAGTTATTTCAAATTCCATTTTTGGCATAAAAATTTCTCCTTTTGATAGTTTTTTATCAATGAAAAACCCCTAAATATAGGGGATAAATTCAATATGGCGGAGCAGGAGAGATTTAAAATTGTATATTTTTATAACGCTTTATAAATGATTATATTTAATTATTCTGTGGTTTTATATATTTTATAACAATTATAAAAAAATATAAAATTATAAATTTGCTATGTAATTGCTATGTAAATTTTTATAAAAATATTTAGAATAAAAACAAAATTTATTGAATTTCACTTTAATAATCCTCACATCTTTATTTCCTGCTTAATAACTTATTATCCCTTATTTATAAGCTTGCTTTTGTTAAATCAATCATTGCCTCCATGCAATATTATTATATTGTCTAAATATTAGAATGTAAATACATTTTTTATGATTTATTCTTTTTATTAATTAAAAAATAAGGTAGAGATTTGTTCCCTACCTTATTTATATAGTTTAATATTTTTAATATTCATAGAAGCCCACACAACCATTTTGCCATTACGATTAGCACTTAATACTGCTCTGTCACCACTTAATTGAGTAATAGTATAGTATTTATCGTATTGTTTTAATTTTGTGCCGTTATAATTAATTAATTTAATTGGTACGACTAAATCACCTACTCTAAATTTTTGCTCTTCTACAGGCTTACTTTCAGGTTCTGGTGCCGGTTCATCAATCATAGGTAAATCATTATCAACATAAGATGTAGGATCTATTCTTACATCATTTTCATTTCTCACTTCAAAATGTAAATGTGCTCCATTGGAATGACCAGTATTGCCCATATAGCCAATTATTTGACCTTTAGTTACTCTGTCTCCAGTTTTGACTTTAACAGTATTATATTTTATGTGCCCGTACATAGTATAATAGCCATTATCATGTTGGATTTTAACATAATTTCCATAACTGTTACCAGTTTTATCGGTTTTATTATAATCATTTCTAAAGCCTACTACAGTACCATCAGAGTGAGCCAATAAATAATCTGTTACACTCCTGCCATTGTTACTCCCAACTATATCTATGCCATTATGCTTACCAGCTTTATAGATTTGTGTTATTTTATTAGGATAATTTTTTTAAAGTCTGCTCATAAATTACACCTCCTCGTATATTTCTTCTTCAATTGGCTCTGTTTCTTCCATCATAATTTCTTCTTCCATTTTTTATTGTTCCTTTCTTTTATTTTTTTACTTCTGGTATACCGGCAACACTCGTTAAAATAGATAAGATGCCTGATAATAGACTGGCACTGCCTACTAATAACCAATCAATATCACTCATGACTGTTCCAACTCCAATTAATGAAATTGCCGTTTGAGCAATAGTTTTAATTGCTCGAATTGATGCTGCCTTTAACCACTCTTTAAAATTTTTCTTTGTCATCATTACTCACTTCCTTCCAAAATAAAAACAGATTCTTAATCTGTCATTGCTATAGTGTTATCTTGTAAAATTACATTCTCACATAATTTCTTTGTATAACTATCAAAACCCTTCGATAAATATAAATCGCAAACTTCGGCTCGTTGTATGTTAGGTACTTCCTTATTCCAAATTATTGCCTGCTGGGCTAATTTTGATGTCTCATTAAGTTGTTCATTCTGATAATCGAAATATCGAAATACTTTGAAGAAGCAACCAAATATTGCTGACAATATTCCTATTGATAAGGTTGTCCATCCCCAGTATTTTTTAATCTTCTCCATCATCTTGTCCATTTAGTTCAACTCCTTCTTTATTTTTTATTTCGTCATCTTCAAATATATCTTCTGCATCTTTATAATTTTCAATTGTTTTCAAATATTCATATGCAGATACGATGTCTAATTTGTCATTATAATCAGTTATTACTCTATCAATAATTTTGTAAATATCATCACTATATCTTAGTTGATTATTTTTTTCACGATTTCTTTGATTTTGATTTACGTAAGAATATATAACTAATATAGTCTTACCGTTAACTACATTTTGAATTTCAGCAATTCTATGGTAATTCATAGATATGCCGTTTTCTAATATTATTTCTTTTTTTAGCGCCATATTTTTCACTTCCTTTCTAAACACCTGTATAAGTTGCCCATGCAGTCCAAATTCCGTTTTCTTGATGTCTAGTATATATGTGATTAAAATTTCCTAAGCCAAAGAAAATTTGGACAGTATATAATTTTGAACTATGATGGCTTATTACTATTAAATAGCCACTAGGATCTGGAGCATTTGTCATTGCATTCCCATAGTAAAATCCACTATCGACAACATAATTTACATTCATTGTATCTATTGACTTTGAAAGACCATCGGTACCTGTCCTTATAACATCTTTTAATCTTACGGCATGATTTGAAGCAGATGGTGTATCTTTTATAATAATATTTCTAGAATTTATTTGATCTGGATTGCAAGAGAATATAATGTTATTAATATCTGAAACAATGCCATCAGATATAATCATATTTCCAGGTTCTGCATAAAATCTAAGGTTTGACTTATTTGGATAAAGTCCATTTAACCCATTTAAATTAATTCTACTATGATTTATACCTAAACTGTTTTGACCAGATGATATATTTAATCCATTTGAATAAAAAGTTGATGTACCATAGCTACTTTCTATTTTTAGATTAGAATAACCTCCTGTTTGGCCATCATCTTTTATAATAATGTTTCCACCTTCAATACTAATATCTTTAGCAGTACCTTTACTAAAGACAATATTTCCTTCTTCATCTAATCTAAAATTTTTAGAAGTAATAACAACTTTATCAGTAATTACATTAAATATACTTAATAAATCATCCTCATCTTTTAAAATATATAATTTTAATTTTCCGTCGACATCTTTTGTAATATTTCCTTCGCTATCTTTGATTTGCTGACTTACGCTCGCTTGGATTGAGTTTTCGCTATCGGTTATTTTTTGAGTAATAGCATTATTCATCTGTTCAGTAGTTGAATAATCATTGAATTTGCTATCAGTATCTTCTGGAGCAGGACTCCAATCGGTTGCTTTGGTACCTTTTTCTAATTTAAAGCCACATAATTCTACAACTCCAGTTTTGGCTTGAGCACCAATATAAATATTAGTATTTCCACTTGTGCTTCCATCAGATTTTTCCCCTATTGTAAATTTAAAACAATATTGTTTCCAAGCTGTTGTTACATCATAAGTGGTGCTAACATAAGGGCTTTTACCATATTGCATTCTAATTGTTCCATCGCCACTTGTTTTTCTTGCATAACAAGATAAAGTATAGGTTTCCCCATTTGCAACAGGTACACTATCTTGTGCTAAATCATTTGGGCTTGTATTATTAGAATTCGCTCTTGTTATTCTAACCCCTGTTTTAATATTACCATTTGGCGAATCTGTAACTGTAAAAAATGTTTTTGTTCCATTTCCACCACTTGCATTTCTCCATGTTGCATCAGCCCATTTTCCTGATGAACCTGATTTTGTAAATTTTTCTCCGGTTCCTCTTAGAATTTGAGTTCCGCCTATTTCAATATTTCTATTTAAGTAGTACCATTTATAATCATTGAAATTAGTACTATCTTCCTTTGTAAAGTCTGTATATTCACCTCGCCAATCACTTGGTTTCTCTCCTATTTCATAATCACCTTCAGCTGGAGTAAAACTTTTTCCGTCTTCAGAATATTTAATATGAAGATATGAAGTTTTTCCATCTGTACCTTTTTGTCCTGGAGTACCATTTTGACCATCTGCTCCTTTTATTAGTGACCATTTATATGCACTATAACTTGTAGGAGCAGTCGGACTTGTTGTACTTGCGACACCCATATATTTTGTTGATTCAGTTGGCACTTCCGTCATTGGATTACCAGTTTCATTAATAGAATATCTAATATGAAAATATGAAGATATACCATTTTCACCAGGCGGACCTTGTTCACCTTTTTCGCCGTCTTTTCCTGGTATTCCTTGTTCTCCTTGAGGACCTGTATCACCAGTTTCTCCTTTTTCACCTGGAACACCTTGAGGGCCTTGGTCTCCAGTATCGCCTTTAGGACCTTGAATACCATCTTTACCATTAATTCCTTTTTGTGAAAGTGTAATCATTACTTTTTTGCTTACTGTATAACTTTCTTCACCATCTTCGTATAAAAATTCAAATTCCAATTCGTTTGTTAAATCTGCAATTGATTCAGCATTGTTTACTGATATATTAATGCTATTAGTGTTTGTTTCTACACTTATTCCTTTTATTTCGTTTTTATGTGTTGGTTTTATAAATACTTGCTCACCTTTAAAGTATGAATAATGATTTATTATAAATTTATTAGAAGTTAAAGGATTATTATTTTCGTCTATAGGAATTGTTAAATTGTATATATCTAAATCTGTACTAAATTTTTGTATAGACTTTGAGACTTCTGCTATTGTTTCTTGTGTTTTTGACACAGATAAAACTAATTGATCATATCCATCGATTAAATCTGTTTTTATTTTTCCAGCTGTTATAAAATCAGCAATTATATTACCATCTTGAGTTATTGCAATTTCATAAGGCCCATTAATTCCGTTTTTAGAATATCCTAAACCATTTAAATTCCATCGCCATACTTTTGTCGCTGTATTAGGATTATCTGTATCCATAATAAATAATTCATTATTTGTTTTATAAACAAATCCTCCCATTGCACTTGTTAATAATTTTGTGGCATTATCTTTAGCTTGTTCCAAAATAGTAGATGGATTTATTTCTTCAACATTTTTAACTATAGAATTGATAGTGCTTTGAAACGTTGGTTTAAAAGTGCCAATTTCAAAAGTATCAATTTGTTTTGTTAAAATATTATAAGTCGTTTTAATAACTCTTGTTTCAAAACTTAATCCTAGTATTTCAGCAGTAATAGTATCACCTAATGAAACTTTTTCTAAAAAATTATATTTTTCATAATATTCTTTAGTTTTTGATAATTCTAACCAATCAATTTTAATATTTATAACCGGTTTATCAATACCTGCTACAAATAGCAAATTTGTCTCATTTCTTAATGCTTGATAAGCTTCTTCAAGTGTATGATAAGCATCTTCATCTTCAGGATCATATTTTATATTGCTAAATTCATATTTTCCTATTTTGGGTGTTGGATAATCATTTATTAAAGGACTATTAACATATTTTTCTGGTAACATTAAACCATCGTATCCTAATGGCATTATCTTTGTAAATAATGATGAAATATCAATATTTATATTAATATCTTTTATATTTTTGCCAATAATTAATTTTACGTTTTTATTATTACCTCTGTGTTTTAAAAATTTTATTAAATAGTTATCTCTTTCTATTTCCACATTATATAAATTGACTAATGAATTATCTATATTACCCATAAAACATTCGACAGGATTTCTTCTTACATATCTTGCTGAATGAAGACCAATAGCATCAGAATACACTTCAAATTTGGTTTTTAATTCTGCTCTATCTAAAAGCCACTTAGCGGCACTTGCACAATCTAAATTAGTTGGAGCGGAATCTTCTATAAAATTATCTAATAAATCATAATAAATATGTCTAGCATATATTGAAATAGTTTTAAAATCTTTTTTTACTTGACTAATCCTAAATAATTGATAATTATTATCACCAACATCAGTTTTTATAATATTTCCTACAACTAAATAATCGTTTAAAGAAGAATTTAGCGGATATGTAATATTTAAACAATATTCACCATTTAATTCTTCTACTACATTAGCTGATAAACATTCTGTTAAGAATCCTAAACCATTATTATCAAAGTTTTCTTCTGTAGAAAGATAAATATTCATATCATCACCTATAAATATGCCTTTCTATATTTAATTTTAAAACTTGAAATATTTCCTAAATAATTAATAGTATTTTCTCCAGGTTTTAAAACTGGAAAATCATATTGCATTTGATTAGATGCATTAATACTATTATGAGTTATTACTTTATATTTAGAATCTAAAATATAATTGCCATCTAAATTTTTTAAATTAAAAGTTTTATTGTTTATAGTAATTGATACATCACCATTGCCAGTTAATTCTATTATTGGATACATTTCAGCAGTAGCATTTTCTATATTTAAAACATCATTATCGGCTAAAACAGTATATTCAGTCTCAACAATATCTTCTGATATAGGATTAACTAAAAATTGAACAACAAATGATCTAAAATTAACTACTTTTTCAAAATCAATTGCATTTTGGATTATGGCAGTATATTCAGTTTTACCATCGAAAGATAACGTTCCATAACCATCTAAAAATTCTTT
This sequence comes from uncultured Bacilli bacterium, assembly GCA_947626655.1. Classification (GTDB taxonomy): domain Bacteria; phylum Bacillota_I; class Bacilli_A; order RF39; family UBA660; genus SIG200. Next base: position 27,495 of record CANQTA010000006.1, read on the forward strand.
TATTTTATTAATATCTACATTTTTCTCATTAAAATGACATTCTATTGTCTCAACAAAACTTTCGTAAGTTCCTGTATCAATTGACAAAAAGCCATTTCTACCTTCTATTTCATATACATCAATTTTTTTCTTGGCCTTTGTTATTTTAGGTATTTTCTCAACAATAATTCCCTTTTTTCTAAATTCTATTCCTTTCCAAATTACCATAATTAATTACTTCCTTTCGCAGTAGCAGAATTTCTTCTATAAAATTCAAGTTCTTCAGCTAAAGCTTGAATATCAGTTTGTCTAGTATTATTAAAATTCTCGATTTGAATATATAATGGATTATTATTTGCGGTTGGATTAATAACTGGATTCACACTTGCTTCAACTTTTGAAGATAAACCTTTCATTGCTTTTTGAACGTCTGATACTGTATTTTCTATACCTTCAACCATACCATAGCCTAAATTTTCACCAATTTGATCACGCATTACGGTAGATGGAGAATTTATTCCAAACAATTTTTTAATAAATTTTAATACATTTCCAACCCAACTTTTTATTTTATTTTTTATCCAATCATAAGAATTGCTAATACCGGTCCAAATTCCAGAAACTAAATTTTTGCCAATGTCAACTACCTTTAAAACACTAGCATCTAACGATTTTATTATTTTGGCAATTAATTCTGGTATCTTTGCAACTATTTTGGGCGTGGCTTTTACAATGCCAGTACCGATACCCAAAATCAATTGAAGTGCTGCTTCAATTATTAAATCTATATTATCAAGTATAATTTCAACTATCATAATGATGGTATTAACAATTACTGGAATTAACTCATCTGAATTTTGAGAAATTCCCATAATTAAGGCCAATAGAATTTGTAATCCTGCATTTAAAATTGTAGGTAAATTTTCCAAAATAAAATTAACTAAACTCATAAGTAAACTTGTGACCATATCTGCGATAGGTTGTACATTATTTTGAATCAAATTTACTAATGAGGAAATTAATTGTTGTGCTGCTTCAAATAATTTTGGCAACATATCAATTAATAATTGGCCAATTTTAGGCAATATATTAGCAATTAAAGTACTTATTCCACTTAATATTTGTGGTGCTAATTGAAGAATAACATTACTTACATTTGTAATGAAAGTAATTATAGCATTAGATAATTGTTCTGGACTACCACTGCCATTTAAAAAATTATCAAATGCAGCTTTCATGGAAGACATACTACCAGATATTGTAGTCGATGCCTCAAGTGCTGTTGTACCTGTAACACCCAATTCCCCTTGAATTACATGAATAGCATTATATACATCGCTTAAATTGTTTATATTATATTTGACTCCTGATATTTTTTCGGCATCTTTTAATAATCTTTCCATTTCGGTTTTAGTACCGCCATAGCCAAGTTTAAGATTATCTAACATGGTATAGTTTTGTTTTGCAAAACCTTGATAAGCATTTTGGATACTATCCATTGAAGTACCAAATTTATTAGCATTATCAGCCATATCAATTAATGCCATATCAGCTACATCAGCTGCTTTAACAGTGTCACCGCCTAAACTTTGAAGTAAAGATGCACTAAAAGAGGTTACTGTGCTCATATATTCATTGGCTGATAAGCCCGCTGTCTCATAAGCTTTATTTGCATTTTTTATTACTGCATCAGCATTATCCTTAAATAATGTTTCAACACCACCTATATTTTGTTCTAATTCAGCATAAGATTTTACGCCAGCGGTTAAAACACCAGCAATAGCAGTGGATACAGCTGTAACTACTTGAGCCACTTTTTTTACAACTTCGGCTGCTATATCTCCTACTTTTCTTAAAGTATCACCTATTTTTGAAAGATTAATTGAATTTGTGCTAGACAGTGAATTTTTCATGTTTTTAATTGCGTTTTCTGTAGTTGTTATTTCTCTGGTTAATTCTCTATAACTTTCTTTTTGATTGTCAGTTAATTTATTATAATCTCCCATTTGGCTTTGAGCTGTTTTTAATTGATTAAGTTTATTTGTTGAATCTTGAATATTTTTTTCTAATAATTCATATTTTTGAGATAACAATTCAGTATTTTTAGGATCTAATTTAAGTGCCTTATCAAGTGCTTTTAACTCATTATTCGTCGCATATATACTAGAATTAACACTTTTTAATGCATCATTTAATTTAGTTGTATTACCACCAATTTCGATAGTAATTCCTTGCAATTTCTTAGTAGCCATATTTTTCACCTTCTTTTCTTAATGAATACTAAAAAACCACTAAATAAGTGGCTTTTCACTACTCATTAAATTGAGTAGTATAAATTTATACAGCTTCGGCTTTTTCAACTACTTTACTAAAGAAAGAATTATAAGCTTCAGCATTTGATTCTGATAATTCGCCTATTACTTTAACTAATCCATCGGATAGTCTAGGCATTGTTTTAATTGATAACGTATCTGTATTAGGCTCTTTTGAACCTTCGGTAGTAGATGCATTATTGGCAGGTCTTGTTGCAACAGCGTTGTAATACCAAAATTTTCTAGCCTTTTCATCACCTTCAACTTGAAATCCTATTGCAAAAGGTTTTATAATGTCATTTTTATTTTCAAATAAAAAACCATTTTCATCAGTTGTTTCTCCTAAGATTTTAGTTCTAAATTCATTAGTTATCATAGCAATTTCAAGATCACCTTCATATCCTTGATTATCACTTGCTGAAAAATAAATAGTATTATCAGCATGAAAATCATTAGAATCACCTGAGGCCTCTAATGATAAATTTACAGCTCCTGGTAATTTAAAAGGTGTTTCATACTCATATTTACCTTCTTCATTAATCGTAAACGGTGCAATGTGGACATTACTTAAACCAAATTTAACTTTTCCCATATTTTTTTACCTCCAATCTAAATTTCATAAAAAATATGATAAATTTTCTCGTCTCTATCCCATACATCATCAGGTTTATCGTACGAGATATTATTATTAGTCAGTAACTTTTCTATTTTTCTCTCTAATTCAACATTTTTCTTTTCTGTAACTAGTTCTAGTTCAAAATTAAAAAAACTGATAAATGTTAAGTTATCAGCTTTAAAATTACTAGGACTTTGTTCCCTATATGCAAGAAATGGTGGAATCATTTTTTTATCATCTTCAAAGTGATCATAAGCAATAGGAATATTTAAGGTTTTTAATAAATTATATAAGTCTTTATGGGTCATTTTTTACCTCCACTTTGAATAATTTTTATAACATTTTTTTCATAATCAGAAACACATTTATCATGAACTGGTGCAATATGTGTTATAGGTTTAGTTTTTGAGCCATTTCTTGTCAAATGGCCGTTTTCAAGTAAATGAGTTAATTGATAATCAGTGGCATTATAAATTGTACAATTTACAAACCCTTTACCTTTTTCTACTTTTACTCGCCAACCTTTAGCATATTTTCCTTTATGAGAAGTATTTTTTTTCGATTTAGGTGATGTTTGTTTTAAAATATCTTTTCCTTGATTTGCTATTTGTTCTGCTTCTTTAGTAATATTATCTTGAATTTCTTGACAATAATCATTTAAGATATCTTTTATATCTAGTATCGACTTATGCATTATTACCAATTTTTTGAGAACAAATAAGGACAATATCAAATTTATTTTTTGGATCTACTGTACGAATTATAGAATAAATTCCATTATTCCATTTTAATTCAGTTTCACCAGAATAATTTAATCTTTTTATTACAAACTCAATAGATGGTGTTATGCCATTTTCAATTGCATTATAAAATTCATTTGTCCTAATGCTTTGTTTCTTTGCATAAACTTTTTTAGATGAAATTTGTGAAGATGAAATATTACCTATCTCATCTTCACTATTAGCATTTGTTATTAAATAAATTATCTCGCTATATTCCATCTTCAATATAATCCTTTAAATGTCTTAAAATATCTTTTTGCAAATTATAAGAATTTAAGTACATTTCACTTCTATCAACATCTAAAAAACTTAATACATAAGTTAAAATTGCTGTATGAATTAGAGAATCATCTTCTTCTATTTTTTTAGAAGATATACCAACTGCCGATAAATCTTTTTTACAAGAATCAACATAGTTACCTATTATTAAATCAAACTCACTATGATTAATTCCTTGAATTTTTTTTAATTCATCTAAAAAATTATTTTTTTCCATTATTTTTTAGAATCTGTTTCATCATCAGTTTTAGCAGTTGTTGTTTTAGCAGTTGTTGTTTTAGCAGTTGTTGCTACTTTAACAGAACTTTTTAAAGCTACTGCTTCAGATGCGGCTGGTTTTGTTAACAATGTGAATGCTTTGTCAGCAACTAAACCTAAGCCAATATATTGTCTGCCTAGAATTTCTACCAAATCTTCTTTTTTACGAGAAAGTTCATCAAATTTAAAATCTACTACATCTTGACCATTAGGGAAGTTTGCTAAAGAACCATAACCCAAGTCACCAACGATAGCATATACAGCATCTTCTTCAGCTGTACTATAAGCAGGCAATGAATTATTAAATTTAACATTTAATCCTTCAAATACATCCACACCGTAACCATTAGCATATTGTGCTTTCTTAAAATCTGCATACGTTAATTTATTCATAATAATTACTGGATTAGTAGCTTCATCACTTAAATTGGCAACTGCTACTGCAATTGTTACTGTTTCAGGTGCCATTTTTACTTTATTAGCACTAACAGATGTTGTTGTTGCTACTGCAGGTAATTTAGTTATTGACGTAATTAATTGGTCAGCGGCTTTCTTAGTGATTTTATAAGTTAATTCTCTATAAATATATTCTAAGAATTTTTCACCTCTTAAATCCATTACTTCATCAGAAATAGCAATCCATTTCTTAATGTTATCAGGAGTAATTGTAACAATTCCTTCTTTTAATTCTTCTTCTGCTACTGCTTCTTTTCCTTCTTTATGAATTACAGCATCACTACCAGAAATTTCAAATTGAATTTTAATATTACCTTTTAATTCTGCCTTTGAAACTAAAGACATAATATCATTTTTATCCCATGCAGTTTTTACAACGTCATAAACGAAGTCAGGCACTGCAATAGAACCATTTTCTTCAGCATTTGTAGTTAATAATGCTCTTACTTCTTCTTCTTTGCCTGTTTTAATATACTCAGCATATGCATTAATGTATTCTGCTGAATTTCTTATTTCTTTTAATTTATCAGTATCCATCTTTCTTTCCTCCTTAACTACTGATTTTTTAATTGATGGGTCATTATTTTCTAACCCTTTTGCTATAACAGCTCTTGATTGAATATCTTTAAGTTGTTGCTCTTCTGCATTTAATTCTTTTACTTCTTGAATTAAATTTCTTACTTCTTGAACATCTTTAAGATTCTCAATTTGAGATTTTATAGCTTCTTTTCTCGTTTGAATTTCATTTAGTCTATCCATAATAGACACCTCCTTTTTTCTTTTAATTCTTTAATGACTATTAAAAGTTAAAGTCAATTATTGCTATCCAGCATTTATTAAAGCTTCTATATGCATTAAAAAAAGACTTATCCAAGTCTCTTCAAATACATAAATACAAAAGTTATCCAACTTTTATACTTTCAAAGTATTAACCTAATAATTTTTTTAATTCCTCTATGGCTGTATTAAATTCTTCTCTTTTTTCTTCTTCAGCTTCTCTTAATTCTTTTACTCTATCTTCAGTCTTTTTTAAGGACCTAGCATATAAAGAAGTTGAATCATAAAACGGTTGGTCCACTACTGAAACATCATACAATTTTTCAATGTCCGTAATTGTATAAGTGTTGGTATCGTAATCATAATTTTCAGCTCTTTTGGTAAAACAAAAACTCATCTTATCAATGAGCTTACTTTTAATCGCTTCATATACTGACCTATGTTCTTCAATATTTGGATTTAATGTTGCAACCATTTTCAAGCCTATTTCATCTTGTTTTAATTTTAATGAATTGTTTCTAGTTCTGGCTAAAACAATAAATGAATCATTATGATTATATCTTAAGACAACATCTGTCATATCAGTATTATCTAACGCTCTAATATCTATGACCTCTGTAAACCCATGTGTTGCTGGGCTATTAAAGATTATTGGATAACCTTCTATGATCATAGATTTTTCATCTTCACCCTCAACCGCTCTCATATGTAAATCAACATTTAAACATCTTACTTCTCTTTCTTCCACTTTACTCACCTCCTCCTGATTGATAATTATCAGCAATATCACTATTAATATGATTTAAATCTTGAAGTATTTTATCACCATCTTCCACAGGTTCTAAATTCAATACTTCTCTCATTTCATTTACAGTTAAGTAATTATTAGCATATCTTAATAAATTTATCTTTGTATTATTACTAGCATATTGTAATCTATTACTAGTAAAAATTATTTCATTGCCATGATTTATTTCAGTAACAGTGAATAATTTATTACTAAATTCTAATCCCATTTGTAAACCAATAGGTTCTAATACACTTTCATAAAAGGCATTCCACTCATCTTCTGAATACTTAGATTGAACTATATTATCATTTATACCAAAATATGATAATAATTTTGAATCGATAGATTTTATTTGTGCCTCATCGGCCGTCTTAGGATTTAATTCTATTGATTTAAAATCTGTAGTAGCATCTAAACCACCTATTCCTGACTCATCGCCTTCACTAATAAAATCTTTAACAAATTGATCACGCATGGCTTTTACATCTTTAGGATTTAACATTGCTTTAGTAGATTTTAAAACACCTTTTATTGATTGAGATGTTTTTATAGCATTGATAATACCTTCATCTATTACATGTTTAATTGATAATACTTTTGTTAAAGGTGCATTATTACCACCATTTAATCCTTCTTTACCTATAAATCTTTCAAGATGAATTACATCTTTTAATGCAACATATCTACTTTTACCTGCGCCAAAATTAAATTTTATATATATATCTTTATCTTTTCCTACCTCATAAAATTTAAGAGTTTGATAATTTAACGGATATAAACCTGTTACACGCAAGTTTTCATCTCTTAAAATATAAATGTAAGCATTATTATATAAAAATAACTGAGAAATTATGTAATAGTAAAACTTATAACCGTTCATTAATTCATTAGGTTGTTTACTGATTAATTTTTGTATATTATCATTTACATTTACAAAGCCTTTTGCCTCTTTTCTTATATGTTTTGGACTTAATTTTGCACCATTTCTGGCGATTGCATCTATACAGGATCTTACATCAACATCATCATAATAATTATTATCATATTTAGTAAAAATTGGAACATATCCATTTATAAATTTTAATTCTGTAACCGTTTGTTGCTGGTTTTTAGGAAGTTCTATTTCTTTTTCATTACCAAAAAATTTACTAAATAAACTTCTTTTATTTTTTCTTGCCATTGTTATTCACCTCCTATAAAATTCAAATATTCTTGTTGTTTTTCAACAAATACACAATAAGCATCAATTAAACTTACAGCACCATCTATTCTTTGCCGTGATTTTTCTTTTACTGGTCTTATATTTTCATTTTCGTCTTGTTTTATAGACATATTAGATAAACACCATTTTAATATTGGATTATTATTATAATTAATTTTCTTATCTATTAAATCAGCTTTTAATTGCTTCATCGGTTGAGACATTGTTTTGGCTCCTTGGCGAACTTCCAACATATCAAAACCATATTCTTTCATTTCATCACACCAATATTGAGCATTCCAACTATCATATCCAACCCATAAAGGCCTTAAATTAAATTGTTCTACTTGTTCCACAAACCAATTTGTTACATCTGAATAATTTACTTTACTTCCTTTTGATACTCGTAGCCAGCCTTTCTTTCGCCAAATATCATAAGGAATTTTATCTTCAGTGATTTTTAAATCAAAATTTTTACTAGGCAAAAAATACATCTGCTTTACTTTTAATTCACCATTTTGATAACCCATTAATGTAGCACAAGTTAAATCGGTAGTAGAACTTAAATCACAGCCACCTAAACAATAACAGTCTTTAAATTCTTCATATTCGGATTCGTTATTTAATTCATCAAAGGTTAACCATGATCTAGTATCTACTTGTCTTATATTAAAATCTTTACATAATAAATTAGTTAATTCAGTAGGATTATTATTTGCTCTTTCGACTTTTGAACGTAAAGTACTAATTGATTTAATCGTTCCTAGTCCAGGGTTTGATTTATACCAACACTCTTCATCCTGCCATTCTTCTAATTTATCTAATTCATATATTATAGCTAATAATGTTTCATCAGGTACCTTACCAAAAATAACTTTGCCTGAATAATTATACTCATTGTCAAAAACTGATTCTCTTATAATGCCCATTGTAGATGTCTCTAATAATAATGGTTGAACTCTTGCTCCCATTGAGTCATACATAACATCCATTAAGTTTTTATCTTTCCAAGCATGAACTTCATCTGCTATAACACCATGAGCATTTAAACCATCTAGGGAATTACTATCAGAAGAAACTGGCTTAAAAAAAGAATCAGTTTTATCATAAAATAAACCATTTACTAATGTTCTAATTCTTTTCTTTAAAGCCAAAGACTTATTAATCATCTTTTTTGCTTCTTCCCATACAATTTTTGCTTGATCCTTTTTGGCTGCTACGGAATATATTTCAGCACCGCCTTCACCATCTTTTGTAAGAAGATAAGTTGCTATAGCAGCTGCTAATTCTGATTTTCCATTTTTTCTAGCAACAAATAAAATACCTTTTCTATATTTTCTTAATTTTGTATCTTTATCTACAAAACCAAAAAGTGCTTCAACAAAAGCTTTTTCCCATAATTCTAAAATTAACGGTTTACCTGCCCATCTTCCTTTTGATTGTTTACAATATTTTTCTATAAATTGAATTACCCTTAAACCTAATTCTTCATCGAAGATATAAGTATGAGTTTCATTTTCTTTTGTTAATTTATTAAAAAAAGAAACCTTTTGTGGCTTCTTTATGTCTTCAACTAACTTTTTATAAACAGTTAATACTTTTAATGGTGCTCGTTTAGGATATTTTAACAAATAATTGTAATATTCTTCTATATATGACATTCATAATCACCTTAAAAATCATCAAACCCATCATCACCTGGATTAATATTTTCAGAAGGTAGTATTTCTATTATTTGCTTTATTGTTGAATTGTAATTTTTAACCATTGTATTGTATTGGGAAATAGCTGGATTAGCTCTTTCAATATCATAGTTTCCTTGGCACATTTTAGTAATAACTTTACTCGAATTAATTTCCTTTTTTAACTTTTTTAAAGTTTTTTTCATAAAAATTAATTCGTCTATTAATTGATGGCCAAGTATTCCTTTCTCGTTATTCATTTCCTTAAAAGTCCCTTTTACAATGTTTAAATCAATTTTCAAAATTTTTGTCATATTATCACTTCCTTTCTCCAGAGATGGGGGTCTATGCGCGAACTTGTGCATTTTTTGGAGGTTCTGGCCTCGTTGTCTTAAAAGCACTAAAAAAGGTTTTAAATGGGGGGATTAACATCTCTTAATTAAGTTACCATCTTTATCAAATGCTAGTCCTGGTTTAGTAACTGAAGTGCTATTATGTTCTTCATTATGACAATCAATGCATATTCCCTCAAGGTTATCTTCATTTAATGTATAATTAGAATCGTTTACATTATTTGCATTTAAATAAACTTTATGGTGAACAATTCCTTTTAATCTTTTTTCTTTTGAAATATAATCAGAAAGACCAGCAACATATACAGGTCTATGACATCTGTTACATATACATGCTTGTTTTCTCCAAACGTTTAATCTAACTTGCTTCCACACTTTTGAATTATAAAAAGAACTATCTATTGAACGGGACATTATCTAGTTTCTAATAATTTATTATCAATGACAGTTTTATAGATAGGTTTTTCTTTTGATATATTTTTTTTACCATCTTTTTCTCTAATGACTTTACCTTTTTCTTTTAACTCATTGAATCGCTCTTCATCTAAGTAAAGAAAAGTATTTTCCTTTACATAAAAAGGTTCTATTACTTTTGCTTTTATCATGATTATCCTTTCTAGCCAAATACAGCATCAATATCTTTTTGTGTTGCTTTAGTTTCTTTTTCTTCTACTGTTGATAAAAGAATATTTATTAAAGACACAAAAGACATTGTTTTCATATCTTCTATTGTTATATTTAGTCTTTTTGCTAAGGCGACTACTTCATATTCATCCATAGGAGCAGAAGAATTGGAACTATTGCTTAATTTCTTGTAATCGCCCTGATAAGGGTGTACATCCTAAAAGAATAACTTCTTCAATCCAAGCGGTATCAGAATATAAATCATCAATAGATTTTAAAAAACTTTTATAATCTTGGACTTGATTTGGATCGGCTTCTTGTATCATCGCAAAAGATATTTTTAAAACTAATTCTGTAACTTTATCTAATTCAGATAATTCAATATTATCCATTGCTTTGGCTTTTAATTTTATAAGATCTTGTAAATCATTTAATAAACTCCTACCAGTTAGGTCCTTATATGCAAACTGTGTATATGCGCTTGATTGCATTGTATAATCTTTGCCACTTATTTTAATGATTTTTTTCATTGTACTCCTTCCATCAAAATAAAAATGATGCCTCAATTAGCATCATTCATATTTATTTCATTTTACCATATTATAAAGTTCTATTTTTGCATAGTCAAGGCGGCTTTTTTGCAACTTTTTTGCATTTTAATTAATTTCATCAATGTATTTACCTGGAAAAATATACACTTTTAATTCATTTAATAATTTATTAGTTTTTCTATAAATAGTCGTTTCATCACAATTTTTTTCAATTGCTAAATCTTTTGGATCTTCATTTTTAAAATAAATTCTTTCTAATAATGTATAATCAGGATTTTCTTTAATATTTTCTAATGCATCTTCAATAAAAGTTAAATAATTATCTATTTTTTCAATATCTTGTTTTAAATCAAGAATTCTTTTATTAATAGTATCCAAATCATTTAAGTTTACATTATTAGAATTAATTTCTAAATTATTCTTTGTAAATTTAGGTTTTAAACCTGATAATGAGTTTTTAGAATTTTCTAATCCTTTAATTTGTTTATTAATTCCTTTTTTAGAATGTTTTAATTTTGCATAATTTTTTAATAAATGTTTTGTATCATCAAATGTTGAATTGTTCTTTTTAATTAATTTTCTTCTAACAAGTTCATTTAACATAATATCAATTATTTCTTTTTTTAAATTTTTATTTTCTGCTTGTTCTTCATTTTGCATCTTCTAGTCTTCCTTCTTTCTTTATAATGCTTTGCAAATAGTCAGGAATATTTTGTGAGCCATTCTTTCTAGCAAATAATAAAACCGATTTCTTTAATAATTTGTGTATTTCTTTTAATTCATTTTTAGTATTATATAATTTAAGTTGTAAATCATAAATGTAATCTAAAACTAAATTTAATTCATAGTTTGTAAGATGATAATTATTTAATGTTATTCGCATAGCTCTTTCATCCATATGTTTTAATAATTCTCTTGTATCTTTATCTCTTATTTTAGATATCCACTTATGAAAATTATCAGATTCTTCATCGGCTGATATTCCTAATTTAAGATTTTTTTTATAATCATTAATATTTATACCATTCATTTACAATATTCTCCTATTTAAACCTAAATTCATTAATTATTTTTGAAATTTCTTCCTTTGATTTTTGCTGATATTGTTTAGTAGTTTCTAAACTTTCATGTCCTAAAATATCAGCAACTACTAAATCATCATTTACAACTTTAGTAAGTTCTTTACCTAGTAAATGTCTAAATGCATGTGGATGTCCTTTTTCTAAGTTAACTCTAGCTTGGCCTGTTACTCTATGCACTTTTTCCCACATAGTTTTACGACACAAAGGTGAATCTTTAATTCTTGATGATGGAAAAATATAACCACTTTTTATATTATTGTTTTTTAAGTAATTCAACAATTCTCTTCGTAACCAAGCTGGAAAAGGCACTTCATTATATTTACCTTTTGAGTGAATTTTTAAATAATCACTATTCTTCTTAGATTCTTTTAACGATTCTACAGTTATTTCTAATATAGCAGATACTCTCATGCCTGTATAAGCAGCAATTAAAATAAAATAATAAGCTACTATATCTTTTTTCTTTGCACTTCTTAAAATTCTTTTATAATCAATAACTGTTGGTACATTATCAATAAAATGCTTCCTTTGATATTTAAGCTGTTTAATTTTTAAACCTTCTGAACCGATAAAAGATAAATATTTATTTATGATCACAATATATTTATTAATAGTTGTTATTTTATAATGTTTTTTTTCTAAAAGATATGTACGATAATCTAATATAACATTTTTATCTATTTCGTCAATATTATTATCTTTTAAATAATTAATTAACTGTTTAATATTTGATTCATAAATTTTTAAACTCGAATTACTTATTTCATCATCTTTTAAAGATATAATAAAATCTTTAATATTATTTTCTAACTCACATAATTTAAGCATTTTCAACTCCTTTTTAGAAAGTAACATTCACAAGTAATTTTGTTACTTTAAATTATTAGGCTATTTTCTATTTTAAAATCTAATAATTATTAGTATTTTTTATTTAAAATAGTTTTTCTATTTTTTTAATGATTTTTTCATTAGTATTTACGCTTTTTTAAGTTTTATTTTTAACATATTTATTCATCTTTTATCTCCTCCACTAATTCTAATGGTATAAGAAAAGTTCTAAATACTTCTGCCATTAAATGCCATGCAACATATCCTTTTGGAAAAGTAAATAATCTTGTTTGTTCGTCATAATAATCAGATAAATCAAAATCATATTTCTTTATTGATTTCTTATTTACCATTTTAAAATCAACATTGTCTTTTAATCTATATTTATGATTCATTATTTCTTACCTTCTTTCAAATTTTGTAATTTATCTAAAATGAATTGTATAGTTACATATTCATCAATACCTACTTCATGACTATACTTTTCAAGCCACTTTTCAAATTCTACATAAACATTTAGTTTGCAAACAAAATCACGATTATCTTTTACAGTTTCCCTAAATTTTTTACGATAGCACTCTATTGTTATTTTATTACGTTCGATTTCTTCTTTTAAATCATAAACTTCCTTAGAATAACTAGTAGTAAATTTTTCACCACATTTAGGACAAACTGTTTCAATTTGGTCTGGACTATATAACTGTCTTTTTAAATTTGCGTTTTCTTGTTGCAATTGTTCAATAGCATTATAAATATCATCAGGAATAGCAAAATAACCTTTATCATCTATTTTTATTTCTCCTAATTCTTTGTTTATTAATCTTATTTCACTCATCTTTACCACCTTTTTTAATATAATCGACTATATTTATCCAAAAATTAATTGTTTTATCAAAATGTTTATCTAAACTTTTCCAATATTCATTTTGTTTTTTTATTTCTTCTTTTATATCATTTAACCGATAAATTACTAAAGCAAATAATGAACATATAGAAATAATTAAAATTATAACAATTAAATAATTCATTATTTACCACCTTTATTAACAAAATCTAGGACTTCTTGATAAACAATATATGCTGGTTTCATAATAATGTTTGAACTATTTATGTCTTGTGCTTTTTTAAAACCATCTTCATCATAATAGTTTGTTTTTATATTTGGTGTTGTTTCTTTTATCTTATCTTTCAAAAAAGAAATAAGTTGTTGTTTTTTTTCATATAATTGAAAAATATTAACATTAAATATATCTTCATCATAGTCATTTACATTTTGGATTTCATATTGTTCCATGCCATAATGTGGTTTTAAATAAATAAGTTCAATATCACCTTTACTATTTAATACTTTAAAAGTTCTAACTTTCATTTTTTTAACCTTTCTATTGTTTCTCGCAACTCATTTATAGAATCACTTATACGTTCTAAACTAATATCAATAAAAATAGTAGCAATTATAATTATTATTTCCATTTTATTTTTCCTCCAACTTTTCTATTTCTTCAATAAAATCATCATCAATAGGCATTATTATTAATGGTATTTCATTTTTAAGCATTTGACTAATTAAAAATAAATCTTCTTCTTTTATAATTTTGTAATAATCGTTATCGAAAATTAATAAATAATATTTAATCATTTTTATTCTCCAACTTTTCTTTTAAGTATTTTTGATTTTTAATTAAATCTCTTACATAATAGTAAAGTTCTATTGTTCTTTCATCGAGAGTTAAATCTAAAAAATCTTTTTTTGAACATTCTTCTATATCTTCCCACTCATCATTTTCTTCTGGTAGAATTTCAACTGTATCATCTAATGTTATATATCCTAATGTAATTTTGTAAAATAAATCATTATCAACTAAAAATTCTTTATTAAGATAATATCGGCTTACTATCAATTCAAATACATTTTCTTTTATTTTTATCTTTTTAGGTGCTTTACCATCTTTAATAAGTCCAATTAATTCATATATTGTTATCTCTTTATTTTTCATCTTATTACTCCGAAATAGTGTATATACCAGTACCCCAAATTATTAATAAAAATAAAGACCAACCATTTTGAAATATTAAACATAATATTGTTATAAATGTAAACCAAATTGCCGTCCATATTAAATTAAATTTACTTGTTTTCATCTTAATTTCCCTTTACTAAATAGCAATTATTCATAGATAAAAGATATGTTTCACCATCTTTAGTCTTAATTTGTATTTGTTCACCATCATAATCGTTCCATGTATCTATTTCTAATTCTAATCTTTCATTTCCTATAGTGCATACTGCTTTACCATATGTATAATCTAAATCTATTATTTGTTTGTTACACCCACTACATAATAGTAGTACGAACAATACTCCTAATATCGTTAAAATTGTTATTGCTTTCTTATTTGTCATTATTTATCCCTCCTCATAATAATTATCAACTTGGACATAATTGTTTTCATATTTGCAAAAGCAATCGCCATCCTCTGTTTGGTAGCATTCGTTACTTTGAAATATTTCGCCGTCTTTAGCAAACTCGTAAGATTTTTGGCTATAAATATAACTGTTTATACCCCAATATACAAATATCGCTATAAGACCTGCTAAAACAATTAATAAAACTATTCCTTGCTTGTCATTTTTACTCATCATCTACTACCACCTTTTTTATAATGCTACTAGTTCTGCCTTTAGAATAAAGTTGCATCGTTTGCTTAGAGCCTGTACATTTTTTTACTGGTTTTATTTCATAAATATTACCTTTAAATTTATCTAATATATCCTCTAATAAATCTATCTTTTTTATAACATAATCAATTTTATTGTCTAAATTATTTAGTATTTCTATTACTGATTTTTCTTTTTTAGCTTTGTTTTCTAAAGCTTTAATATCTTTTTCTTTCAATTCAACTAATTTAAGATTTTCTTTATTATCCGAATCTAACTTATAATATTTATCTTTCCACTTGTTATTTTCATCTAATAAATCAAATAGTCTATCACTAATATTCATATTTAAAGATTTATTTGTATCTATTAAATCTTTCATTAATTCTTTTTGATTTTTCTTTTTACCATTACCCCTGAAAAAATTTGGCCAATTTTTCATTTTCTCCCTCTTTCTAATTTTGTAAAAATTTTAATGCTTCTTCTTTTTCTGGTGGATTAAAAATATTATTAATTAATTTTCTTTCCCACTCTAAACTTGTTGCTTTTTTTACAGTTTTTAAAAAATTGCTATAAAAATTTTCAAAATTTTCCTCAGAATACTGATACAATTCTTCTTTTATTTGATCATTAAAATCCCAATTATATTTTTTGCTTTTTCTTTCTATATAAAGAATTGATGAGCATCTATCCTCATGTTTATGGCAATCATCGAGATTATTAAATGGCTTACGGCAATTCCTACAAAAATAAGTAATTTTAGTAAAATCTATTTTTTGCTTAATCTTTGGTAATTTAAATATTATTACTTCTAATTGTGGTGGTCTATTTGTATATTTGTCATTAGCCAGGCAATGTTTTAAACTAAGCTTTACATCTTCAAATGAGTATTGTGATAATTCATTTGCCCAGTAACTAATCATATCAGCATTAAAATCATAAGTTGGATAACTTGCTTTTAAGAATCTAAATAATTCTTCTATTTCTTCCTTAGTCACTTATAATTTTCCTTCCATTCAGACAAAGCTTCTTCAAATTTATCTGATTTATTTTTATATAAATTCTTTTTTGATTTTTCTTGCCATTTTTTATCTCTTTCTTCTGCTTGAGACACTTTTGTAATATTATCTTTTTTGTAAGACAACAAGATTTTTTCGATGTATGGAATACTAAATGCTCTTGCTAATTCAGCCTGTTTAATGGCATATTTAGTAAGATCATTATCTTCCCATTTCTTAATGTGTTCTATTTCAGTAGAACCTAAAGGTCTTCCAAATATTTTTTCAATAAAACTAAATAAGTTTTCGTCTCCGTTTCTTACGTTTCCATCTCGTTCGCTTATTTCAGCATGGATTTATGTCAAGTTTTTAGACACAATTTTATGGAGATCGCGTATTTAAAATTATTCCAATTTCCTTCTTGACA
>CANQTA010000007.1 GCA_947626655.1 uncultured Bacilli bacterium
TGGTATGATAAAAATATCCAAGGGGATTTAGAACATATCTATTTAGTAATGTTAAGTGCTAGTAAAGAAGAAATAGAGAAATTAAGTAAACAAGATAAATTAGTAAGGGAGGTTGAAGAAAAGATGTTTGTAATCAATGATGATGATAGTATAACAAGATTAGTATCTTATGAAGAAGAAGCTAAAATGATTCAAGAAGCCAGAGAACGTTATGCTAGACACGATACTTCTTTAAATATAGCTAAAAATATGTTAAAGGAACATATTCCAATAGACACTATAATTAAAACAACTAATTTAAGTAAAGAAGAAATAATAAAATTGCAAAATAATTAAGAATTTTAAAATTTAACAAAATGAATGCTTTCTTTGTGTATTAATTTGTAGGAAGATAAAAATTATCTTCCTATTTTCTTTTATAAATTAGTATGTTAAAATTATTAAAGAGGTAGTAAAGTATGATAGAATATTTCCAAAAAATATTAAAAAAATATCAAATGTTTCTAAAATATTTAATAGTAGCTGGTCTTAGTTTTGGTATTGATATCATCTTTTTTACCTTGTTTAATACTTTCTTTAAAATAAGTATTGTTGTAGCAACTATCATGGCTCGTGTTATATCATCATTTATTAATTATTTACTTAACAAAAATAAAGTATTTGAAAGTAAAGTTAATACTTATCAAACTATTTTTAAATATTATTTATTAGTAATTATCCAAATGAGTATTTCAGCCTTAGTAGTAGATAATATTCATAAGTTTGTAACTATTAATCCTAGTTTTATTAAAATACCAGTTGAATTATTTTTATTTGTATGTAATTATTTGATTCAAAAGTTTTTAATTTTTAGAAGAGGTAATCATGAAAGATAATTTAAAAAATATTATTTGTAGCAGTTTAACATTTTATAGTATTTATAAATATTTTGATTTATATTTAAATAATAATTATTTAATATATGGCTTAGAATTTGTGTTATTTATCGCCCTTTTTTTATTTTATAAATATTTAGGAAAAAATTTTAAATTAGAAAAAAAATATCAAGTTTTAAGTGCCATTATAAGTTTTATTTTAGTTTTAGGTTATAGTTATGAATTAACTAGTACCGGTAATTTATTTTGGGGCAGTATTCAAAATTTATTTAATTCTTTAATAAAAGTATTTGGTTATTTTATATTTATTAATGTCTTATTTATGAACATTATTAAATTTTTGGAAAAAAGTTATAAAACTCCTAAGTGGACTATTTTAGAGCGTTATAAACAAAAACCTTTTTTATACTCCTTTATATTTCTCTTTATTTGTTATAGTATTTTCTTAATAATTTATTATCCAGGTATTATTAATTATGATAATGCTAATCAAATTAAAGAATTTTTTGGCTTTTATACTAGATATATAGCAGCGATTAATCCCATAAGTAATAGCACCCTTACTAATTTTAATCCTATAGTGCATACCGTTTTATTAGGAGGAATGGTTAAAATTGGCTACTTCCTTGGTAATTATAATTTGGGAATGTTTATGTATTCTGTTTGGCAAATGTTAATTGTAATTATTTGTTATAGTTATACCTTAAGTTATGCTATTAAAAAAAATATTAATCCTTTATATTCATTAATAATATTGTTATTTTTAGGTCTAGTACCTATCTTTGGCTATTATAGTATTACGGCAGTAAAAGATACTTTATATACCGCTTTCTTGGTTTTATTTAGTTTAGAAATATATGATTATTTCAAGAAAGATAAATTAACCAAGCATGATTATATAAGTTTATATTTAATTAGTATGTTAGTTATCTTATTTCGTAATAATGGCTTATATATAGTTATTTTAACTATTCCTTTCTTAATTAAGAAAAAAAATGTAATAGCGCCCTTAGTAGTATTAGGTTTAGTATTAACTTCCTATATGAGCTATAGTAAAATATTATTACCTTCTTTAGGAATATCAGGAACAAGTATTAGAGAAACTTTATCAATTCCTTTTCAACAAACAGCAAGAGTAGCTAAATATCACAATTATCCTTTTAACGAAGAAGAAAAAGAAGCAATAAGTAAAATATTAGATTATGAAAATTTAGCTATTGATTATGATGAAAACTTAGCAGATCCCGTTAAAAATAAATTTAATAAAGATTATACTAATGCTGATTTGATAAATTATTTTAAAGTGTGGTTTAGTGGTCTAACTAAATATCCATTAACTTATGTTGATGCCACTATAAACAATGTTACTGGTTATTTTTATCCTTTTGAAAATAAATGGAAAATTTATCATAAATTAAATCCAAAGATACCGGAAGCTGGTTTTGATTATCATTATAATAATTTAAGTGGATTAAGAAAAATTATGCATAATTATGAAATAGGAGTGGAGTGTAGTCCTCTGGGAATATTTTTAAATATTGGAATAATTACTTGGTTATCAATTTTAGTATTTGTAGGATTATTAAATAAAAAAAGAAATTATGTATTTTTAATTCCTAATATTATTTCTATTTTATTTTGTATTTTAAGTCCTGCTAATACTTATTATCGTTATATTTATCCATCTTTATTAATTATGGTTACTTTATTTCCTTTAATTAAAAATTGTTTTGAAAAAAAATCTTAAAATAGCATTGTAAAAACATATAATTATATTGGATAATTCATATGTTAATAGAAAGGTAAAAGTATGACAAAAGAAAAAAACTATTTATGGAATCATTTTTATACTAAAGAAGAAAGAATTGTTAATATTCCTGATTTATCGGTTTATGATTATATGATGGATATTACGTCTTCTTATCGAAAGTTAGCAGTATTAAATTATTTTGGACGCAAAATTACTTATGAAGTATTTTGGGATTATATTGATAAATGTGCAAGAAGTTTAAAAGCTTTAGGCGTAAGAGAGAAAGATGTTGTTACAATATGTTTACCAAATACTCCCGAGGCAGTTATCTCCTTTTTTGCTATTAATAAAATTGGAGCTATTGTGAATATGGTGCATCCTTTAAGTGCTGAAAGTGAGATAAAAGATTATTTAAATAGTACGAATAGTACTGTTTTGATTGCTTTAAATCAATGTTATAGTAAGATAAAAAATATTATTGAAGAGACGAAAGTATATCGAGTTATTATTGCATCTCCTTCTGATTCAATGCCACTTTTACTTAATACTATGTATAATGTTACTTTAGGAAGAAAAGATGAAAAGCCTAATAAAAATAGTTTTTATCTTTTTTGGAATAAATTTATTCATTTAGGTGATTCTTATCAAGGCATTATCAAAGCTAAAGTTAAAAGTAAAGATCCTTGTGTTATTTTACATAGTGGTGGTACAACCGGTACTCCTAAAAGTATTGTTTTGTCTAATCGTTCGATTATTGGGGTAAATGAACAAGCCAAAGTTTTCTTCGATATCGTTGAAGTTGGTGAATCAATTTTATCCATTTTGCCTCTTTTTCATTGCTTTGGTTTAGTGGTTGGAGTCTTTATTCCTATCTGTAAAGGAGCTACTACAATTTTAATTCCCACTTTTAATGCTAAAAGATTTGATAAATTATTAGTTAAGTATAATCCTAATTATATTATTGGAGTTCCAACCCTTTTTGAAGCTTTACTTAAAAATTCCTATTTAGATAACGTTTCTTTAGCATCGATTAAATGTTTAATTTCCGGAGGTGATTCCTTAACTCCTCAAAAAAATGCCATTATTAATGAATTTTTAAAAAAACATGGTAGTCAAGGAAAAATCATCCAAGGCTATGGAATGACTGAAACAACGGGACCGGTTACTTTTGGGACTAAGGGCAGTGATAAATTAGGTAGTATTGGTATTCCTCTACCTGGTAATATTGTTAAAATTTGTGATCCCAATACTTTTGAAGAATTAAAAGTCGGGGAAATTGGCGAAATTTGTATTCATAGTTTTGTAGTAATGGATGGTTATTTAAATAATGAAAAAGCTACTAAAGAAGTTTTAGTTAAACATGCTGATGGTTTAGAATATATTCATACTGGTGATTTAGGTTATATGGATAATGATGGCGTATTGTTCTATGTTCAAAGAATAAAAAGAATAATTATTTCTTCTGGCTATAATATTTATCCACAACATGTTGAAAATGTTTTAAAAGATATGGATTTAATTAAAGATGCTTGTGTAGTAGGAGTACCACATCCTTATAAAAAAGAAGTAGCTAAAGCTTTTATTATCTTAGAAGATGGAGTCGAAGAATCATATACAACTCTTAAAAAAATTATGGATTATGCTAATAAACATTTAGCGCATTATATGATTCCTAAAGAATATATTTTTAAAAAAGAATTTCCCAAAACCAAGATGGCTAAAGTTGATTATTTAAAATTACAAGAAGAATTACTAGAGAAAAATAAATAGATGACTAATGTTGTCTTTTTTCTTTTGGTTAATTACAAAAATTTGTTAAAAAAATAATCTTTTTATGATATGATTATAAAGAAGGTGGTAAAAATGACTATTTTATACATATCATTGATATTACTTTGTTTATATATAATTTTTATTATATTTAAATCCTATCAAAAAAATGAGTTTGGGATGTTTTGGTATAATTTTTTAAAGTATCCATTAGGGTTAATTTTTAAAATTTATTATCCGTATCAAATTATTAATAAAAAGATAATACCAGAAACAGGTCCAGTTATCTTTTGTGGCAATCATGTTCATTTAATGGACCAATGTTTAGTTATTTTAGCCTCAAAAAGACCTATTCATTATATGGCCAAAATTGAATATTTTCGTAATTTAAAAACAAGATGGTTTTTTAAAATGGTTGGATGTATTCCAGTTAATAGAGAAATTCATGATGAAAATGCTAAATCAAAAGCTTTAGAAGTTTTAAATAAAGATTTAGCTTTAGGAATTTTTCCTGAGGGGACAAGAAATAAAACTAAAGAAATATTATTGCCTTTTAAATTTGGAGCAGTATCATTAGCTCATAAAAGTGATGCTTTAATAGTGCCTTTTGCCATCAGTGGTCATTATAAATTTCGGAGTAAAGATTTAAAAATAACTTTTGGTGAACCTTTTAAAGTAGGAAAAATGAGTTTAGAAGCTGCTAATCAAAAATTATATCAGACAATATATAATATATTAAAAGGAGAAAATGATGGAAAATAAAATTTATTTAAAAGATTTAATAACTAAATGTGCAGGAACTTTATTAGTGGGCGATGAAAAATGCATCTTAGATAACTTTTCTAAAGATACAAGAACTCTTCAACCGGGTGATATTTATGTTGGCATTAAAGGTGAAGTATTTAATGGTAATGCTTTATATAAAGAAGCTTTAGAAAAAGGAGCAAAAGGCTGTATCTTAGATCGAGATACAGTTATTGAGCCAGATTTACTTAAAAATCAAAAAAGTTTTATTGTTTTAGTAGATGATACCATTAAATGTTTACAAATATTAGCTAGTTATAAAAGAAGTCTATATGATATACCAGTAGTAGGAGTTACAGGTAGTGTCGGAAAAACTAGTACTAAAGATGTTATTGCTAGTGTGTTAGGGAAAAAATATAAAGTGTTAAAAACTGAAGGTAGCTATAATAATCACATTGGTTTACCTTTAACTATTTTAAGTTTAAAAGACCATACTGCCATGGTTATTGAAATGGGGATGAATGCTTTAGGCGAAATAGCTACTTTATCGCAAATTGCTAAACCTACTTTAGCAGTTATTACTAATGTTGGAACAGCTCATATTGGTTTTTTAGGTAGTCGAGAAAATATATTAAAAGCTAAACTCGAAATATTAGCAGGAATGCCAGAAAAAGTTTTAGTAATTAATAATGATAATGATATGCTTCATAATTATTATTTAAATTGTTCTGATAAAATAAAGTTTATTACTTATGGTATAGATACTCCAAGTGATTATATGGCCAGTAATATAGAGTTAAGTGAAAATTATTCAAAATTTACTTATAACCATGAGGAATTTCAAATTAATTCACCGGGAGCCCATTTTGTATTAAATGCTTTATGTGCTTTAGCAGTGGGCCATTATTTTAAAATTGCTGATAATGATATTAAAGAAGGAATAAGTAGTTTTACTTTAACTAAAAAAAGATTAGAAGTCGAAAAATATCATGGAATAACAATTATTAATGATGCTTTTAATGCCAATTTAGATTCAATGACAAGTGCACTTAATTATCTAGGAATTTTAAAAAATACGAGAAAAGTAGCTATTTTAGGTGATATGTTAGAATTAGGAGATTATGCAACTAAATTACATCAAGAAGTAGGTAAATGTGTCTATGCTAATAAAATAGATGTTTTAGTAACAATTGGATCTAATGCAAAATATATTGCTTCCGAAGCTTTAAAATTAGGCTTTAATAAAGAAAATGTTTTTACATATAATTCTAATGAAGAAGCTAATAATAATTTAAAAAATATTGTCAAACCTCAAGATACAATTTTAATCAAAGCTTCAAAAGCGATGCATTTAAATGAAGTATATGACAAATTGAAAGAAGTGATTTAACATGAAAATAGCGGTTATTTTTGGTGGCAAGAGTACTGAACATCAAGTTTCTGTTGTCTCAGGAACAAGTGTAATTGCCAATTTAAATAAAGAAAAATATGATATTTATCCCATTTATATTGATAGAAATGGTTTATTTTATAAATATTTAGTTCCTGTTTCCCAAATAAAAGTTTTGAATATTGATGATAAAATTACGGAAATTGAACTAATTCCCAATATTGTTTCTTATTTAAAAGATATTGATGTAGTATTTCCAGTTTTACACGGCCAATATGGTGAAGATGGAACTATTCAAGGCATGTTAAAAATGTTAAATAAAAAATATGTTGGTTGCCATGAATTATCATCTAGTATTTGTATGGATAAAATATATACGAAAATGCTTTTACGAGGTAATGGCTTTAATTTAGCTAAAGACATATATTTAAAGAAAACTAGTCAAGGTTATAGTTTAATTAAAGATAATTGGGATATGAAGCTAGTTACAATAGAAGATATTGATAAAGAAATTCAAACTAAATTAAATTATCCTGTATTTATTAAGCCATCTAAGTCTGGTTCTTCTGTGGGTGTTACTAAAGTAAAAGATTTTAATACTTTAGAATATGCTTTAGAAACAGCTTTTAAATATGATGAAAAGGTCTTGATTGAAGAAGAAATTATTGGTAGAGAAGTGGAAGTAGGAATAATTGGTAATGAAGTATTAGAAGCATCAAGAGTAGGGGAAATTTTAGCAGCTGATGATTTTTACTCTTATTCTTCAAAATATAAAAATACTTATTCAAAAACAGTAATTCCAGCTGAAATTGCGGATAATATAGCTAAAGAAATTCAACAATTAGCTAAAAGGGCTTTTAGAATTTGTGATTGCACTGGTTTATCGAGAATAGATTTTTTTGTAAATGAAGATACTCATAAAATAATATTAAATGAAATTAATACTTTACCCGGTTTTACAGAAATAAGTATGTATCCGCAATTAATTCAAGATTTAGGTTATTCTTATTCTGAATTATTAGATAAATTAATTGAACTAGCCTAAAAAGTGGCAATTATAAATTTGTTAATTAATAAGTTTTAAAAAGAGAGAAGCTTAAAAGAAATGCTAATAAATGATGAGGAATTAATATTATTTCTAAAAGATAATAAATTATTTAACGAGTGGTATTCTTATGTTAAAGATATACTGAAAAGTGAAGAATTTGAAAAAAGAAAGCTATATATACATCATGATGATTCTGTGTTTCATCATTGTGTACTTGTTTCTTTCGAAAGTTTTATGATAGCAAGAAAAATCCATGTCAATGCAAAGATATGTGCTATAGCGGGTTTATTACATGATTTTTACCCTAAAGCATGGCAATATAATGAAGAATTATTTAAAAAATATCCTGAGTGTTTAAGGACTAAAAAAAGTGTTTTTAGAATGCATGGTTTTGTTCATGCCAAAGAGGCTTCTGAAAATTATCAAATCTATTATCCTGATATTATTGATAAAAGAATTACTAATGCAATTAAAAATCATATGTTTCCTTTAACAATTGTACCACCATTATATATAGAGGGATGGATAGTGTCAATTGCCGATAAATTAATAACTATTAAAACTATTAATATTAAAACTGTTCCTAAATTAATTGGTTTAAAAGAACAAGGAAAAGTATTACAAAAAACCAAAAAATATAAAGTTTAACTAAACCATTATTTAAAAGTACATCGTAAGGAAAATCTAATAGAAAAGAAAATAACTTAACTTACAATTTCTCTTGTCAATAACAGAGTTGTAATTTTTAATCTAAACTAGTAAATTTAATGATTTATTAGTTTTTTTCTTTGACAAGATTTTGTCAACATGGTGGATTTTCCAAAATAAGAAGTAATAATTATTTACTTTTGAGGTGGGTTTTAGTATAATAATGGTAGACAGTGGATATCTGTGGCAGAAAGTGGGTGATATAAATGTTCATGGGCGAATATCATCACAACATCGATGAAAAAGGTAGAATTGTTATACCTGGGAAGTTTAGAGAAGAAAAAGATAAAATAATTGTAACTCGTGGGGTAGAAAAGTGTTTGTATCTTTATACAGAAGAAGAGTGGCAAGTATTTGTTTCTAAATTAAATAAACTTTCTTACACTAAACATGATGCCCGAGCATTTATGCGTTCTTTCTTTGCAGGTGCTACTGCGTGTGAATTCGACAAAAATGGTCGAATCAATATTACCTCCCCGTTGGTTAGCTACGCCGGTTTATCTAAAGAATGTGTGATAATCGGCGTAAATGACCATATTGAAATTTGGGATGAAACTAAATACAACGAATATATGGAAGAAAATCAAGCTAAATTAGAAGAGATTACTGAAAACTTATTTGAGGCCTATCATGAAACATTATAGTGTAATGCTTAAAGAAGTAATTGAGGCTTTAAATATTAAAAGTAATGGGATTTATGTTGATGCAACTTTAGGATATGCAGGTATGAGTAAAGAAATTTTAAAAAAATTAGATCAAAATGGTTTACTTATTGGCATAGATCAAGATGCAGAAGCTAGAACATATAGTGAAGAAATTTTAAAAGAAATAAGTAACAATTATAAAATTTTACCCATTAATTTTAAAGATATGAAACAAGCAATTAATGATTTAGGGATAAATTATGTAGATGGAATTATCTTTGATTTAGGCTTTTCATCTCCCCAAATAGACGATGCTAAAAGAGGATTTTCTTTTATGAGTGATGCTCCTTTGGATATGCGTATGAATTTAGATAATAAATTAACCGCAGCATCAATAGTTAATAATTATTCCGAAGCAGAATTAACTAAATATTTTTATTTATATGGTGAGGAAAAATTAAGTAAAGTAATTGCTGGGAAAATTTGTTTAGTAAGAAAAAATCAACCTATAAACAGAACCTTGGAGTTAGTTGAAATAATTAAAATGGCAACTGGTGCTAATTATTTCTATAAAAATCATCCGGAAAGAAAAATATTTCAAGCTTTAAGAATTATGGTTAATGATGAATTAAATGTGTTAGAAAATGTTTTACCAACTGCTATATCATTATTAAATAAAGGTGGCAGATTAGCCGTTATTACTTTTCATTCTTTAGAAGATCGCATAGTCAAAAATATTTTTAAAAAGAATAGTGAAGTAGATGAATTAGTAAAGGGCTTACCAAATATTCCAGAAGAATATCAGCCAAAAATAAAGTTGGTCAATAAAAAGCCAATTTTACCAAGTTCTCGCGAGTTAAAAGAGAATAGTCGTAGTCATAGTGCAAAACTACGTGTGATAGAAAGGATTAATTAAATGAGAAAGAAACATTATCGTTTTTTAAAAGGTGAAAAATTTATGTATTTTTTAATCTTAATGTTAATAGTAGCTATTCCAACAGTTAACGTATTTTCCAAAGCTCTTTTAAGTGAAACTAATATTGAAAATGAAAAATTACAAAATAAAATTAATAAACAAGAAGGGACTAATGAAAGTTTAGAAATGCAAATCGATGAATTAGTTAGTATGGAAAATATTCAAAAAATAGCTAAAGAGTATGGACTTTCATTTAGAAGTGATAATATAATAAAGACAGAAGAAGATTAAGATAAAGGAGATAATTTATGATAAGTAGGAGAGTTACAGTAAAAATACCAAAGATTTTAATTTTTATTGTGGCTTTTTTATTTGTCGCAATTATTGGTAAACTAGCTTATGTATCATTAAGTAATACCGTAGATGGTGTTAATTTACATGAATTTGCTAGTAATAGAAATACTAAATCAGAAGTTATTTATGCTAAAAGAGGAAATATTTATGATAAAGATGGTAATCCTTTGGCCCAAACAGTTAATTCCTATAAAATAATTGCAATCTTAAGTTCCTCAAGAACAACCGATCCTAAACATCCTCAACATGTTGTCGATAAAGAAGGAACAGCTAAAATGTTAAATGAAATGATAGGTATCCCTTATGAAACTGCTTATAAAATACTTAATACTGAAGGCCGTTATCAAGTAGAATTTGGCCCTTATGGCAGTGGATTAACCGAATCTTTAAAAAATAAAATTGAAGCTTTAGAAATGCCTGGCATTATTTTTGATGCTGGTCAAAAAAGAGATTATAGTATGGGGGCATTTGCTTCTTATATAATTGGTTATGCGAAAGTTAAAGAAGATGGCAATATTAATGGTGAATTAGGATTAGAGTCATATTATAACAAAGAATTATCTGGTACTAATGGTAAAAAGACTTATGAAACTGATGCCTATGGTTATACCTTGCCTAGTGCTAAAGTTGTCACAACTGAAGCTAAAGATGGGGCTAATATTTATTTAACTATTGATCAAAAAATTCAAATGTTTGCTGAAACTTTAACAAGTGATTTAGCTACTAATTATAATATGGATTGGATGATTTTCTCTGTTATGGACGCTAAAACTGGTGCTATTGTAGCTAGTAGTACTTATCCTAATTTTAATCCTAATGATTTAAATACCATCACAAAATATGAAAATCCGTTAGTTAGTAATCAATATGAACCTGGAAGTGTTATGAAAATATTTTCTTGGGCAACCGCTATTGAAGAGGGTTTATATGATGGTAATGAAACATTTTTATCTGGTAAAAAAGTAGTGGGAGATGCAACTATCAAAGATCATAACCGTGGTCAAGGTTGGGGGAATATTTCTTTTGATACAGGTTTTATTTACTCATCTAATGTTGGGGCTAGTTATTTAGCTGATCGGATTGGGGTTGAAACTTTAACAAATTATTATAAAAAATTAGGTTTTAGCGAGAAAACTGGTATTGAACTAGCTGGTGAATTAAAAGGAACTGTTAATTTTAAATATCCTGTCGAACTAGATAATGCTGCTTTTGGTCAAGGAGTTGCTGTGACCCCAATTCAAATGTTACAAGCCTTAAGTGCTCTTACTAATGATGGGACAATTTTAAAACCATATGTAGTAGATAAAATTGTTTCTAGTGATGGCAATATCATTTATGATGGTAAAAGAACTGAAGTAACTAAAGTTTATAGTAAAGAAACAATGGATTATATGCGTAAACTGATGCATGGAGTAGTTTATGATGGTACCAGTAAATATTGGCATCCAACTAAAACTGTGATGATAGGTAAAACTGGAACTGCCCAAATTGCTAGTGATAAAGGTGGTTATTTAGATGGTAAATATGATTATATGCGTAGTTTTGCTGGTATATTTCCGGAAGATGATCCCAAATATATTGTTTATATTGCTGTTAAACAATTAGAAGCAACTTCAGCTACGCCGATTGGTAATGTTTTAACTAAAGCAGTTGATGATATAGTTGCTTATCTAGGGCTTCAAGAAAGTGAAGTTAATATTGCTGATAAAACTGTCATTATTGATAATTATATGAGTTTAGAAGTTTTACCAGTTGTAGAAGACTTAAAAAATAAAAAATTAAATGTTTATACTTTAGGTAGTGGGAAATATATAACTAATCAATATCCTCTTAATAAATCTAAAGTTTTAGAAAACAGTAAAGTGTTTTTGGTAAGTAATAGTAGCGATTACCTAATGGCTGATTTAACTGGTTGGAGTTTAAATGAAGTAATGACTTATGCCAATCTTTTAAAAATTCCCATTAGTACGGATGGATATGGTTATGTTACTACTCAAAGTATTCCAGCTGGAACCTTAGTAACTCCGGATATGAATTTAGTAGTAACTTTAGGTAAATAAAAATTTAATAAATTATTTTTCAAAGACGATTAAAAAAAGTTTAATTTAATCGTGAAAGAAAAATAAATATAACATTTGGTGTTAGTAATTTTAGATTTAGAAGAAAAATAATAAATAAAAATTAAAAACATATTATTAAAGTGGTGAATAATATGTTTTTTAATGATATTCATATTAGAATTAGGTTTGTTCTTTTAGTAGTTATAATAATTCTTATTTTAGTTATAGGTAAAGTTTTTTATATTCAAGTATTTTCTTATAATAAATTAGCTAAAATAACTGAAGATTTATGGAGTCGAAAAATGACTATTAATGCCCCACGTGGTGATATAGTCGATCGTAATGGAGAAATACTAGCTACTAGTATTGTTACAACAACTATTTATGTAGTTCCAAATCAAATTAAAGATAAAGAAAAAGTATCTAAAGATATTGCAGAAATATTAAATTGTGATTATGAAGATGTTTATAAATATGTTTCTAAAAAAAGTAGTATGGAAATTATTCGTAAGGGGATGGATTTAAATAGTGAAACAGCTGATAAAATTGAAAAATTAGGTTATGATGGTGTTTATTTAGTAGTAGATTCTAAAAGATATTATCCTTATGGCGAAGCTCTATCCCATATTATAGGATTTGTAGGTAGTGATAATCAAGGCTTATCAGGTTTAGAGCTTACTTATGATGAGTATTTAAAAGGCACTAATGGGGAACTTAAATATTATAGTGATGGTAAAGGTAATAAATTAGAAATACCGGATAGTTATGTCGCTCCATCTAAAGGGATGACTTTAGAATTAACTTTAGATATTGAGATTATAAAAGCAGTTGATAATGAACTTAAAAATGCGATGGATAAATATGATTCTGAACACGCTTTAAGTATTGTAATGAATCCCAAAACTGGTGAAATTTTAGCAATGGGTAGTAAACCTTCTTTTGATCCTGCAAATTATCAAAATTTTAGTGAAGAAGTCATCAATCGTAATTTACCAATTTGGATGACTTATGAACCAGGATCAACTTTTAAAATTATTACATTAGCTAGTAGTATTGAAGAAAAAACAGTTGATCTATTTAAAGACCATTTTACAGATACAGGAGCGATTAATGTTGATGGTTCAACTATTCACTGTTGGAAACATGGTGGTCATGGAAATCAAACTTATTTAGAAGTTGTTGAAAATAGTTGTAACCCTGGCTTTGTTTCATTAGGTCAAAAATTAGGTGTTAATAAACTAATGAGTTATATTAAAAAATTTGGTTTTGGTGATAAAACAGGTATTGATTTAAATGGGGAAGGTAATGGAATTTTATTTAAGGAAGAGAAAATGGGTCCCGTAGAATTAGCTACCACAGCTTTTGGTCAAGGTATTAGTGTAACGCCGATACAACAAGTTGCAGCGGTTGGAGCAGCGATTAATGGCGGTTATTTAAACACTCCTTATGTTGTAAAATCCATTATTGATGATAATAGTAAATCAATTGTATTTGCAAATAAACAACAAGTAAAAAGGCAAGTTATTAGTCCTGAAACCAGTGCCACAGTTCGCTTTGCTTTAGAAAGTGTAGTAAGTAATGGTTCGGGGAAAAATGCTTATATTGAAAATTACCGAGTAGGTGGTAAGACAGGAACAGCTCAAAAAGTTAGTGATGGTAAATATATGGTTGGCAATTATATCTTATCTTTTATTGGTTTTTTACCCGCTAATGATCCTGAAGCGATTGTCTATGTGGCAGTTGATAATCCTAAAGGTGTAACCCAATATGGTGGAACAGTTTCTGCTCCTATTGCTCGGAATATTATGTTATCATTAATTGAAACATTGAAAATAAAAGAAGCCAGTGGAGGCATGTTAAAAGAATATAGTTATTTAGATGTTAGATACTATCAATTACCTGATGTAGTGGGGATGAGTAAAAGTGAAGCAACTAAAGCTTTAAAAGAATTTAAAGTAAAATATAGTGGTAGTGGGGATAAAGTAGTTTATATGTCACCGGCTCCTAATACTTTTCAAAGTGTTGAAACAACAATTACATTGCTTTTAAATTGATGTCAATTTATGTCAAAATGATATTTCTAACTCCATAGGAAAAGAATTGTAGTGTATAATTAAAGAGAGGTGGAATGCATGTTAATTCTAGCAAAAGCCGCGATGGCAATGATGTTAGGTTTTACTTTAGCTATTGCTAGTGGGTTAGTTTTTATTCCCATATTAAAAAAATTAAATGTTGGCCAAATGGTTAGTCGAGAAATTAATAAAAGACATTTAAAAAAAGAAGGAACACCAACAATGGGAGGAATAATTTTTATTTTTCCGGTTATTCTTTCTTTAATTTTATTATACATTAATGGTAGTATTGAATTTAGTTACAATATCTTTATTTTAGTTTTTGTTTTTCTAGCTTATGCAATTTTAGGTGGCGTTGATGATTACTTAAAGGTTAAAAAGAAAAATAATGCGGGTATTTCTATTGTTACTAAGTTTTTAGTTCAAATGATTATTGCTTTAATATTTTTCTACTTCTTTATGCGTGGTGGTGGTAATTCTACTTTAGTTTTCTTTGCTTTAAGACTTACTATTCCTTTAGGATGGATGTTTGGTATTTTTATATTATTTTTATTAGTAGGTACAACTAATGCAGTTAATATCACTGATGGTTTAGATGGCCTTTGTGCTGGTTTATCTGCGATTGCCTTTTTAGCTTATGGAATTATTTCTTGGAATTGTGGTTGGTTAGAAGGTTATCAAGAAATTGCTATTTTTTGCTTTTTAATAGTCGGGGCTTTATTAGGATTTTTAGTTTATAATTCGCATCCTGCTCGCGTTTTTATGGGTGATTTGGGCTCTTTATCTTTAGGAGGAGCTTTAGCAACAATTGCTATTTTAACTAGACATGAATTATCACTTGCGATTATTGGTGGCGTGTTTGTTATTGAAACTTTAAGTAGTTTTGTCCAAATTATAGCAATTAGAAAATTTCATAAAAAGATTTTCTTAAAAGCACCATTACATCATCATTTTGAAGAATTAAAATGGCATGAAAATGATATTGTCAAACTCTTTTATGTTATTGGTTTGTTACTTGCTATGGCAGCGATTACTTATGGAGTTTGGTTATAAAATTTAAGGGGGTTTTGCTATTAAAAGGGGTTTGGATAGAATACTTATAATTACCGTTATAATAATTTCTATTTTTGGTCTTATTATGATTTATTCTGCTAGCTTTGTATGGGCACAATATAAATTTAATAATCCATTTCATTTTGTTAC
The DNA here is from genome assembly GCA_947626655.1 of uncultured Bacilli bacterium. GTDB lineage: Bacteria > Bacillota_I > Bacilli_A > RF39 > UBA660 > SIG200. The sequence continues at coordinate 15,535 of CANQTA010000007.1, forward strand.
TATGCAAGGTATATTTTTATTAATAGGTTTAATTTTGTTATATATTCTTTCTCATATTGATTATCATCTTTATTATAAGTATGCTAATATTATTTTATTTATTTGTGCTATCTTATTAATTTTAGTGTTAATTCCTGGATTAGGTAGTGTACGAAATGGAAGTCGTAGTTGGTTTGGAATTGGCCCTTTAGGTATTCAACCGTCAGAGTTTGCTAAAATTGGTTTAATTATCTATGTTGCTAAATATCTAACTAATAATAAAAAAAATATGCAAAGTATTATTCATGGTGTTTTTCCCATTTTAGGAGTTATTGGCATCTTCTTTTTATTAATTATGTTAGAACCTGATTTTGGAACTGCTATGGTTATTACTTTAACTTTAGTTTGTTTAATTTTTATAAGTGGTGTTCAAATATCCTTTTTTCTTAAAGTTGGATTAGCTGGTATTTTAGGAATTGTGGGAATTATTATTGCTGCTCCTTATCGGGTTAAAAGAATTGTTAGTTTTATTAATCCTTGGAGTGATCCTTTAGGAGCGGGATATCAAATTTTACAAAGTTTATATGCTATTGGTCCAGGTGGCCTATTAGGACAAGGATTTTTTAAATCAAGGCAAAAATATTTTTATTTACCTGAACCGCAAACCGATTTTATCTTTTCTATTATTAGTGAAGAACTAGGATTTTTAGGAGTTTTAATTGTTACATCTTTATTTTTAATTATTTTTTATCGAGGTATTACTATTTCTTTAAAAGCTTCGGATTTATTTGGAAAATATTTAAGTTTTGGTCTTGCCTTTGGTTTGATAATTCAAGCCAGTCTTAATTTAATGGTGGTTGTGGGATTAATTCCGGTCACTGGAGTAACTCTTCCGTTCTTATCTTATGGTGGTAGTAGTCTTTTAGTTAGTATGGCCAGTATTGGTATTCTTTTAAATATTTCGAAAAATAGTTAAATTATTTAAAAAAGCTTGTATTGCTCTAGAAAAAAATATATACTTATAGATAAATAAAAGGAGTCAATATGAAAAAGAAGTTAATAATTATTTTCGGATTGGTCTTAGCTGTATTTAGTATAACCTTTTTTACTTGTCAAAATTTCTTTGCTAATGCTTATGCCGAATCAGCTAATAATAAAAGTTTACAATCAACTAATAAAGATGAAGCTAAGAATAATGTTTCTAACGAAGTAGAGGATAATATCGAGGATGAAAATACGGAAATTCAAGATGAAAATAGTGTAAATACTAAAGAAATAGATAGTAATACAACTACTGAAGAGAAGACTGTTACCTCTAAAAAAGAGGAAAGTGTTGTTCCTAATCCGCCAGCTGAAAATGCGAAAAAAGCCGAAAAGAGTGAAGTTGATATTCCAGAAAATACTACTCAAACGCCACCAAAAGTAATGGAAAATAATACTAATCAAAAAGAAGAAAATACTTCAAATGAGGAAACTAATATTGAAACGAAGAAAGAAGAGACTACTAAAACTTTAGTCAAAACCGAAGATGTTAAAGAATTAGAACTTAAAAGTGAAAAATATGGTACCAAATTTTACACTGAACGTCATTATGAAGTAAAAATTTATAGTGATGGGACAACTGATAAAAAGTTAAGTTATACAATTACAACGGTTATGGATACTAGTGGCTTTAATGGGACAGCTGCTAGTATGTTAGAAGAAGCTAAAGCCTTAGTAGCAGAAAACATGGCCAAATATAATGAACTTCTAGCAATAGTTAATGGCTTTCGCGCTGAAAAAGGAGCAAGTCCTTTAGAATTAGATTATGATTTAACAGTAGCAGCTACCATAAGAGCAATGGAAATGGCTTATACAAACGATATGGATCATACGAGACCTAATGGTGGTAGTTGTTTTGATATTTTTACTGAATTAGGAGTAGCGCCAAAATCTATTGCTGGTGAGAATATTGCTGCCGGATATGGTAGTCCTACAGCAGTAGCCAATGGTTGGAAAAATTCGCCAGGTCATTATAGTAATATGATAAATCCTAATTATACAAAAATTGGCTTAGGGATGATGAAATTGTCAGGAACAGATTATGGAACTTATTGGGCTCAAATGTTTACCAGTTAAATGACATGATAATTAGGGGGAATAAATAATGAATTATTATCAAATTTATGAAAATAATGAAGGAAAATATTTGGCAATTAATGATCAAAAATTTAAAGAATTTATTGTTAATTTTAATAAACAAACTAAAATAATTAAATCAGATATCTTAGATGATTTTACTTCGCAATATGTGGAATTATATTATCGAATAAGGTCTTTTGTGCTGACCAAATATCCTGAATATATAACTTTGTTTTATCAAATGCTTAACCAAGCTGGTTTTAATTTAGAAGATGAAATATTTTTAACTATGCGCATTATAGGTAGGGAATTAGAAACAAATATTTCTAAAGATTGGCAAGAATATTTATTATTATCACCATATATTGATAATATCATGAGTCAAAATGGGAAGTTTATAATTAATAGTAAAGAATTTGGTGATTATGCTTTTTATCCTGCTTGTAATTATTTGCAAGATCCCGAAATTCGCAATTTATTATTATGTTATTTAGGAAGCAATTATTGTCATCAATCTTCTTGGGAACTTATTAAACAACTTAATAATGCTAATTTAGTTACATTATTAATGCCTTATTATTTTGTAGGTAATTATTATCACTCAGTAGTACGGGATGTTAATGGCTTTTATATTGATTTAGTAAATGGTTGTGTATATGATGAAATGATGGGAGAAAAATTATTTTCTCAAAATATCGTTTCTGAGATTAGAAAAGAAGATTTAGAATTAAGACTTGATAAAGCTCAACAAGAAGAAAGTGCTGAATCTAAAAACGCAGATTTACCTCCGGCTTTAGTTTTAGCATTACATAACCAAAGCCAAAAATAATAATATTTAGTATCATAAAAAATTGTCAAATCAATTATAATTAATTGATAAATAAAAATAGTTATGATATATTAACTGTAGAAAGAGAGTGATATTTATGCCATGGTGGGCAATTTTATTAATCATTATTGTAGTTTTTTTAGTCGTATATGTTATAGGTGTTTATAATAGTCTTGTTTCTTTACGTAATAAGGTAAGAGATCAACTTAGTCAAATTGATGTAGAATTAAAAAGAAGATTTGATTTAGTACCTAATTTAGTAGAAACAGTTAAAGGTTATGCTAAACATGAAAAAAGTACCTTAGAAGATGTCGTTAAAGCCAGAAATTCTTATGTTTCAGCAGATAGTGTAGAAGGTAAATTAGAGGCTGATGGGGAACTTACAAAAGCTATAAGTAAATTATTTGCTTTAACTGAAAGTTATCCAGATTTAAAAGCTAATGAGAATTTTATGCAACTCCAAAATGAACTTACTGAAATTGAACAAAAAATTGTTTATTCACGCCAATTTTATAATGATTCTGTATTAAAGTTAAATAATAAAGTGGAAATGTTTCCATCAAATATTATTGCTAATATGTTTGGATTTAAAAAAGGCGATTTCTTCAAAGCTAATGATGAAGAAAGACAAAATGTTCAAGTTAAATTTTAAGGCATGTGAAATGCCTTTTTAAATAGGTGATTTAGATGAAAATAAAGAATTATTTAGGTTTTTTGTTACTTGGTTTAATATCATTAGTTAAAGTATCAGCTAATGATATTAAAAGTATTAAGATGGATATTTATATTGATAATAATGGTAATGCTCAAATAACAGAAGTTTGGAATGCTAATTTAACTAGTGGAACGGAAGGCTATAAACCATATTATAATTTAGGGAATTCTGATATTATAGATTATCAAGTAACGATGAATAATATTCCATTTACAACTAAAAACTATTGGGATGTTGATGCCTCCTTTGATGAAAAGAGTTATAAAGCTGGGATAAATTATACTAGTGATAGCTATGAGTTATGTTTTGGAATAAGTAAATATGGAAATAATACTTATACAATGGAATATACCATAACTGATTTTGTTACGAGAGCTAACGATGCTGATGTTGTTTATTGGACTTTAATACCTCATGATTTGTCTGATAAACCTGAGTCGGTTTATATAAAAATACATAGTGATTTTGCCTATGAAGATACTTTAGATGTTTGGGGTTATGGTTATGGTGATAGAAATAATGAAGGCTATGCTTATGTTTATGATGGCTATATAGAAATGACTAAAGAAGGGGCTTTAGATAGTGATGAATATATGGTAACATTAATAAAATTTCCGAAAGGCACCTTTAATACTAACAATATAATTGATGAGGATTTTGATTATTTTTATGATATGGCTGAAAGTGGGGCCATAAATTATCATAAAAAAACATTTTGGGATTATATTTTAATAATATTTTCATTTATTTTTTCTTTTTTACCATATCTAGCAATATTTGTAATAGTTTGGACAATTATTAAAAATAGTAATAAATATGGTACAAAGAGATTAAAGTTTAATAAAAATGCCAAAAAATTAAAAGATGTACCTTATTTTCGAGATTTACCATGTAATAAAGATATTTTTGCTGGATATTGGATAAGTTGTCAATATAATTTAATAAAAAAACAAACTGATTTTTTGGGAGCAATTTTATTAAAATGGCTTAAAAATGGTAATATAGAAAATGTAACTGTACAAAGTAAATTTTTAAAGAAAGAAGAAAGGGCAATTAAATTAGTACATGCCAATAATTTATCGGCAGTAGAGTTAGAATTATATAATATGATGCTTAATGCTGCTGTCGATGGTACTTTAGAAAGTTACGAGTTTGAAAATTGGTGTAAGGACAATTACAGTAAAATATTGAATTGGTTTAATAAAGTTATTGATGATGTTACTATGCAATATGTAGGTACTGGGTCTATAATTCAAAATCATAATACTTATGAAGTTACCGACGTTTTAGATAATACAGCTAAAGAAGTAGCTGGTTTGAAGAAATTTTTAGATGATTTTTCTAATATTAAGGAAAGAGAAGCAATTGAAGTTACTTTATGGGAAGAATATTTGATGTTTGCCCAAATATTTGGAATTGCTTCGAAAGTTGCGAAAGAATTTAAAAAATTATATCCTGATGTAATTACGGAAGAATATTATAATGATATAATGTTTATTCATACCATTTCTTATGAGAGCGTTAAAGCTGCAAGTGTGGCCAAATCAAGAGCTGAATCTTATTCATCCGGTGGTGGTGGATTTTCATCTGGTGGCGGAGGCGGCGGTTCCTTTGGTGGCGGCGGAGGCGGTGGCGGTTTCCGCTAAAAAGTCAATAGCTATTGTTAATTTTTGGTAAAATAGCCCGAATATTTTGACATAATTTGACATAAACTTAAATATATGCTATAATTATTTTGTTATTCAGGGGGATAATGATGAATAATTTAGTTGATAGTACATATCACCTCCGCAAGTTGTGGAGGGGTGTCAAAAAAACAATTTTAAAATATAATGTCGGTTATTTAGTATTACCAATAATCTATTTAATAGTTATTATGATTGTCGTTCCAACATCAAAAGAAATAGTCAATATGGTTAAAGTAACTAAGATGGATTCTTATACGGTTACAAGAATAACTAAAGAAGATAAAAAAGATATTATTTTAGATCGTTTTTCATTAACTGATGAACAATTTAAAGTAATTGTTGGAGTTACCTTAGCTGAAGCTGAGTACAATTCCTATGAAGATAGTTATGCAGTTATAAATACCATTTATAATCGTATTCATAGTAAAAGTTGGGTAAAATCAATTGAAAATAAATTTGGTAAAGATAAAGGTAAAAGTTTATATTATCAAGTAATTTCACCTAATCAGTTTACGGTTTATCAAAGTGGTAGTTATAAAAAATATATGGATGATACTGAAAGTGTTGGTTATAATGCGATTATTGATTTCTTATTTACGGAAAAAATAATGCATAATTATTTATCATTTCGTTCTAATCATATTAAAGTGGCTGGTAGTGAGTCATATAGTTTAAAAGGAAATAATTATTTTAATGTTTTATTAGATGAAAATAGAGTATAGATTACTATACTCTAGAATAATTGCAAATAGGTAAAATTTTTACTTATTTGTTTTTTTTTGCTAAATTTTTAATATACAATTTAAAGCCTGTTAGCATTGCTAAAATTCATTTTGGCTATTTTATTTAAAGTTTCAAATCCTAAATTTTCAATTACTTCTTTGGCTATTTTATCGACATTAGTACCAGCACCTTTAGGAAGAGGAATATGAACTAAATCAGATAATTCATCCATTTTTTGTAAAAATTTATAACGACTGATAATTGAAGCACACGCCACACTTAAAACTTGATCTTCCGCTTTAGTCATAAAAGTAATATGCATAACCTTATCAGGAATTTCTTTTAAATAATTATAATAATTATCGGGGCTACAAAATTCATCGACAACTATTTTGGCATAGTTATAATTTCTATTTTTCATAGTTAATAAAGCTTTATTATGTAAGATAGCTTTTAATTTGTTCATATTCATATTTTTATTATAGTGTTTATTATAAGTTTCGTTATCTAAAATTGTTGTTACATAAGGTATTTTTGCCATAATTTTCGGAGCAATTTCTTTAATTTTTTGATCAGTTAATTTTTTTGAATCTCTAACTCCTAATTCTTTTAAAAAATCAAAATCTTTAGTTGATACAAAAGTTGCAGTTACAACAATAGGGCCAAAAAAATCACCAGTTCCAACTTCATCAGAACCAATCGTAGCAAGTTCCATAAATTCGGCCTTTTCCTTCGGCTTTTCTTTAGTCTCTGTCCCATCTAAATTGATAATCCGCTTATTTAATTTCTTTTCTAGATCAATCCATATCCCAGCATCAATGTCAGCAGATGTACCTTGAAACATAATTTTGCCACTTTGGTACATAGTAATAGTAGTGTCCTCTTCTTGAGCTTGGAAGATGGCATAAGGTGGGGTTTTCTCTTTCCTTAAATCTTTATAATAATCAATAATTTTATTTTTCAAATTATCTGAAACTTTAAAAACAATCGTCATTTTACACCTCACAATAAAATTTTAACATATTATTCTTTATTTTTCATTACAATTATAATATAATTTAATATAAGGAGATGATTTAGATGGGTACAGTAGTAGATATTTTAATTATAATCTTTGTGCTTTTAGGAGCATTAGCCGGTTGGAAGAAAGGTCTTATTAAATCACTAGTTAGTTTAATTGGTTTAATCGCCGTTGTCATAATTAGTTATTCATTAAGATATAGTTTAGCAGAATTTTTAATCGATAAGTTACCGTTCTTTAATTTTGCTGGTTTTGAAGGCCTAACTGCTATCAATATTTTAGTATATAATGTAATATCGTTTATAGTAATCTTTGTTATTTTATATTGTGTTTTAAATATTGTTATTGCTGTAACAGGATTTATTGATACATTATTAAAATTTACTGTAATATGGATATTACCATCTAAAATTGGTGGCGCTATCGTTGGCTTCTTAGAAGCATGGGTATTTGTATTTGTAGTTCTTTTTGCTTTAGCCTCATTTAATGTAACTGCTAATTTTATTATCGATAGTAAAGGAGCAAATATTGTATTTGATTATACACCGATAATTGGTAATTATTTATATGGCACTACTAATGGAGCTAGAGATATTTATAAAGGTATAAAAGAATTACAAGCAGATGAAACTAAAACTACTCGTGATGTTAATTTATATATTCTACAAACTGAGATAAGCTATGGTTTAATTACTAAAGAAAAAGCTCAAGAGTTAGTAGATATAGGCAAAATTGATCTTGGTGATGTGCAATTTAGTAAAAAGGATGCCTTATGGTTAAATATTTAGAAAAAGAAGAAGAATTTGATGATTTAACTGCTAAAGGTATAATTTTAGTTGATTTCTATACTGAATGGTGTGGTCCTTGTAAAATGCTAGCAAGTATCTTAAATGAGATAGATTATATGGAAGTTTTGAAGGTTGATGCTGATAAATTCCCACATTTAGCAATGAAATTTGGCATTATGAGTGTTCCAACTTTATGTTTTTATAAAGAAGGCTTAATGATGCAAAAAGAAATTGGTTATAGGACTCCGGAAGAAATTAAAAATATCTATAATAAAATAAGTGGTCAAATAGAGTAACCACTTTTTTATTTAGTAAATCTTAAAAAGTACTGTAATAGTTTAATTTATATGTTATAATATAAAATAGGAGTAAAAATATGAAGTGGAGAAAGATAATATTAATAATATTAGCAGTATTAATAATTGGATTATTGATATTATATTTAAGTCGGAACCGGATTCATTATAATTTAAAAAAGATCGATAAAGATAAAATAGTGAGTATAAATGTCGAAAAAGATAAAAATGGTTTATTAATAAGCGCTAGTCAAGATATTGAAAAAATTTATAATAGTTTATTTAGTGAAGAAAGAACTTCTCATTTAAAAAATAAAAATTTGGCTCGTAATGCGATAATTATAATTAAATTTTATTATGAAAGTAAAGAAGCTGGTGCTTATTATTTATATGAAAATAATGATAAATATTATTTAGAAGATATTTATAATGTAATGTATGAAATAACTAAACAAGATTATGAATTAGTAAATTCTTATTTAAAGTGATCGAATATAAATCGCTTTTTTAATGCAAAATTTTCTTGACATACAATTGTTTGTTTGATAGAATTAGGTTAACAAGGAGGAGCTATGCAAGTTATTATTAAAAAAGGTACTAATCAAATTGGTGGTTGTATTACAGAAATCATTAGTAAAGAAGCCAGAATTATAATTGATTTTGGGGAAGATTTACCAGATGAAGAAGAAAAAACTAAGGAACCAATTGTTATTGCTGGTTTAAATGATGGTAAAAGTTCTTTATATGATGCAGTCTTTATTACTCATAGTCATGGTGATCATATTGGTTTAATTAATACGATAAATAATGATATTCCTATTTATATGTCAAATGATACGAAAAAAATATATACTATAGCCAATGATTTTACAAATAAAGAAGAAGTAAAAATCACAAAAGATATTAGAACCTTTGATTTTGCCAAATATACAGTCGAAAGTGCGCCGATTAAAATTAAAGATTTGACGATAACTCCTTTTTTAGCTGATCATTCTGCTTATGGTTCTTGTATGTATTTAATAAGTGATGGTGTAAAAAAAATACTACATACCGGTGATTTTCGTAACCATGGCCGTAAACAAACTGTTTTAAAGAAAGTTTTAGCCAAAATTAAAAAAGTTGATTTGCTTATTAGCGAGGGAACAAGCTTAAGTATAGGACCGAAAATATATGAAACTGAAAATGCTTTGGAAATAAGAGCTAAACAATTATTTAAAGAATATGATCAAATATTTATTTTACAATCATCTACTAATATAGATCGAACTGTTACTTTTGTAAGAGCAGCTTTACAAGTAAATAAAAAATTTGTTGCAGATTATTTTACCAAAGTATTAAATGACCAATTAGATTTTAAGGTAGTTATTGATAATAAAAAAATTTTTGTTTGGAAACCAATGAGTTATGATTATAAAGAAGCATGGTTTAAAAATAAATATCAAGAAATTTATGAACGAAAATATAATTATGGTTTTTTACCAAATTATGTCATGCAAGTTAAATCATCTATGTTAAAAGATATTTATGCTCTTAATAAAGCTTGCCCTTTGACAAAAGCTTGCTTAGTATATTCCATGTGGGATGGTTATAAAAAAAATAAAAGAACTCAAAATTTTTTAGAAAAGTGTGAATCATTGGGGATGACTATCGAAGATTTACATACTTCCGGTCATGCTGATAACCAAACGCTAAGGTTAGTTGAAGATAGTTTATTACCCCAAGAGACAATTATAATTCATACTGATGATAGTAAATTAGGGGTAAAAGTATTTCATAATAATGTCTTAGTTGAAGATGGACAAATTATTGAGATTTAATTGACAGTAAAAACAGATTTTGTTAAGATAAATTAGAAGAAGGTATAGATATGAATTTAGAAGGTAAAGTTGTTATAGTAACAGGGGGAACAAGAGGAATTGGTTTAGAAACCGTACGAGCTTTTTTAGAAAATAAGGCCCAAGTAGTGTTATTTGGTTCACGCGCAGAAACTGTGAAAGTAGCCATCCAAGATTTAAATAAAGAAGGATTTAAGGTTGAAGGTTATTATCCTAATTTAAATGATTATGAAGAGATTTTGCAAATTATAAAGAAGATTAAAGAAAAATATGGCAAAATAGATATTTTAATTAATAATGCTGGTATTTCTGATAATAAAAAAATAACTGAAACGACGAGTGAAGATTTTGCTAGTATTATGGATTTAAATGTCAATGCAATGTTTAATATGTGTAAAGCTGTTGTGCCAATAATGCAAGAACAACATTATGGTGTTATTTTGAATACTAGTTCGATGGTTAGTATTTATGGTCAACCATCTGGTGTAGGTTATCCGGCTTCTAAGTTTGCCGTTAATGGTTTAACTAAATCGCTAGCTAGAGAATTAGCTCCTGATAATATTCGGGTAAATGCTGTAGCACCAGGAATAACTAATACCGAAATGGTCGCTAAACTTCCAAAAGAAATGATTGAGCCACTTATTAAGACGATACCTTTAGGAAGAATTGGGGAGCCGAGAGATATTGCGAATGCCTTTTTGTTTTTAGCTAGTGATATGGCTAGTTATATTACCGGTGTTATCTTACAAGTTGATGGAGCTGCTAGAAATTAAGTGTTTTAATCGACACTTTTTTAAATTTTAAAGAAATTTTGCTTTTGTAACCTAGATGTAACTTTCTTTATAATATAATTTTTTTAGAAAGGAAATTTTTTATGGAAATTTTAAGAGTCGAAAATTTAACGAAAGTTTATGGAAAGGATAATACTAAAGTTGTCGCTTTAAATAATGTTTCTTTCAGTGTCGAAAAAGGAGAATTTGTAGCAATTGTTGGAGCCTCTGGGAGTGGAAAATCAACTCTTTTACATTTAATGGGTGGTGTGGATAAGCCGACAAGTGGCAAAGTTTTCATTGATGGCCTAGATATTTATAGTTTAAATGATGATAAATTAGCTATTTTTAGAAGAAGACAAATTGGCCTTATTTATCAATTTTATAATTTAATTCCCATTTTAAATGTTGAAGAAAATATTGCTTTACCACTTAGTTTAGATAATCGCCGTGTCGATAAAGATAAATTAGCAGATTTAATAAAATCTTTGGGATTGAGTCATCGAAAAAATCATTTACCAAACGAACTATCTGGTGGTGAACAACAAAGAACATCTATAGGCAGAGCTTTAATTACCAGTCCAGCGATTATATTGGCAGATGAACCTACCGGAAATTTAGATAGTAAAGCTAGTGATGAAATAGTCGAAATTTTAAAGAAAACTAATAAAGATTATAAACAAACGATTGTGATGATTACTCATAATTTAGAAATAGCTAAATGTGCTGATCGAATTATTAAAATAGAAGATGGGCAAATAGTGGGTGATTAATGTGAAAGTTTTAGATAATTTAACAATTAAAAATTTAAAATTAAATAAAAAAAGAACGATTGTAACAATAATTGGCATTATTTTATCGGTTGCTCTTATTTCTGCCGTCGCTAGTATGTTTTTTTCTTGTCGGCAAAGTTTAATAGAATATGAATCTAAAAGGAGTGGCAATTTTCATTATGCTTTTTATGATGTCAAAGATAGTGAAATTGAGAATTTTAAATTAAATCGTAAAATTGCTAATATTTATACAAGTGCTAACATTGGTTATGCTAAGTTAGATGGCATTAAGAATGAATATAAACCTTATGTCTTTGTCAAAGCATTTGATACTCCTGCTTTAGAGAATTTGGGAATAGCTTTAATAAAAGGTCGAATGCCTGAAAATTCTAATGAAATAGTTATTCCTAATCATTTAATGACTAACGGTAAAGTAGTAGAATTAAATATTGGTGATACCATTACTTTAGATATCGGTAATCGAGTTTCTAATGGTACCATTTTAACTCAAAGTAATCCTTTTGATACTACAAATTCAGAAGAATTAATTGATACCCAAACTTATACTTATAAGATAGTGGGCGTAATTAGTAGACCTTCTAAGTATATTGAAAGTTATGAGGCCCCAGGCTATACTTTTATTACCTATTTAGATAATAATATCACTCCTAAAATGGTTGATGTTTATGTTCGTTATACTAAAGATGGCATTAAAAATCCTTATAAAGTAACAGCGGGTATTCTAGGTGTTGATGCATCACTTTATGAAAAACTTTATAACCCTCAAGATAGTATTAGTGAAAGTGAAATGGTTTCCTTACAAACTATGCTTGATAATGCTGAATATCAATATAATATTAATGATTATTTAATTTCTTTAGAAAGTGGAATAATTGGCGATTCAACTATGCAAACTTTATTTAATGCCGCTTTAATCGTCGTAGTTATTATTATTTTTACTTCTGTCTTTTGTATCAAAAATAGTTTTGATATTTCGGTTATGGAGCGAGTTAAAGAATATGGAATGCTTAAAAGCGTTGGAGCTACTAAAAAACAAATTAGAAAAAGTGTTTATTTTGAAGCAATAATTTTAGGTATTATTGGAATTCCTTTAGGTATTTTAGCAGGTCTCTTAGCTTCATACATTTTGATTATTATTAGTAATTATCTTTTAGGAGCAGCTTTTGCTGAGGATTTAAAATTGCAATTTGCCTTTTCATTTTTAGCTATTATCTTTGCAACTATTTTAGGTTTTGTAACGGTTTTATTATCAAGTTATCGAAGTGCTAGAAAAGCTTGTAAAATATCTCCAATTAGAGCTATTCGGGGAAATGATGAAATAAAAATTAAGAAAAATAAAATTAAATGCCCTAAAATAGTTAGTAAAATTTTTGGAATTGGTGGGGAAATATCTTATAAAAATCTTAAGAGAAGTAAGAAAAAATACCGTACCACAGTTATCAGTATTGTCGTATGTGTAGCAGTTTTCTTAGGTTTAACTTCTTTTATGAATTATGCTTTTAAAATGATTAAATTAGAATATGCTGCTAATAATTATAATTTAAAAGTTTCTTATAATGGTAACAAAGATAGTCAACTTGAAAACATTAGAGCCTTAGATAATATCAAAAATATGGCGGAAGCTTATAGTAGATATTTTGATTTAATAAATCCTTCCCAACATTATTCCAAAGAATACCAAAAATTAATTGATAATAATGAAATCTATTATTCTTATAGTACTGAGTATGAAGATATCAATGGTGAAATAATTGAAAAGAAAGTTGAGTCAATAAATCTTTATTTAGTTGATTCTACCTATTTCCAAGAATATGTCCAAAGTCTTAATTTAAATTATGAAGATGTTGCTAATCAATTTATTTTCATTAATACAGCTTTTGTTGCCAATAAAGAAAACGATAAAGAATTTGAAGTGGAAAAATATGATTTTGGTTCTGGTTCCCAAATGGAAGGTTTTATAGATGATAAAGCTCAAAATATAAACATTGCCAAAGTTACCAATAAAAGACCATTTTTTATCTCTGACCATAATGTTAATGTTATTTTAATTGGGGATCAGAAAAACTTTAATGATGAAGATTCTTATAAATCAATTTATATTGATAGTAAGGATGCATCTAAAACTGCGAAAGATTTAGAAACTATCTTTAAAGATGAAGATGTGGGCATCAATAATTATGAAGAAAATGTTAAAAAAATCCAATCCTTATATATCTTAATTGCTATCTTCCTTTATGGATTTATTACTGTTATTGCGCTTATTGGGATAACTAATATTTTTAATACAATTACTACCAATATGAATTTAAGAAGAAGAGAGTTTGCTATGTTAAAAAGTATTGGAATGACGAAAAATGAATTTAATCGAATGATTCGTCTTGAAAGTTTATTCTATGGTACAAAATCACTTTTGATTGGTATTCCCTTAGGTATTCTACTTTCTTATTTGATTTATTATACTTTTAAAGATGGTTATTTTGTGATGGCTTATCAAATTCCATGGCTACCAATTATTATTACTTGTCTAGTAGTTTATTTACTAATTTTAGTAATTATGAAATATTCTTTAAATAAAATAAATAAACAAAATATGATTGAAACAATTCGCAATGAAAATATTTAAAAAAGGGTTTAGGCCCTTTTAATTTATGTTATAATATAAAGAAATGGTGAATTTATGGAAATATTGTTAATCGAAGATAATTTAAATATTATTAAAGGACTTGAGTATGCTTTTAAGCAAGAAAATTTAACTTTAAATACAGCAACTACTTTAACAAAAGCGACGAAATATTTGCAAGAACAACAAGTTAATTTAATTATTTTAGATATTACTTTACCAGATGGTGATGGTATAGTATTTTATCAAGACTACATCCAATCATTAAATATTCCTGTCATTTTTTTAACTGCAAAAGATGAAGAAGAAGTTATTGTCAATTGTTTTAATTTAGGCTGTGATGATTATGTTACCAAACCGTTTTCTACTAAAGAATTATTAGCTAGAGTCAAAAGAATTTTATTAAAAGCTAAGCAAAAAAGTCTTATAACTGTGCAAAATATTAGTTTTGATTTAGATAAAATGGTAGTTTCCAAAAATAATGTCAAAATTGAACTCACAAGTTTAGAATTAAAAATCTTGCAAATGTTATTTTTAAATTTAGGTAAAGTAGTGACAAGAACGAGTATCTTAGATAAAATATGGGAATGGACTGGTAATGATGTAGATGACCATACGGTAACGGTTTATTTAAAAAGAATTAGAGAAAAATTAGGGGAAGATATAATTGTGACTGTTAAAGGAATTGGGTATTTAATCGATGAAAAATAAAATAAATTTAAAAAGATATTTAACAATTATTAGTCTCTTTATCATATTATTTATAATTATTATTATGAGTAATAAATATGAAGAATACTTAAAATATAATCAAAATTATAATAAGAAAATAAATAATATTGTTGCTTTAATAAAGAAGAATAATTTAACTATCTCTGAAAAAGAATTGTTACAAATTTTAAATGATGATACAAATGATGATTATTTAGCTAAATATGGTTTATTTATTGATGAAGATATTATTATTAAAGCCAATACAGAAATATTTTGGCATTATTTTATTAACGATTTAATATTAATTTTATTATTGGTATTAATAATTATTGGTTTGTTTTTAAAATATAATCGTAAAAAAGATCAGGAAATAAAAAATATTACGGAATGTATTAAAGAAATAAATAAAAATAATTATGAATTATATATAGATACAATTAGTGAAGATGAATTGTCTATTTTAAAAAATGAATTATATAAAATAACGGTTAATTTAAAAAGTATGGCTGATAATTCTTTAAAAGATAAGATAAATATTAAAGATAGCTTACAAGATATTTCCCATCAATTAAAAACACCGCTTACTTCAATAATGATTATGATTGATAATATTTTAGATAATGAGATGGATCCAAAAGTTCAAAATGATTTTTTAAGAGATATCAAAAGAGAAGTTATAAATATTAAATTTTTAGTCGATGAAATATTAAAATTAGCTAAAATAGATGCTAATAGTGTAGTTTTTCATAAAGAGAACATAATAGTTGAAGATTTAATTAATGATGTATGTAAAAATGTTAGTTCTCTAAGTGATTTAAAAAATATTGATATCATAATTAAAGGTAAAGATGCTCATATATTAGGAGATTATAAATGGCAAAAAGAAGCATTAACTAATATTTTAAAAAATGCTTTAGAATATTCTTATGATAATAGTGAAATAATTATTAATTTTGAGCAAAATAAAATTTATACGGAAATTAAAATTGAAGATTTTGGAGTAGGTATTAAAAAAGAAGATTTAGACAATCTTTTTAAAAGATTTTACAAAGGAAGTAATTTAAAAGATGACAGTGTGGGAATAGGTATGAATTTAGCCAAAAAAATTATTGAAAAAGATAATGGAATTGTGAGTATAAAAAGGAAGAATAATGGTACAATTTTTACTATTAAATATTTTCAAAATTTGCTATAATATTAATGTGATAAGATATGAGAATAAAATATAATTTAGAAAAGAATTATTTTAAAAATTATAATGAAGCTAATGGTGCTATTTGTTTAAAAAGAAAATTAGCCGAAAAGCCCCAAGCCAAAGTTCGTTCGTATTTAACAGTCGCTTATACTTATTGTTTGGCTTTATTAATATTTGCAATCGTTTTACTTTTCTGGTCATCTTATTTTGAATTTACTTTATTTATGGAAATGGCTTCTTTTTTAATCGGTGCTAGTATTTTTCTTTTCTTTTTTTATTTCATTTGGTTATATGCTTGTTCTTCCTTAGAAATTAATAGTAAAAAAGGGGAAATTGTCATTTCAGAAGATGGTATCACAGATGAAAATAGTAATGGTAATAAAATAACATTTAGTTATAATAATATTAAAGCTATAATTATTACTAAAAATTTAATAGTTTTTTCTCTTTCCATGCCATTTATGTTTTTTATTCCTAATAAAAACAAAACTAAAATAATCAAAGAAATAAAAAAATATAGTGATGTTTTAATAATTGATAAAAGTTAAAACAATAATATATTTAAAAATATGCTTAACTAAGTATCAATATAATGCCAAATATCTGAATGTTATTTGCAATACACAGGAAATTATAGTAAAATTTTAGTAGGTGAAGAAATGGAAAAGAAAAATAAAATAATAGTTATTTCTTTAATTGTTTTAACAATTTTAGTTGTAGGAGTTTGTATTTATGTTTTAAATAATAAAAAAGATACTAATGATGATGCTTTGAAGTTTCGTAGTGAATATATGGAATTAAATGATAAAGTTGATAGTGGAAATAATGCTTATTTAAATACTGTTATTAGTGAAGATAATACCGTTAAATATTTGAGGGCTAGTGCTGCTGCAAGTATGTTAAAAGATAAATCGGGAGTATTATATTTAGGGTATGCTTCATGTCCTTTGTGTCGAAGTTTAGTGCCAACTTTAACCAAAATAGCTAAAGATTTAAAAGAAACAATTTATTATGTTGATCTTGCGGAAATTAGAGCAGATTTTGTCATTGAAAATAATACTTTAGTTAAAATAAAAGATGGTAGTGAAGGATATTATGAGTTAGTAAAAGCTTTAGATAGTGTCTTAAATGATTTTGTTTTAGATGATGGATATGGTAATTTATATAATACTGGTGAGAAAAGAATTTTTGCACCTAGTTTAGTAGCATTTAAAAATGGAGAGATAACTTATTATCATATCGGGACAGTTTCAACTCAGACCTCAGGATATACAGAATTATCTAAAGATGAAGAAAAAGAATTAGAGAATATTATTAAAGATGTCATAAATAGTAAACAATAAGTTGAGGTAATAAGGTAATTTTGATATAATTATTAAAGATAATAAGGGTGAACAAGATGGCTAAAAAAAATACAAAGGTTGAATTAGAAAATATTGAATTAAAACCACAAGTTTTAGGTAAAGTTTATAAAAAGAAAAGTAATATGGGACGAGTAGTATTTATTTTTATTGTATTTCTGTTAGTAATTTATTATATTAATGATATTAGTGTCTTTATTAATAATTTATTAGGTAAGAATACAGCCAATACTATCTTAGGGGGAACAACTGGTAATAATAAAGATAAAGATAAAGAACCAATACCGGATAATAAAGAAATAGTATATAATGTTTTTAGTGAAGGATTAGTAATTAATGAAGCTGGATTAACAATCAATAATTTTAAAATTATTAATAGTGTCTTAACATTTGATGCAAATAATAATACTAGTGGTAAGATTGATTTAAGTAATCAGAAATATTATTTAGAAACTTATAATCAAGATAAGACATTATTAGAAAGATTTAAAGTTGATTTTAATTTAATCAATGCTAATTCCAAAGTTAGTTTTGCCTTTGATTTAGCTAATGAGATTTATTATGTTGTTCTTGTGCAAAAAACAAATGATGATTATGAAGCTATCGAGTTACCAATAGATGCTGATACTGGTTTTGCCACTTTGACATGTACTAAAGGTTTAGAAACTATAGTTTATAATTTTACTACAGAAGGTTTAAGAGAAGTAAGAGATACTATTCAAAATAATAATGTTAGTGATCCTGATTATTATGTAGGTTATACTAATTATCAAACAAAAGTAAATAATTATAGTAGTGAAGAGGGAGTTATTGCTACTTTTAATGGTTCTTTAAATGGTTATACAGCAATAATAACTCTTGATTTAGCTAATGTTAATATGGATAAAATAGATGCTAAATATTATTTTAATTATAAAGAAGAGGCTAAAGTAGTTAATTTTGAAATGACAACTTATGGATTTAAATGTTCATAGACAGGGGGATAAATGAATTTACAATTAGAAGATTTTGAGGGGCCTTTTGACCTTCTCTTGCATTTGGTACGGATATCGAAAGTTGATATTTATAAGGTTAATATAAGAGCAATCATTGATCAATATATTAATTTTATTAATAGTATTGATAAATATGATATTGATAAGAGTAGTGAATATTTGGTTTTAGCAAGCGAGCTTATTCATTTAAAAAGCCGTATGTTAATTAAAAAAGATGATGAAGTAGTCGAAAATGAAGAAGAATTTGCTTTTAAAAATGAAGAAGATTTACGAAATAAATTAATATTATATGAACAATATCAAAATATAACAGCAGCTTTTAAGTCTTTAGAAGAAAATAGATTGGATTATTATACTAAAATTCCCGAAAATTTAGCCAATTATTTAGAAAATGAAAAAAAATTTAATACACAAATATCTATAGATGAATTATTAAATGCTTTTTTAGAATTGCAAAGAAGAATTGATTTTAAAAAACCAGAGATTACTAAAATCGCTAAAAAAGAATATAGTGTTAAAGATAAAATTAAAGAAATACGAGATATTTTAAGAAACAAAAAGCGAATTGAATTTATAGAATTGTTTGATGTTTTAACCAAAGAAAATATTGTTGTCACATTTTTATCGCTTTTAGATATGACTAAAAATAAAGAAATTACTTTAAAGCAAGATAAGATATTTAGTACAATAGTAATAGAAAGTGTTGGGTAGTTATGAATTTATTAGGAGTTTTGGAAGGTTTATTATTTGTAGTGGGTGATGAAGGGGTAACTATTGAAGATATATGTAATACTTTAAATATAAATCAGAAAAAAGCCCAAGAATTATTGCAAATGCTTAAGAAAGAGTATGAACGTGCTGAAAGAGGGTTAAGAGTTAGTTTTTTAGGTGAAACTTTTAAATTAACAACTAAAAAAGAACATAAAGAGTTTTACCAAAAATTAATTAAAGAAAAGGAAGAAATATTATCACAAAGTCAATTAGAAGTATTAGCTATAATAGCCTATAATGAACCAATAACGAGAATTGAAATTGATGAAATAAGAGGAATAAGTAGTTCTTATATAATTAAAAAATTGTTAAGTAAAGATTTGATTAAAGTAGTTGGAAAAAGTGATTTACCAGGAAAACCTAATATGTATCGTACAACTCGTGAATTTTTAGATTGTTTTGGTTTATCTTCTTTAAATGATTTACCTGAGATAATTATCAAAAATGCAGAGGAAAAACAAGAATTATTTAAAAAAAAGGAAGATATTGAAGAACTATTGTAGTACAATTTAGTTTATGCTATAATATTCTTATATGCCGATGTGTCGGAATTGGTAGACGAGACAGACTCAAAATCTGTTATCTGTAAAGGTGTGTGGGTTCGAGTCCCACCATCGGCACCATTGGGAAATCTGTTCGAACTATTCGAACTTTTGATATAGGAATCAATCGAAAGATTGGTTTTTTCTTTTGTTAGAAAAAATCATAGTCGGAAAGGTTGGTGTCTATGGTAAATGTAATCAAAAAAGAAATTGATATGGAAGAATCTTTAAAGAAAAGAATTGAAATTATTTGTGATTTTTGTAATACTACTCCAACATTTATTAATGGTAGTATTCGTAAAATTGATAAAACTAATCTCTCATACATTGAACCACATAGAATTATTGTCAAAAATAATCTGTTTCTTGCATTTAATTACTCGAATGAAATTTATATCAATAACTTAAGTAAAAAGATTAAAATATCAGAACTTGAAAACTATATTAAGACTATGAACTAATACTTTATCCCGCGAACAAGACATAGACAAAATAAAAATTTTGTTGTATTATGTAAGTGATTTAAAAAGACTTACCGAGAAGTAAAAGTATTAGTTAGCAGTACCTTTACTTCTCTTTTTTTGAAAATAAGAAAAAGGAGATGATTTAAATTGTATGATGATGTAAAAAAGATTGCAGGAATATACATTCGTGTTAGTACAGAAGATCAAGCAAGAGAAGGTTTTAGTTTACCAGAACAAGAAAAGCGTTTAAGAGCTATGTGTGAGTTTAAAGGTTATGAGATATATAAAGTATATGAAGATGCTGGAATAAGTGCTAAAACAGGTAATAAACGACCCGCTTTTGATGAATTATTACAAGATATTAAAGATAAAAAATGTAATACGATTGTTGTATTAAAGTTAGATAGATTAACTAGAAGTGTATATGATATGGAGCATATTATGAAGTTTTTAGAAGAAAATAATGCTTATCTTGATTGTGCAAATGATGATATCAATACTACAAATGCTAATGGTAAATTAGTTGCTAGGTTACTTACTTCAGTTAGTCAAAATGAAATAGAAAGAACGAGTGAAAGAACAAAAATTGGACTTGCTGGAGCTATTAAAGCTGGGCATATTCCCCATAAGAATCCATTAGGGTATAAAAGAGTTGATAAAACTTTAATACCTGATATGGTAACAAAAGATGTAGTTATAAGAATATTTAATATGTATCATAGTGGATTATCTTATCAGAAAATAAGTAATATTTTAAATGAAGAAAAAGTATTAGGTAAAACAAATTGGTATGATACAACTATATTAAAAATCTTACAAAATGAAGTATACAAAGGTGACTATGTTCATGGAAAACGAACAAAACATCCAACTTATTATACAAATGTTGTAGAGCCAATTATCTCAAAAGAATTATGGGAAGAATGTCAAATACAAAAGAAAAAGAATTCTAGGTCATATCAAAGAACATTAACTTATTTATTCTTACAAAAATTGAAGTGTCCTAAATGTGGAAGAATACTAGGTGGAAAAGCAACAACAAAGAAAAATGGTAATTCTTACTTTTACTATTATTGTAACGATTGCAAATTAACAATTAAAGAAAATGTAATTGAAGAATTTATTCAAAATTTTATTGATGACATTGTGGAATATGATAGTGTTGTTAATCAGTTTTTCTTACCTATGATTAAACAAAAGATAGAAAATCCAAAAGAAGATATTGAAAAGGAAATAAAAAAACAAAAAAGCAAGTTTGCAAGAATTAGAGAGGCTTATGTTAATGAAGTTTTTACTCTTGAAGAATATGATTTAGAACGAAAGAGAGTTGAACAAACTCTTGAAGAACTAGAAACTAAACTAACTGAATCAGAAGTATGTGATGAATTAAGATTTACTCCTGAAGATATTTTAATCAAAAGAGATATAGATTATATCAATTCTATTAAGTATCCAGAAAAATATAAAGAATATAATAGGACTTGGAAAGATTTTTCAAGAGAAGAAAAAGCCGATTTAATTATGAATTATATTGAAGATATAACATTAAAAGAAACCTATCATAATAAATGTGAAGTTGCTAATGTTAATTTTAGAGAAAGTCTTGCTAATTCTTGTAATGAGCTATATGCAAATGGTTATATTGATAGAAAAGATTATGCCATATTTGGTAATGCAATAGGAACTTTAAGATTTAGTGAATATAGAGATGATAACGAAGTATGGCAACACATTTTAAGATTAAGAGAATTTTATGATGTAGGTTTTTATCATGCAATCTACAATACTGAAAAAAGTGTATTTTACTTTAATATAAATGAAGATAGTCAAGCAATCGTAAGAGTGTTTCCTATGGAAGATTATCGTAAGATTGATCCAGATAGAAAAATGAAAGAATATGATTTGGGAGTATTATATATCAATAAAGACAATGGAACATTATTAGAGGATGAAAATGCAGTATTTAATTATATACCAGATAAAACCGATGGAATTATTTATAAAGAAGAAATAGTAAGTGGTAAAAGTTTTACCAAAGTAAAACCTGCTAATGCTAAAGGATTCGAAGAATCTACTACCAAAGAAGAAATTATTTCCGAAGAATAATTTCTTCTACACTTTATGGAGTTTTGTTTTATTACGAAGTTTTAAAACAATATGGAATAAAGTAAAACGGATTCTAAGGTGTCCTTAGCCCACGAGGTTATTTTGATGCCTGTGTCAAAATACCTAGGGGGTTACATATTTTGACGATGCCAAAATATAGTCTAAAGAAAGGAGCGTAATTTATAATATGGAACTTGCCTATTCACTACATTTGGGTAGTGATAAAAATAAGAAGAATGTATCAAGAGCAACAGCAAAAGCTAATGCTAGTGGAACAACATCTTTATCAAATAATGCAATACAAAATGCTCAAGGATTATCAAGAGTTGATAAACACAATTATAGAAAATATGATAACAATCAAGAAAATATTGAGATTATAAGAGGTACTTCTTCTTTATTTGATGATGTTAAAAGATTATATAAAAATGAATTTGAAGAAGCAAGACTTGAATATAATGCTAGACAAACAAGAGATAATAGAAAAATAAATGATTATTTTACTCATATAAGTAATAGTTCGAAAAGCGATCTTGCTTGTGAAATAATCATTGAACTTGGAAAAAAGAAA
Source organism: uncultured Bacilli bacterium (assembly GCA_947626655.1). Taxonomy (GTDB): domain Bacteria; phylum Bacillota_I; class Bacilli_A; order RF39; family UBA660; genus SIG200. The sequence goes on from CANQTA010000007.1 coordinate 38,433, forward strand.
TATTGGGATACTAAAGATATGGAATTTAAAAAGCGAATGACAAATGTTTTTAAAGAACAAGTTAATGATTTAGAAATACTTGTTCCTAATTTTAAAATAGCCAGTGCAATTATTCATTATGATGAAACGAGTCCACATCTTCATATTGTTGGTGTACCTGTTAAAATTGGTGGTAAAAATGGTATGAAAAAACAAGTTGGAAAAACTGAAGTATTTACAAAAGAATCGCTTCGCAAATTGCAAGATAAAATGAGAATTTTATGTATTGAAGAATTTAATAAAGAATATGGCTTAAATGATAAATTAAAAATGAAAAAGAAAGGTAGAAATAAAGATTATTATATATCTGAAATGGATAATTATGAAGAAATGCAAGAACAACTAGAACGAAATCAAGAAAAGTTAGAAATAGCAAGTAAAAAAGCTATAGAACTTGATAATTCTTCGAAAGAAGTAAAAGATATTATAAACGACTTAAAAACTACTTTAACATCTAAAGATAAGTATGTATTAAAACAAGAAGATAAAGATAGGTTAGTATCTTACATTGATTCAGTTAGTAAAACAAATGAAGAATTTAAACAAATTCAAACTTTATCAGTTACTTTAAGTAATGTTGATGATGAATTAAAAGAAAATCGTGAAAAGATTAAATTACTAACTGAAAACAATAAAGCACTTTCTTTAAGAGTTGAAACACTTACTAAAAATGTTAAAACTAAAGATAAAGCGATAGATGAATTAAAAGAAGAGAACTATTCTTTAAAATCTAGTATTGAACATTTGATAAATAAATTTACTAATCTAATTAAACTTATTAAAAATAAGATATTCTCTAAAAAGGATACAAGAGAAAAATATATGGAGTTTTCAAGAGATTTATATACTCATGGTGTTATTGATGACAACGAGATAACCGATATTAAAGATAATTATGATTATTGTCAAAATCGTGATAATGGTAAAGATAAAGATGATTTTGAGATAGAAATTTAATAAATTATAGAAAAAAATGAGAAAATATGTTAATATATGTGTAGGAGGTATTTTTATGCAATATTCTGATGAATTTAAGCAAAAAGTTTTATCTACATTAGGCGATAGTGAAGAAATGAGACAAAGACTTGATCAAGGCCAAGAAATAGTTGGTAGATATCTTGATGATGCTAGATATACTGGCGTATCCTCAAAAGAGATCGTTGAAGCTTGTGAATCTATGAATTTTCAAGGAATATATAAAAAAGCAAAAAGGCAATTAGCTTTAGAAAGTTTGTATGGTGAATGGGTCGAAATGTATCAAAGTCAAATGCACAGATAAAAAAGGCTTAACAGGTAGCAAATAATTATTGCTACTTTTTTCTTTTTCTGGTAAAATATATTTAAAGATTGATTCAATCGTAATTTCTTGGTAAAAGTTGTAGATAACTTTCTCAACCGCACCAGATAAATACCAAACTCGGACTTTTTAAATTATTTGATAAGTTCGAGTTTTATTATTCAATAATTTATGATAAAATAATCTTAGAAATTGAGGGGGAAAAATATGAATAAAGAAATAATAAAATCAGAAATTAATGTGAATAATAATAAAATTAATGTAATAAGAATAGGAAATAAAGAATATATTTCTCTTACAGATTTGGCTAGATATGCTAATCCTGAGGAACCAAAAATTCCAATTCAAACTTGGATGAGAAATAGAGATGTTATTGCCTATTTAGGATTGTGGGAAAGATTACACAATGAAAATTTCAAAGGTGTCGAATTTACGACCTTTGAATCTTCCGCGGGTAAAAATAGTTTTTATATGTCGCCTCAAAAATGGATTAAAGAAACCAACGCAATAGGAATAATATCTAAATCAGGTAATAATGGAGGAACTTATGCTTGCAGTGATATAGCTTTAGAATTTGCAAGTTGGCTATCTCCAGAATTTAAATTGTATGTTATCCAAGAATTTGAAAGATTAAAAAAGAATGAAGCATATCAATATAAAGTTGATTGGACAGCTAGTAGAATGCTTGCTAAATCTAATTATCATATTCATACTGATTCAATTAAAGAAAATATTATTCCTAAATTAACTGAAAAACAAAAACAATATGTGTATGCTGAAGAAGCTGACGTTTTAAATGTCGCTTTATTTGGGATGACTGCAAAAGAATGGCGAGATAAAAATCCCAATATTGAAGGAAATATTCGAGATTATACGGATTTAAAACATTTACTTATTTTATGTAATTTAGAAAATACAAATGCTGAACTTATTAACGATGGCATACCGCAAAAAGAAAGATTAATAAAGCTTAATAATTCAGCTATCAGGCAAATGAAAATATTAGCAAATGATAAATCTATAAAAGAATTAGAAGATTTAAATAAAAAAATAATAAGTACTAAATAGCTATGACAATTTAGAAAACACACTTGCATATTGTCAAAAACAATATGCCTATAGGGGAATAAAAATGGAATACAAAGAATTTGCAAAATATTATGA
>CANQTA010000008.1 GCA_947626655.1 uncultured Bacilli bacterium
GAAGAAGAAGGAAGTACAAATAAAATAATAAATTGTGTTAATTATGGAGAAATAAGTAATGGAAATAATACCGGAGGGTTAGTAGGATATTTAGCTAATAAAACAAGTTTAATAATAGAAGAAAGTGCTAATTATGGAATAATAACAAATAATTTAGGAAGTCATGCTGGAGGATTACTAGGAAGAGATAATGGAACAGCATCAAATACAACTATAAGTAAAAGTCATAATTATGGAAAGATACAATTAGAAAAAAATGAATCGACAACTGCATCTTATGTAGGCGGATTAATGGGAAAAGTAAATGGTGTTATTACGATAGAAGAAAGTACAAATGAAATAGAGACAGTTAATGAAGAAGCAGGAATAAATGTAATATCCAAAGGAACAGGTGAAGTTGCAGTAGGTGGAATAATAGGATATGAATATAATCAAACAAAAACAATTACTAAAAATTATAATACATCAAATATAAAAGTAAAAAGCGAAATGAGTAATGGTAACGGGACAAATGTGGGAGGAATAATAGGATGGCAAAGTACAGCCGAAACAATTGGAAATTTAGTTGATAATTATAACACTGGAAAAATAGACGTAACAGCAACAGGAACAACTATTACAAGAGTTGGTGGAATAGTAGGATGGCAAAGTAATGGTAATTTAACAATAGATAAAAATTATAATGAAGGCATAATAAGTGTTAATGCTAAAGAAGAAATAAATACAGGTGGTATTATTGGAAATTCTTATAATGCTTCAATAACAATAACTGATAGTCATAATTATGGAGAAATAAATATATTAAAAAATGAAAGTACATCTGCAAGATTAGTAGGCGGTTTAATAGGTGTTTCTTGTGAAAATACAACAATAGAAAATAGCACCAATGAAAATAAAATAACAGTAGATGCACTAGGAACAGGATATGTTGCAGTCGGAGGATTAATTGGAGAAAAAAATACAGCAAATACAACGCTTGTTATTAATAATAGTGTGAATACAGAAAAAGGAGAAATAGATGCTAAATCATCAGATTCCGTTCTTATAGTCGGCGGAATAATAGGGAATACTACAAGATATGAAGTAACAGTTAATTTATATGATGTACATAATAAAGGGAAAATAAAATCGGAAAATGAACCAACTGGAAAGCAAATATATGTAGGCGGAATAATAGGCTATAATTCAGCAACAACAACCATAACCAATAGTTCAAATGAAATAGAAACAACAGAAGGTGAAAAAGGTATAATTTCTATAAATAATACTTCAAACGAAACAGGTGTTGGAGGAATAATAGGCCATAATAATGCAAATGCTATAGTAAAAATAGAAAATAGTTATAATACAAGTGATATATATGGAGGAACTAGAGTGGGAGGAATATCAGGAAACAATGTTAATGCTAAATTAATAATAAACAAATGTTATAATACAGGAAATCTGACAGGTCAAGAAGATACAAAATATACTTCATCTGTTTTAGTAGGAGGAATAATATCACAAACATGGAGTGATTCTTTATCTGCAACATCATATATAATAAATTCATATAATACAGGAATATTAACAGCCAAAGCAACAAATACAGGAAATTATGTAAGTGGAATAGGAGGAGAAGTTAATAATAATGGTACAAATCCATCAACAACTATAGTATTAAATTCATATAATTTAGGAAATATAGTATCTAAAAATATTGGAGTTGGAATTAATCGGGTTGTGACAATTAGTAATACTAAAATTAATAATGTATATAATGCAGGGAATATAGAAGGAACAGAAAAAAATAGTGTAATAAGAAATACATCAACAGGAACTGTAGATATTCAAAATACCTATTATAAAGAAATAAGTGGAATAGACGAAAGTAATAAAGGAGACATAGGTGGTGCCAATCCAATAACTGATGCTAACATGAAAAATACTAATGGCAATGATACTAATAGTTTACTTTATAAATTAAATACTAATGTAGGGACACTAAATAATCAAGGCTTAACAACATATAGTGAAGACTTAAAAGATTATACCTTAGTAGATTGGATAATAGATCCAGTAACAGGTTATCCAACATTAAATTATAACTTAGAAGGTAATTAATAAATAATACTTTTTAGGACTATAAAAGTGTAATATAAATTACAGAAATGTAATTGAATATTACACTTATTTTTTTAATTAATTTAGTATTTCGTTTTATAATTAATGTATAAAAAGTAAGAAAAATAGCCATAATTTGGTTAGAGGTTAGAAAATTATGGCAAAATATAAAGTGGATATTACTGGTATTAATACAAGTGAGATTGAAGTATTAAATAATGATCAAACTTTAGAATTATTTAATCGTTTACAAAATGGGGATTATTTAGCTAAAGAAGAATTAGTTAATGGCAATTTAAAATTAGTTTTATCTATCTTAAAGAGATTTAGTAATTCTCGTTATAATATGGATGATTTATTCCAAGTTGGGGTAATTGGTCTTATTAAAGCAATTGATAATTTTGATGTTTCTTTAGGATTGCGCCTTTCAACTTATGCGGTTCCCTTAATAATTGGTGAGGTCAAAAGATATATTAGAGATAATACTTCAGTAAGGGTTAGTCGTAGTGTTAAAGATTTAGCTTATAAAATAATTAGATTTCAAGATGAATATTTAAGTATGTATGGGTTACAACCTACTAATGACATAATTGCTAAAAATTTAGATATTGATGAGTATGAGATAGCTTATGCCCTAGATTCTTTAAAAGATCCAATGAGTATTTTTGAACCTATTTATAATGATGGTGGTGATACTATTTATTTGTCTGATCAACTAGCAGATATTAAAGATATTAATACTGATAAAGATATGTTGATTTCTTTGCGAAAAGCTTTGCAAAAAATAAAAGACCGGGAAAAAGATATTTTAGTAAGTCGTTTTATTGTTGGGAAGACACAAATGGAAATAGCGGATTCTTTAGGTATTTCTCAAGCCCAAGTTTCAAGGATTGAAAAAACTGCGATTGAAAATGTGCGAAAACTGATAAAATAACATATAATTAATTAGGGTGAAGCCTAGATGATGTTAAGTGATTTACAAGCTAAAGATATTATTAATATTAAAGATGGTAATAATTTGGGAAGAATTGTGGATGCTAAAGTTGATGAAAGAGGACAAATAAATTATTTTGTGGCAGAACCTAAAAAAATGTTTAAAATGGTAACTAGAGTGGGAGATGTCTCCTTTGGTTTTGATAAAATAAAGAAAATTGGGGAAGATGTTATTTTAGTCGAAATATAGCAAAGTTAGAATTGACTTTGTTTTTTTATGATGAAGTGATATAATAAAGATGTGATTTTGATGAAGAAAAAAATAATAATATTAGCATTATTTTTCCTTTTAATAGATATTATCACTAAATTAATTATTGATAAAAGTTTTAATTTGATGGAAACATATTCTTTAATCCCTAATTTCTTTTATTTAACAAAAATTTATAATTATGGGGCAAGTTGGAATATTTTATCGGGTCATGTTATATTATTAGTTTTAGTAACTTTTATAATGTTAGGAATAATCTATTTTTATCAAAAAAGTTTTTTAAGTAATAAACGAAATAATTTAGCTTTTGCATTGCTTTATGCTGGTATTATTGGCAATTTGTTAAATCGAATAATTTATGGTTATGTAATTGATTTTCTTGATTTTAAAATAATTGGTTATAATTTTCCGGTTTTTAATATTGCTGATATTGAAATATTTATGGGAATAGTATTATTAATTATAGCCATTTATAAAAAGGAAGATGAATATGGAAATAATAGTTGAGGAAAGTGGAATAAGAATTGATAAATATTTAAGTAGGCATACTTCTTATAGTAGAGAGTTAATTACTAAAATGCTTAAAGAAAATTATATTCTTTTAAATAAGCAAAAAGTAAAACCAAGTATGAAAATTAAAAGTGGGGATCATATTATAATTGATGAATCTTTTGAGCAAAGAAGTGAAATAGTACCGATGGAAATGCCTTTAAATATTGTTTATGAAGATAATGATTTAATGGTTATTGATAAACCAAGTGGTTTAGTAGTTCATCCTGGGGCAGGTAATTTTAATAATACCTTAGTTAATGGCCTTATGTATTATACAGATAATTTAAGTGATATTGGGGGAAGTGAACGAGTAGGAATAGTGCATCGTTTAGATAAAGATACCTCGGGTTTAATGTTAGTTGCTAAGTCTAATCAAGCTCATGTTCTATTAGCTGCTGATTTTAAAAATAAAAGAATTTACCGTGAATATTATGCGTTGTTAATTGGTAATTTTCCTAGCAAGACAGCTTTTATTGATGCACCGATTGGGCGTAGTAAACAAAATTTTAATAAAATGGAAGTACGGGAAGATGGTAAAAGTGCTAGAACTAATTTAAAAGTATTAAAAAGATATAAAGATTATACTTTAGTTAGTTTAGTTTTAGAAACGGGTAGAACCCATCAAATTAGAGTGCATATGGCTTATATTGGCTATCCAGTTTATAATGATCCTTTATATGCTAAAGGAAGTGCTAGTGAGTTTGGACAATTCTTGCATTCCAAAGTTTTGCGTTTTACTCATCCTATTACCAAAGAAAAAATGGAGTTTGAAAGTAAACTCCCATCATATTTTCAAGAATTTTTAGATAAATTAGATAAGGACTAAAATACTACTGAAGGTAAAGACAATAAAAACAAAATAGGGTAGACTTAGAAGTTGATAATGTCCAAATAAAGCTTTTAGTTTTCTAATTAGTAAGAAAGCCATTATCATTAAAGTTAAACTAATTAAAATACTATAAAGTAAATTAGTTTGAAAATTAAAAATTACAGATAGTAGAAATAATAAGATGTAATTAGTACAAAGTAAAAATGTTAAATCATTATCAATTAAGTCATACCAGACAGTTTTACATATTGGTATAGTAATGTATAAAATAACTGCAATGTAAATAAGAAAATATAAATTCATAAATTCACCCTTTACTAATAATATGAAAAGGGATAGAATAATATACGTAAGGAGAGGTCATGAATACACTTTTAAGTAATAAAGATGAAATAATAATGAGTTTAGTTCATTATTTTGTTACCGAAGAAAATTATACACCAATAAATGTTCAAGGTGCAAAAAATGAAGTTTGGTTAGAAAATTTAGAAAATCCGATTAAAATAGTTAGAATTAATTCGAAATATATTCATAATGATGAGCAATATAATATGGATTTATATAAGATGAATTTTGTAATGAGACAAATTAAACGGAAGACTTTATCTTTTAAAATGAATGCTTTAAATATTTGTTTAGATTTAAATAATACTATTAAATTAGAAGATTATAATAATAAATATATTAATACTATATCAATTGATAATATTAAGGATATTGCTAAAAACTCTTTATTGGGTAATTTTTTTCCGAAGATAAAAACTAATAGTTTTAAAATAACGGATAATTTGGAACAAATTATCAATGTAACCCAAGATATTAATAAAAAAACTAGTAAAGAAAATGATAAGTTTGAAGATGTTTTTAGACCTAAAAAAATTATTATGACAAAAATAATTATGCTATTATGTGTGATATTATATTTAGTATCTTTATTTTTAACTGATAATTTTAATTTATCATTGATTATTTTAGGGGCTAATCATAAAGAATTAGTAATGCAAGGGGAGTTCTGGCGGATTTTTACAAATGCTTTTTTACATGGCTCTTTATGGCATTTATTAATTAATATGTATTCATTATGGATTATTGGTACTCAAGTAGAAAATTATATTGGGAAAGTTAAATTTTTAATAATATATATTTTAAGTATAATTATGGCTAGTTTATTTAGTTTATTATTCTTAGGTCCAAATAGTATTTCGATTGGTGCTAGTGGGGCGATATTTGGTTTAATGGGGGCATTGTTATACTTTGGGTATCATTATCGGCTTTATTTAGGGGGAGTTTTAAAAAGTCAAATAATTCCGATAATTATTGTTAACTTGTTCTTAGGTTTTAGTTTAAATGGTATTGATAATGCTGCCCATATTGGGGGACTTATTGGGGGTTATTTAGCTACAATGGCAGTTGGTCTTAAATATAAAAGTAATAAAAGTGAATCTATTAATGGTATTATTGTTTATATTCTGCTTTGTGCTTTTCTAATTTATGCTTTGTTTCGTTTAGTGTAATAATTTTCGTATTTGTAGGTATTTCCACCATTCATTTTAAAAAGTTTCGCATAACTTATAAGTGAAGGGGATTTTTAATGAGTATTAAATTTATTGATGTTAAAGAAGCTGTTTTAAAAAAAGGCAAGCATTATATGACTAGTGATTATAAGACTCGTAATAAAAGAAATCATAATGGAATTGATTTAATTGGGGAAAATAGAACGACTGATGATGTAATTGCTATTGAAGATGGAGAAGTTATAACTAGTAAATATTCGCAAACAGCAGGTTATTATGTGGAAATAAAACATCAAAATAATTATATTTCTCGCTATTTACATTTAAAGAAAGGTTCTCTAAAAGTTAAAGTAGGAGATATAGTTACTAAAGGGACTATTTTAGGTTATATGGGAAATACTGGTAATAGTAATGGTGCTCATTTACATTTTGCTATTTATGATAATAAACGTGTTTTTCAAGATCCACTTCCATACCTCCTTGGTACTAAGATTTTGACAAATGATCCATTTAAGGAATTTGTTTCCAATGTAGAAGCCTCTTTCCAAACTAAAGTTGATGGTATTCCTGATTTTGAAACTTTAGATAAAACTATTACAGTATCTGCTCGTATTAATCGTAAACATCCGGTAGTAAAACATTTACAAAAGTATTTGGCTTATCTAGGTTATACTGAAGTAGGACCTGTTGATGGTATTGCTGGTCCTAAGTTTACACAAGCTATTAAACATTTCCAAACTGATAATAACTGTGTTGTTGATGGTATTCTTACCAAGAAAAATAAAACATGGCAAACTTTGTTAAAACTACTCTAATGTGTTCTATAATAATGGTCTTTAATGGCCATTATTTTTTTGTCAAGTAATGCCACAAATGTTATTGACACCAAACATAGTAAAAGATATAATTTAGATATGATATGCAAATAATATAAGAATAAAAAAGTATTAAAAAAGCATAATGAGAATAAAGGAAGAGATTAAATGAAAGCCAAACTAAAATATTTTAGTTTGTTAATACTAATAGTATTAACAAACTAAAATATTTTAGTTTGTTAATACTAATAGTATTAACAATAATATTATCAAATGTAATATTTTCTAAGAAAGAGAAAGTAATCTTAGATGAAGTAAGTTTATTAAGTGAAGGAAGTAAAGGAACCAGTTTTGCTATGTATTATGAAACTCAACAAGAAGGTGGAACTTATACTTATGTCGAAAGTGAAGATACAACTTGGCCTACAGATTTAAGATATAATGATAAGAAATCAGGATGTATAGATTATAATGGAAACAAAATAGATGGTACTTTAACATATAATAAAGAAAATAATAAAGTAACATTAAGAACTAAAGGTGCTACGTTATGTTATTTATACTTTGATTTAGGAACAGAAGAAAAACCATATAAAATTCAATATATCGAAGATTTAGTAGATTTAAGTAATAAAGTAAATAAAGGTGAAACAAATGAAGATGCTTATTTTACTTTAGAAAAAAATTTAGACTTTAAACAAGAAGAAAGTTATAGACAATATGATCGAACCGATTATGGAGATATCAATGGTGTAGGTGGAACAGAACAACTTATAACGGAACTTACCAATCCCGAAGGAACAGGCTTTCCACCAATAGGAACAGGAAATACCTTTGATGGTAACTTTAATGGTCAAGAATTTACTTTGAGTAATTTGTATGTTAATGTCACAGATAAACATGCTGGTTTGTTTGGGTTGGTAGGGATAGCTGGTTCAACAAATACGATAAAGAATTTAACTATAACAGGTAGTGTAAATAAAAAAGGTACAACAGGACATGCTAGTGGAATAGTAGCATCAAGTAGTGCGAATAGTATAATAATTGATAATGTTCATAATAAAGTAAATGTAACTATAGAAGGAACAACGCAATATGCAGCAGGGATATTAGGATATAGTGAAAATTCAGCAAAATTTATAAATAGTGATAATAGTGGAAATATAAGTGGTGGAGAAGTAGCAGCCGGAATAATGGCAAAAACAGAAGGAAAAGGTAAAATAGAAGTAGATACGTGTAATAATACCGGAAACATAACAACAGATAATCTTGATACCGGAGGATTATTAGGATATTTAATTGGACCATATACAATAAAGAATAGTAATAATAGAGGAACAATAACAGGATTAAAACATATGGGAGGATTAATAGGTTCAGGAGGAAAACCATCAACAGGACCAGGAGAAGGAATAATAAATGGAAGTCATAACTATGGAGAGATAGTAAGTAGTGCTCCAACAACAGATGGATACATAGGAGGGCTAGTAGGTTCAGTACCAGGTAGTAGTAAATTAGAGATATATGATAGTAGTAATGAAGGAAATATAGGAAATGCCTCAGGTTATATAGGAGGAATAGCAGGTTTTGTAGATACTTTAAAAATGGATAATTGTAGTAATACAGGAGCATTAACAGAAGTTAATAAAAATGTTGGTGGTTTAGTAGGAAATTTAGGAAACACAACTGATGATATTGGTACTATAAGTAGAAGTAATAATGAAGGAAATATTATAGCAGGGAATAATGGTATAAATGTCGGTGGCTTAGTAGGAAACACTGGAGTAACTACAACAATAGAAGAAAGTCATAATTATGGACAAATAAAAGTAGAATACAATGAATTATTAACAAGTTCAAAGTCTATAGGAGGTTTAGTAGGTTTAACACAGGCAAATGTTACGATAGAAAATAGTACTAATAAAGCAAATATAATTGTTGAATCTAAAACAACTTCAGGAGAAGGGGCAAGTGTTGGAGGGATAATAGGAAGAAAGGCAAATCCTGGAACAGTAGGAATATTAACAAATAATTATAATACTGGCAAAATAGACGTAACAGAAACAGGAACTCCTGAAACAAGAGTAGGCGGGATAGTAGGATGGAAAAGTAATGGCGAATTAACAATAGATAATAATTATAATGAAGGTATAATAAATGTTAATGCTAAAGTTTCAATAAGTACAGGTGGTATTGTTGGTGATTCTTGTGCAACATCTGAATCAATATTAATAATAAATAGTTATAATACTGGAGAAATAAATTCGAAAAATACTGACAATTATCTAAATCATGTTGGTGGTATAGTAGGACGTCTTATAAATTCTAATTCATCAAGAATAGAAAACAGTTATAATAAAGGTAACATAAATGGTGGTAATAGAACTGGTGGAATAGTTGGAGTTGTTTCAGGAAATTCAAAAGTAATAATAAATAAATGTTATAATACAGGAAATTTAACCGGTCAAGAAGATACAAAATATACATCTTCAGTTCATGTAGGTGGAATAATATCACATACGTGGAGTAATTCTTTATCTGCAACATCATATATATTAAATTCATATAATACTGGAATATTAACATCTAAAGCTCCAAATACTTCAAATACTGTAACTGGAATGGGAGTAGTTAATGATAATGAATCAAGTCCTTCAACATCTGTAGTATTAAATTCATATAATTTAGGAAAGATAATATCTATTGAGAATGGAGCTGGTATCAATAGTGTTAGTGTAATTAGTAATTTGAAAATTAATAATGTTTACAATTTAGGCAATTTAGAAGCTCCTACTAAATATGGAATATTGAGATCTAAAACAACTATAGGTACAGTAGATGTAAAAAACGCTTATTATTTATCAGGGATAAATGGAAGTAATGTTTCATCTAATGGTACAAATTTATCAATAGATACAAAAAGTATGAGTGAAAGTGAAATAAAATCGCAAAGCTTTGTAGATGTATTAAATAGTAATATAAATAATATTGATTTAGGAAGTATAGATTCAGACTTAAAAGATTATACCTTAGTAGATTGGGTAATAGATTCAAATACCGGTTATCCAACATTAAATTATAATTTAGAAAGTAACTAGTTGGAATTTTAAAATAACAAAAAGAAGTAAGAACAATATCTTACTTCCTAGAGTGGATATAGAACTGAGTAGAGATTATTTTGCTCAGTTCTTTTCGCCTTCTTCTAACATTGTTGTGATAAATAAACCATAGCCAGTGTAAGGATTGTCTACGATAACATGGGTAACAACTCCAATTATTTTATTGTTTTGCATAATTGGTGAACCACTCATGCCTTGAATTACACCACCAGTTTTATTAAGTAATTCTTGATCAGTTATAACAAAGGTTATATTCTTAGTATCACTTGTTTCATTAATTCTTTCAATATTTATTTCATATTGATTTATTTCTTCACCATCTAACACCGTATAAATATAAGCTTTACCTATTTTAACTTCATTTTTAGCTGCTACTTTGACTAAAGGCCAATCTTCATTAATTTTATTTTGATATAAACCAAAAATACCATGATTAGTATTTTTATTAATACTTCCATAGATAGTATCATAATAATATTTAGCATTTTTACTACCAGCATGACCAACGGTTGATTTATCAATTGATACTATACTATTTCGAAAAATATTACCAGTTTTTATTTCTACTATTTTTTTACTATTACTTTCAATTATTTCATGTCCTAAAGCTCCATATATCAAAGTTTCAGGATCAACATATGTCAATGTTCCAATACCTGTTATGCTATCTTTTACGTATAATCCAGTTTTATAAACACCATTTTCATTTATTAATTCCAGCATGGTTTTACCAATTGTTTTATCTCGCTTATAGGTTATTTCTACTTGTCCTACATCAGTGTATTTTTCTATTTCTTCAGTTAATTCATTTAAAGTATTAACGGGAGTGCCATTAACCTCTTTAATATAATCACCAACTTTAAGACGAGGATTACCTTTATTATATTTGCCAGCGATTTGATAAAAACCGACCACTAAGACACCATCACAGGATATTTCAATTCCTAAAGTACTGCCTCCCAAATAAATGTAATCTGAATAAGCAAAAACATTTAAGGGCATAAATAATATACACAAACATAATATTAATTTTTTTATACTTTTCATATATATCACCATCAATATTATTGTGTCCTTTTTTAGCCAAGTTAAATAACCAATTATTGGCGACTACCAAAATTTAGAAAGTAAAAAAGATAAAATCTTTAACGCGAGCTAATATTTCTCTTATATCTCTTACTGATTGTCCTACATAGCGTTCTTTTTTAGCACTAACCCCAATTGCTTTAATTTGGTAATATTTGGCTATATATAAAGAACGATACATATGATATCTTTGAGTAACAATAATAACTTTTTGGTCTTGATAATTTTCATGATAATTAGTTATAGATTCATTAGTAGAATTACCATAGTCGTCTCTAATTATAACGGTACTAGGAATATTATTTTCTTTTAAGTATTTTTCCATAGCATTAACTTCACTATAATTACTTAGATGGGTTCCACTAACAATTATTTTAGCAACTTTGCTATTTTCATATAATTTTATGGCCATATCAAGACGATCTTGCAACATTAAACTTGGTTTACCATTTTTAAGACCGCAACCTAATACTAGAGCATAATCATAAGTTTCACGAAGATCATCTAATTCTTTAATATTACTACTTACTGATAAAATAACATATAAATTAATAAGAATAGGTATTAGCATTAAAGCTAATACAATAATTAAAATAATTTTCAATATTTTTTTAAATTTTTTCATAAACATCATTTTAATTATAACATATATTTTTAGAAGGTTGGTTAATTATGCTCATAAAAAATTTACTTGACGGTTTAATTATTGGTCTTGGCTTTATTATTCCTGGTGTTTCTGGTGGTGTTTTAGCAACTATTTTAGGTATTTATGAAAAAATAATTGACACTTTATTAAATTTAAAAAAAGATTTAAAAAACAATTTGTTATTTATTGTTCCTCTTTTGATAGGAATATTAATTAGTGTTTTATTATTTAGTAATGTTATATTATATTTATTAAGGGTTAGAAGAGATTTCATTTCTTATGTGTTTATTGGTCTTATTTTGGGATGTATCCCTTATTTAGCTAAAGAAATTAAAAATAAAAGTAATAAAAATTTAGCTCTGATACCTTTTATTTTAGCTTTTAGTTTAGGGGTTATTTTATTTATATTCCAAAAAAGTAATTTAAATATTGAAACACATCCTAGTATTATAACTATGTTTGGAGCTGGTGTGTTGTATGCCATTGGTAAAATAGTTCCAGGTATTAGTGGAGCAGCTTTATTAATGTTAATTGGGGTTTATACTTATTTTTTAGAAACGATAGCTAATCCTTTAGCTATTAATTTAGAGACTATAATTACTTTTATTCCCTTTATTATTTCTTTTTTAATAAGTGCTATTATTATTTTAAAATTGATAAATTATTTACTGCATCAGCATTTTCGTTTAACTTACAGTATCATTATTGGCTTTGTAGTATCATCTATTTTATTTATATATCCTGATTCTTTTACTTTGATGAGTATTGTTATTACTATATTAGCCTTTTTGTTATCGTATAATTTAGCTAAAAAATAAAGTTGCTATAAAAAAAGAAGTAATAGTGTTAAATTACTTCTTGATATTGACATTTTATTAACACAAGTTTTACATGATGCTTATTATAATTGTTCGACACTTTCATTTGTGACTTGACCTTCGGCAATTTTATTTATATTTTTTACAAAAGGATTGTTGCGACCAATAACAGCATTCTTTATTTCTTCTTCATCTTCGCCAAAGTCATCATCAACATCAATTACTCTTAAGACTTCATCGATAGAAGTTAAGCCTTCCATAACTTTAGTTAAGCCATCTTTTAAAAGCGTAGAGGAATCTTTGCCATAAACTAATTTTCTTAAATCTTCTTTTCTAACATTATTGATAATAGCATCTCTAATATCTTGATTAATTATGACAACTTCGTGGATAGCAATTCGCCCTTTGTAACCATTAATGCATTCTTCACACCCAACATGAGTATATATTTGTTCAACATCTAATCCTAAAACTTTTTTAAATAAATTTTTTTCATAACTATTAGTAGGGCGACTAGTACGACATTTTGGACATAATTTTTTAACTAATCTTTGGGAAATAATACCCGATAAAGCTGATCCTAATAAATATCTTTCAACATCCATGTCTAAAAGTCTTTCAATAGTAGTTAAAGAATTGTTAGTGTGGATAGTTGATAAAACTAAATGACCAGTAATAGCTGCTCTTACGGCAATACGGGCTGTTTCGTTATCTCTAATTTCACCAACCATTATGATATCCGGGTCTTGTCTTAAAATACTTCTTAAAGTATTACCAAATGTTAAACCAATTTCACTCATTACTTGTACTTGATTAATGCCGGCAATTTTCATTTCAACGGGATCTTCAACGGTAATAATATTTCTTTCAGTTGTATTTAGAACTTGAAGCATAGAATATACGGTAGTTGATTTACCAGTACCAGTAGCACCAGTTACCATAATAATACCATTAGGTTTTTTAATTAAATCATTGATTTTTTCATAATTAGTTTTAGATAAGCCAATTGAATTTAAACCATTTAAACTCATACGATAATCGAGGATACGAATAACTATTTTTTCACCATCGACAATAGGTAGAGAAGAAACACGTAAGTCAACATCTAAATTTTCAATTAAACCTTTAATGGCTCCATCTTGGGGTAATCTAGCTTCCGTAATATTCATCCCCGAAATAATTTTAATTCTCGTTATTAAGTTTCTTTTGACGGTAGCGGGTACTTTAGCGTAATCTAAAAGAGAACCATCAACCCTTATTCTGACGTTTAAATCATCGGGAGTAGGGTCAAAGTGAATATCTGATCCTCCCCGTTTAACGGCATCAATGATCATTTCATTAACAATATCAACAACTGGTTTATTATCATAATCGAATTCTCTAAACAAAATGCCACACACCCAATCTACCCTTTTATTACTAAATTAATTATACAATAACTAAAGAATTTATACAATAATTAAAAAGCATTTTTTAGGAGACTTTATTTACATAAAAAGACTAATTTGTTAAAATAGATATAGGAATTGTGGTGGTAGGATGAATCTATATAAAATTGATGATCAAAGAATAATTAATTTGTCTAATCATATCTACGATTACTTAAGTCCTAATAAAATTTATATTCCAATAAAAAAAAGGATGACTTTTAAAAAAAATACTTATATTTATAAAAATACTTATTATGATGAATATCTTACTTCGATATCAGGAACAATATCTGGTTATAAAAAAATACTTTTACAAAAAAAATATTTACCAGCTTTAGAAATTACCAATGATTTTAAAGAGAATATGGCAAGTAAATTAAAAACGAAGAAAATAACTAATAGGGAAGAATTGATTAGAGCCTTAAAAGATAATCATTTTAATAGTATAGTGGAAAAATTATTGGCTCAAGAGCATTTTACAAATTTAATAATAAGTAGTATCGATGAAGAAAAATATAATGTACGGGAATTAACTATATTAAAAGAATATTATGAAGAAATAATAGAAACTATTGAACTATTACAAAAAATATTAAAGGTTTCTAGTACTTTAATTGTGGCTAAAAATACGAGTTCAGAAAGTATTAAAAAAGTTAAATCTATCTTGGGGACTTATCCTAGTATTGAATTTGTTTTAACAGCAGATAAATATCTTTTAAGTTATCCGGATTTTTTATGTGAATATTTAAATATTTTTCCTAATGATACTTTAATTTTAAAAACTAGTGAAGTATATGATTTATATTTAGCCCTTATTAAAAAACGTTGTTTAGATACGTTAATTGTAGCTCTGACGGGTGATGCTTTAAAAAAATCAAAGATTATTCGGACGAAAGTGGGGGTTTCTTTAGAAGAATTAGTCAATAATTATGGAGAATTTATAACTAATGATTATGAAATATATCTAAATGGTTATTTAAAAGGATGGAAAGTTAATAAAATTGAAGATATTATTATGACGCCCGATATTGATACAGTTGTATTTAATGTTAAAAAAGATGTAGAAGAAGAAAAGTGTATTAACTGTGGAGCATGTCTTAAAGTATGTCCAATGCATATAAATGTTAAATTATGTTATTTAAAAAATGTAGGTAATAGTAAATGTTTAGGTTGTGGCTTATGTAGTTATATCTGTCCTGCTAAACTGTCTTTAAAAGAAATAGTAATGAGTGAGGAAAATGCAAGCAAAAACGATTAAAAATTTAGTAGTAACTAATTTATTAATTTTAATTCCCTTTGTTTTATATGGGATTTTTAAGAATGGCTATTTACTTTATGAACATCATTTAATTAATTTTTGGTTAATTTTTAAACCTTTATATTTAGTGATAATAGCTTTTTTAGTAAAATTAATGGGAGATTTATTCTCTTATCATAAGTTTAAAATTGATTATAATTTACTTTGTCTTATTTTAGTAGCTTTAATAATGCCTTATAATATTAATTTATTAGTATTTTTTATGAGTTTAATTATATTATATCCGTTAAGTAATTTAGTGAATAGATATGGGAATATTAATAAAGTTTGTTTGATTTATTTAGTTATAATTTTAATAAATAGTATTTTTACGAATTTTACTTATGAAAGTTTGTTAGAAAGTAGTCATACTTTTAGTTTTACTTATTTTGATTTATTATTAGGAAGATCCGTTGGGGGTATTTCTTCAACATGTATATTAGCTTCCTTAATAATTTATCCTTATTTAACTTTTAGTATTTATTATAAGAAAGAAATTCCACTTACGATTAATATAACTTATTTAGGGTTAATGTTTATATATTATTTAGTAACTCAAAATAGTGCTTCTTTATTAAATAGTGATTTAATTTTTGCTAGTATTTTGATTTGTCCTTTGCCAGAATATTCGCCGACTAATCGTTTAGGTAAAATTATTTATGGAGTGATTATTGGCTTTTTAGCTTTCTTAATTGCTATATTTTTTAATAGCACTATAAGTATTTATTTAGCGACATTGGTGACATCTTTATTATTAAATTTCCTTATTTGGGGCGAAAATCAGCATAAAAAGCTTGCCAAAAGAGCTTAATTCTGTTAAATTTAAGATGCACAGGTAAATTTGAAAGGTAACAATTTCAAATTTTTCTTGTGTTTTTAATTTGTCTTAAATACCAAGAAATGGAAGAGAAAGGTAATTTATGAAAAAATTAATATTTATTTTGTTATGTTTTAGTATGAGTATTATTTTAGGTAAATGTGCTACGATTGTAGGAACTGATACTCCTTATTATGTTACTTATAAGTCTAATACGGTTACTAAAATTGTTAATGTAAAAAAACTTTATGATAAAGATACTAAAGAACCAATTTTTAGTGTTACTTTAAATGGTAAAGATGATACATATTATATTGGCGATAATTTTGAAACAACATTGGAGTATTCGAAAGAAAAATGTTTTAAGGATAAAGATAATTATATGCTTTTTCCTACTTATGTTTATTATGGTTATCAAAGCTATTTAGATGATTATCATTATTTTTTAACCCAATATTTAATTTGGAAAATGTTTAATTATAATACTTATTATATAAGTGATGCGGAAGGTAATAAAATTACGACATATGATATAGAAGCTGATAAACTTTTTCAAAAAATTATGTTACCATCAGCAACACCACCAGCATTTTATCATGAACAACGGATGGAAATATGGGATACTTATCAAATGAAATATTATAATAATTGGATAGTTTATGATGATCCTATAGTCAAAGGGTTAAAAATTCATACTATTGATAGAACTATTAATATTTACAATGAGGAAGTAGGAGATTATGAAATTGAATTTTCAAAAACTTATGAACAAGAAATAAAATGTTATACTGATGGAAAAGCATATTATTGGTCTAGTACGAAAGGTCCGAGTAATGTTAGTAAAACTTTAAAGTATTCGGTTTATGGAACAATGTTACATTTAAATGAAGTTGTAGATGGAGTAGATAATCGTTTAGGAGATGCAAAACTTTTAAATAGTCAGTATGAAATTTATTTAGATGGGGATTTAAAACTTACAACATCTGCTTTAAGTTTTCCGGTAAAATCTAATAGTGAGTATGTGATTAAAGATATTTCTCAAAATGAGGGTTTTCGGAAAAGTGCTGATGTTCTTTATGTGATGTCCGATCAAGAAAGTACTTTAGATATTAATAAAGAAGTGATTCGAAAACAATTTAGTGTAGAAGTTAAAACCCCTTTAGAATATCAAATATATTTAAAAAGTAATAATGAATTATATGCTACTATAAATAAAGATACTAAAGAGTTAGTGCTGCCTTATGGAATTTATGAATTAAAAGAAAATGATTTAACTTTAAAAGAAATTGAAGTTTTAGATGAAGAGGCTGAGGAAATTATTATTGAAGAGATTAAGGAAGAAGTAAAACCACCGGTAGTAGATGTTCCGAAAGATGAGGTAATAGAAAACTCTAAGTCTGATGATTTAGAAGATGATTTAAATGATAAATTGGAAAATAATATAGAAGAGAATAATTGGGAAGATAATATAGAGTTTGAGCCTTTAGAAAATTTAGAAGAGAAAGATGCCGATTTAATTATTGAAGAAATAGCGATTCCAAAGACTTTTGATTCAATTTTTCAATATTTATTTTTGGCTCTATTGTCTAGTTTATTTTTGGGCTGGTTACTTAAAAAGGGTAAATTTAATTATAGGGATTAAGATTAATAAAAAGGATCAAGGGGTCCTTTTTTGTTTGACATTATTTTAATATTTGATATAATAAATTTGCTATTGAAGGGGATAATATGGCAAATTTTTATGAAGATGCTAATATCTTAAAATTACGTAGTATTATTAATGAATTATCTGATTATTTTTATGCAGTAATAAGCACTGATACAACTTCTTTAAGTGAACAAATTTATTTAATACAAGGGGTTTTAGAAATTGTTTTAAACTATCAAAAAATGGCAGCAAATTTAACTTATGATATTAAATATCAGGATATTAAAATTATATTTAAAAGAAAATTATTGAAGCAAATTTTAAATGAATATCGTGGTGAATTGTTGGCATTATCACAAGAAATTGAAATTTTAGTGGCTAATATTTTTACTTTTTTAAATCGTAATAAAAGAAATTGGGAGAGTAGCATTATTTTAACTCCTGATGATATACCTATTTTAGAGGAAGCTCATTTGGTTTTAGAATATTATCAAAATACGGGTGATTTACCAAGTGATATTCCTAAACAGGTTCAGAAAATGCTTCTAAAAATGTGGCAAAAAGATTTATCTAGTTCGGAGTCTGAGTTTTCGATATTGTTTCAAGAATTTGCCGACAAAATTCAAAATGGTTTAGAAGAAAGAGGTTTAAAATTGCATCTAAATGTGTTAAATTAGTGTCAAATTTAGCATTTTTTGCAAAAAATTGTCATTTAAAAAAAGGAAATCAAGGGGTAGGCGCAAATATATATAAGTAGAGGGTAAAAATTTATGCAATTAATAAATGAAGAAAAAATTAATGAAATAAGGAATTCGGCCGATATTGTTAGTGTTATTTCTGATTATGTTACTTTAACGAGACAAGGCAAAAATTACTTTGGGCGTTGTCCTTTTCATGATGACCATAAACCTAGTATGTCGGTTTCTAAAGAACGGCAACTTTTTAAGTGTTTTGTGTGTGGTAAAGGTGGTAATGTGTTTAATTTTATTCAAAATTATGAAAATGTTACGTTTATGGAAGCGGTTAAAAAAGTTGCAGACCGGGTTGGCATTTATTTAGACATAAATCCTGGTAAAACGGAAAATACTAAGTTTCAAGAAGAATACGAAATAATGGATTTTACAACAAAAATATTACAAAATAATTTAAATAGTAAGGAAGGCATTAAAGCTAAAGAATATTTAGCCAAACGAAATATTGATGAAAATATTATTAAAGAATTTCGAATTGGCTATGCAATTAATGATAATACTTATCTCTATAATGTTTTAACTAAGAAAAATTATTCTTTGAATAAGTTAGATGATTTGGGTTTAATTAATAAAGATGGTCTTAAAGGCTATGATAAATTTATCAATCGTATTATGATTCCAATAACTAATTTAGAAAATAAAGTCGTGGGATTTACCGGGCGTATTTTTAATGGGGAAGATACTGCTAAATATATTAATACTAAAGAAACTATTATTTATAAAAAAGGGAATATATTATTTAATTATTATAATGCTAAAAATTATATTCGCGAAAATAAATGTGCTATTTTAGTAGAAGGCAATATGGATGCGATTCGGATGTATTCTAGTGGTATTAAAAATGTTTTAGCGTTAATGGGAACTGCTATAACTAAAGAACAAGTGGAAATATTAAAAAAATTGCGAGTACCAATTGTGTTGATGCTAGATAATGATGATGCTGGTAATCTAGCTACTTTAAACGTGGGAAGTCTTTTAGTGGCAAATAATGTTCCTTGTCAGGTGATAAGATTATCGGGTAGTAAAGATCCGGATGAATATATTGTGAATTTTGGAGTTGATGCTTTGAAGGAAGTGTTGACTAAACCACTTAGTTTTTTAGATTTTCGTTTGCAAGAGTTAAAAAATAATAAAAATTTAGAGAATACAGAAGAGTTAATTAAATATGTAAAAGAGGTAATTAAATTATTAGCAAATGAAGATAATTTAACTAAAGAAATAACTTTGAAAAAAATAAGTGATGATTATAATTTAGATTATGAATTATTGAAACAAGAAATAACTTTTAATAAAGAAGAACCAGCAAAAGAAGTAGTGGTGCCAAAAGTAGTCGAAAATAAGGATAATAAATATCAAATTTGTGTTTATAATATTTTGTATTATATGATGTGTGATAGTAAGTATTTAACGATTTTTAATAAGAAGTTAGGTTATCTTAAAAATAAAGAAGAACGAGATTTAGTGACAGAAATTGAGTATTTTATTAATAAATATGGCAAAATAAATATGGCTGATTTCTTAACTTATTTAGAAAATTATGATAATCTAAAAGATTTAGTTAATAATATTACTAAAGTGGTTTCTTTGGAAATACTTGACGAAAAAACGTTTTTAGAGTATATTAATGCATTAGATAGATTATTAAACAGGGAAAATATTAAAAATATTAAGAATAAAATCAAAAGAACTTCTTCGGTTGATGAACAATTGGAAAATATTAATAAACAGATTTTATTGCAAAAAAAAATGTTAGAAGTAAAAAAGGAAGTGTAGATTATGGTGGAAATTAAAACAATTAAGGAAAGAAAAGAGGAATTAATTAAAAAAGGGGAAGAAAAAGGTTATATAACTTTTGAAGAATTAGCTAAGTCTTTAAAGGGATTAGAAATTGATAGTGATACTTTAGATGATTTATATAATACTTTTGTCGATGCAGGAATATCAGTAATAACAGAAGAAGATGCAGAAGAGGCTGGTAGTGCTGCGGGGGAAATTAATTTTGCTAAATTAGAAGAAGAACCTCTTTTGTTAGATGATGCCGAAATAACTAAGGATGTCAATATTAATGATCCAGTAAGGATGTATTTAAAAGAAATAGGAAGAATTAGTTTATTATCCAATGAAGATGAAATGAATATTAGTATTAGAATAGCTGATGGAGATGAAGAAGCTAAAAGGGTTTTGGCAGAGTCTAATTTGCGTTTAGTAGTAAGTATTGCTAAAAGATATGTTGGTCGGGGACTTTTGTTTTTAGATTTAATCCAAGAGGGTAATATTGGTTTGATGAAAGCCGTTGAAAAATTTGATTATGATAAAGGTTATAAATTTTCTACTTATGCTACTTGGTGGATAAGACAAGCGATTACGAGGGCTTTAGCTGATCAAGCAAGAACTATTAGAGTACCTGTTCATATGGTAGAAACTATCAATAAAATGGTAAGAGTCCAAAGACAAATGACTTTGGAATTAAATCGGGAACCATCTGATGAAGAAATTGCTAAAAAGATGGGAATTTCAGTCGATAAAGTAAGAGAAGTTATTAAAATTAGTCAAGAACCAGTTTCTTTAGAAACACCAATTGGTGAAGAAGATGATTCACATTTGGGAGATTTCCTTAAAGATGAAAGTAGTTTGTCACCAGAAGAGTATACAGAAAATGAGATTTTAAAAGAAGAAATAAAAGATGTTTTACAAACGCTACAACCAAGAGAACAAGAAGTATTGGAATTAAGATTTGGATTAATAGATGGTACTTGTCATACTTTAGAAGATGTTGGGAAAAGATTTAATGTTACAAGAGAGCGGATTAGACAAATAGAAGCTAAAGCATTACGAAAATTACGGCATCCATCACGGGCTAAAAAATTGCGAGATTTTTTAGATAACTAATTATGGATAGTTTACGAATAAGGGCAATCGCATCAGATATATCGCTTAATGATGTTGTTTTAGATCTTGGTTGTGATCATGGTTATTTAAGTATTTATTTAAAAGAAAATAATTTATGTAAAGAAGTATATGCTAGTGATATATCGCCGAATGCTCTGGCATTTGCCCAAAAGAATATTCAAAAGTCAGGTCAAAAAATTCAAACATTTTTAAGTGATGGTTTTGAAAATATCCCCGTAAGTTTTAATACAGTAGTGATTGCGGGGATGGGAACAAGTAATATTTTAAGTATTTTAGAACATGAGAAATGTCCTAATAAATTGGTTTTGGCTAGTAATAATGATTATTATAAATTACGAAGTTCTTTAAATAAAAAGGGTTTTAAAATTGTCGATGAACAAGCTATTTATGAAAATAAGCATTATTATATTATTTTATTATGTATTAAAGGTCACCAACATTTAAAAAAAAGAGAATTGAAATTTGGAATTAGTAATAACGAAGATTATTATGCTTATTTAATGAAACATAATCTAGAATTAATTCCGAAGGTTCCTTGGCTTTTGAAAATTAAACTAAAATGGGATAATGTCCTGTTAAAAGGTCTTATTGAAAAAAAGTAGGACCTTTTTTAGTGGGAGTAAAACTGGTTTCATAGCTAGAAACATTATTTATTTTATCTTTAATTGGTTTTAAATTTTTATTAGTATTTGTTATTACTCTGTTAGTAGTTGTCGTACTCATTTCTTTTATTAAATTAAAAGCATTGCGAGCATTATTTAACATGGGTTTAGCTTCTTTATAAAGGGGAATTATTTGATTAACAACTCCTAAAGTTTTAGAAATTCCTCCGAGGACTTTACCAAAAGAAAGGCCGCCCATTAAACTTCGTGGTCCAAACATCATTAATCACCTACTATATTTTATGCTTATTGCTACTAGAAACATACAAATAATTATGTTATAATAAACGAGGATAGTAAGGAGTAAATTCTTATGGAAGAAACGACTAAGAAACCAAAGAAAAAATTTTCAATTATTAATTTCTTTAAGAATATTATCTTAGTTATTTTTTCTATTTTTTCCTATGCTTTTATTGGAATTAAAGCTTGTACATTTGATTTTTTTGTTTTTATTTATAACAGTTTAAGTTGGCGCCTTGATAAGGCTTATAAAAGGACTAAACAAACTATTGGGGCTCCAACTTATGAAAATGAAGAGAAGAAAAAGAAAAGTAAGAAAGTATATAATTATAGTGCTAAAACAATGCAAAAATTGCAAGCTGAGTCGCAAGAATTGTTGAAAGATTTACAAACTACTGGAGCAACTCGTAGTAAAGAAGTCAATGCTTATCGTTTTAAAGTTCGTAATAAAAATGGTAAAATTGTTAAAGGAACTATGAATGGTCAATCAAAACTTGATATCAATGCTTTTTTAGTTAATGAAGGATATACAGTGTATAGTATTGAGACAAGTTCTTGGATTAATTTTGTTTATAAGGAAACAACTTTAGGTAATCCAAAGATGTCAACTAAGGAACTAATTTTTTTCTTAACGCAATTATCAACTTATTTAAAAGCAGGTTTAACTTTAAATGATTCAATAAAAATTTTGACAAAACAAATAAAGAAAAAAAATCGTAAAAGAGCATTTGCTTCGATTTCTTATGAATTAGTTTTAGGTTCTTCTTTTAGTCATGCTTTAGAAAAACAAGGGACACTTTTTCCAGCCCTTTTGATTAATATGATAAAAGCGGCGGAAGCAAGTGGAACTTTAATTGAAACTTTAGATGATATGGCTAATTACTATACTGATGTGGATGAAACGAAAAAGCAAATGATTAGTGCGATGACTTATCCCGCTATTGTGGCAGTTTTTTCAATTGTGGTCGTAGCTTTTATTTTAATTAGTATAATTCCAAAATTTGTCGATATCTATGCAGATGCTGATGTAGAAATAAGTGGTTTAACAGCATTAATTATTAATGTTAGTAATTTTTTGAAATTAAATATTGTCTCAATCGTGGGAGTTTTCCTTTTTATTGTTATTTTTCTCATTGTGGCTTATAAAAATATTAAAGCTTTTCGTAAAGCAATTCAAATAATTTTTATGCATATTCCGATTATTAAAAATATAATTATATATAATGAATTATCTATTTTTACTAAAACGTTTGCATCACTTTTAAGAAATAATGTATTTATTACTGATAGTATTGATATTTTAAGTAAAGTGACGAGCAATGAAGTATATAAAGGTATTTTATATAAAACGATTAATAATATTGTCAAAGGGGAAAAGATATCCGAGGCTTTTAAAGATCATTGGGCTATTCCAGATGTTGCTTATTTTATGATAGTTACGGGGGAATCAACAGGAGAATTAGATAATATGATGGAAAAAGTAAGTTCTTATTATCAAGGGTTACATAAAAATATTGTCAATAATTTAAAATCATTTATAGAACCAGTTTTAATAAGCCTTTTGGCATTTGTTGTTGGAGGTATTATTATTGCAGTTGTCATTCCAATGTTTGGGATGTACGAAAATGTTATGTAGGGTAGTTGTGGTTATGGAAATATTAATGTTTATTTTAGGGAGTATTATGGGTTCTTTCTTTTTGTGTTTAGGGACTAGATTACCTTTAAAAGAAAATTTTATTAATGCACGTAGTAAATGTGATTATTGTCATGAAAATTTGAGATGGTATGAATTAATACCTATTTTTTCTTATCTTATACAAAAAGGTAAATGTCGGCATTGCCATCATGATTTAAGTATAACTTATCTTTTAATGGAATTAATTACTGGTTTCCTTTTTTTAGGTGGTTATTTATATTTTGGATTTACAATTAAATTAGCTATTTATTTAGTTTTGGTGTCTGTAACATTGATTATTTTTGTTAGTGATTTTAAATATATGGTAATTTTAGATTCACCTTTAATTATAGGTAGTATTATGTTAATTGTATTAAAATATTTAGAGGGTGGTTGGCAATATACTTTTGTTGCTCTTATTTATGGAGTAGTAGCTTTTAGTGTTATGTATTTAATTAAATTATTAGGAGATAAAATTTATCACCGAGAATCTTTGGGAGGTGGAGATATAAAATTAGCTTTTTTAATTGGTCTTACATTAGGTTATCCTTATATTGGTTTAAGAATGAGTTTAGTTTGTCTTATTTTTGCCTCATTTTTAGCATTGCCTTATGCTTTAGCTAATCTTTATTTAAAGAAAAAAAATGAACTTCCTTATGGTCCATTTTTAGCTTCTTCATTATTAATAATTTTTATTTTTTTAGAAAAATTTCAAAATTTATTAATCTTTTTTAATTTAACTTAGAACGTAAACAATAACTCCGGAAATGAAACTAGCTATCATTAAAAATAACATAACCCATACAATAGCTTTTCTGGTTTTTTTATTCATACAAACTCTCCTCGTTTAAAAATATATCATATTTTTGGTCTTTTTTAAAGTCTTTTTGCATAATCTTAAGTGGTGAATAATATGCTAAAAATCAAAGTAGCTCATAAGAAGTACTTGTCGTTTGCCTGTATTATCATTGTTTTAGGTTTAGTTTTAGGTTTTATTTATTATTATTGTTTAGATGCTAATGTAGAAGCTAATTTAATTTATACGTTAAAAAATTCACCTAGTTTTACTTATAATGCAATTATTAAAGATTTAATTATGATGTCTTTAATTTTAATATCAGCGACATTTATTATTGGTTTACCTTTGGCTATTTTTTATCTTTTTTATGAAAGTCTTTCAGTTAGTTTTTTAATATGTTTATTTTTTAATGCTTTTAAAATTAAAGGTTTATTTTATATATTAATTTATATTATTTTTAATAAATTAATTCCAATAATTATTATTGTTTTCTTCATGTATAAAATTATGAATATCAGTCGTTTAGTTGTTGGTTTAATAATTTATAAAAAAGATCCACATATTTTGAATAAATTAATAATTTATTTTAAAAATTCTTTGTCTTTAATAGTTATTATGACTTTTATAAATATTTTTTTGTATTTTGCTTCTTCCTTTATCTTTGGTAAGTTAGCTTTTCTAATAAGTTAAAACCTTTACATTAACCGCATTTTATTATATAATATTCTTTCAAAAAGAGGGGATTATATGGCAAAGGAGATAGTAAGAGAACCAATTAAAAAAATAATTGAACATTTTAATCATAGTGATGATAGTATTTTTTTATTAGGAACGGCTGGAAGTGGAAAATCTTTAATTTTACAAGAATATCTTTCTCATAGTAATTGCTTAGCAGTTTCTTTTGAACAAAATGTTTTTAGTTCTAGCGATAATCTTTTAATTTTAGATAGAGAATTATGTAATTTATATTATACTTGTTTTTTTATGAAAAAACTTTTAGAGAGAATAAGTTTTGAGCACCCCTTAATATATAAAAAAGTTTTTTTAACATTTAATAATTATCTTGATAGTTTAATCGAAAAAATTCATTTTATTTTTAATAGTTATAGTTTTAAAAATAAATATCAAGAAATAGGAATAGCTTTGTGTCAAAAACCAGAATTACTTTTAGATTATTTCTTAAAATTATATTGGCGATATTTTCATTTCGATAATTTAACTATTATATTAGATGATTTTGATATTATTAATAATTCCCAACTTTTAGCAACTTATTATCAAAAAACAATGTATCAATTATTAAAGAACCGTTTACGTTTTATTATGACTGTGTCTGATTATTCATTCTTAACTGATCCAAATAAACAAGAAAAATTACAAGAAAATAATTCTTTAGTAACAATTGATTATAATAAAGATGTTGATTATATTTATGCTATTTTAGATTCTTATCTTTTGCAAAAAAATTTAGTAGCTTCTAATTTAATGTTTAAAAAAAGAATTCGTTTTATTATAAAACCTACTACTATAAAAAAAATGATTGAACTTACTAATGGTAATATTGATTTAATGAAACAAGCTATCAAAGAATTATATTTACAGCTTTCTTGTATTGATGAAAAAGATATTGATAATTATTTAATTAATATTTTGGATAATATTTTAAAATCTTATCATCCACTTAAAAGAGAGTTATATCTTTAGAATTTTCTTTCTATAAAAAATTCTTTGATATCTACTTCTAAAACTTTACTTATTCGATAGAGTACAGCAATACTAAAATATTGTTGTACTTTTTTTGATTCAATGTTGGCTATTAAACTATGGCTTAAATCACAATATTCTGCTAATTCTGCTTGTGTCAATTTACCAAATTTTGCATATTTACTTTGGTTATGCATTCGAAAATATTTAATATTTTTACTAACTATATCATAAATATAGCGGTCATCATCTTCATTAAAATTATTCATAATACCTCAAATCTATTTCTTTGAATAATTTTATTATATCATAATCTCATTTAATAAGTGAGATTATTTTTGCAAAATAATAAGAAAATTATATTGATAGGAAGAGTGATGTAACTTGGTAACTAAAAAAGATGAGAATTATATTTATTACTTAGTTGGGCAGAATTTAAGAAAACAAAGAAAATTAAAAAATTTATCAGTGGTTAAATTTGCTCAAATGTGTCATTATAGTGAAGGCTTTATTATGAATATTGAAAGTGCCAAATATCATCAAACTTTTAGTTTAGGAACTATTTGGAAATTTGCCGAAGTTTTAAATGTCGATATTAGTGTATTTTTTCAAGAACTAGATAAAGAAGATAGCAAAAAGTAGAATTTTCTTCTATAATTTGTAGATATTTACTCATTTTAAGTATATTTTATACTTATTTTTTCTATGCTATTCTAATTTATAGAATGAAGGTAGAAAATGAAGAGTAATAAGAAAATAATAGTAAGCTTAGTAGGAGTTTTAATGATGTTATTGTTAATAATAAGTGCAACGTATGCATATTTTAGTGTAACAATAACAGGTGATGGTAGTAAAACTATGATAACAGCAAATACACCTAAAAAACATTCATTATCAGTAAGTACTTTATATGACGATATACATATTCATGTTGATAATAATGATATGAAACTAGCTAATATAGGAAGATATTATGGAGCAGTAGATAAAGACAATAGATATGAAAAAACAAAAGAAGAGGGAACTCATAATATAATTGAAGTATCATCCAAAGGAATGGAAAATATCAGATATAGTTGTAGTGGAGATATCAAAGTAACTTTAGAAAACAAAGATGGAAGTATGGGCAGTGTTTTAGATAAAGAGGATGTACTTTTATATTTAAAAGGCTTAGGCTTAGATGAAACCCTAGATTTAAGTACTTTAAAAGTGAATAATACTAAAGTATATAACACAAGTTTTGAAATAGATGGAGATAGTAGTGATTATTTAAGTGCCATAGTAGAATTAATTAATAAAGAAAGTTATCAAAATTATATAGCTAATAAAATGTTAAATGTAAGTATTGAAGCTGATAATATGGTATGTCGAGAAAATGGAACCTATAAATACTTAGTTAAGTTAAATAAGAATATAAAAGAAAAACAAAATGGAAAGGAAACATCAAAAACAGTATCAATATTTTATGATGACGAAGGAATATATCAAAAGATACAAAATATATATTTAGTAGATTACATAAACACATCAAAAGCAATTAAAACATGGGAATTAGGAGATACCGAAAGAGGAACCAAGTTAGATGAAGTACTGGGCTGGTTAAAAGCAACCCCAGATATAGAAGATAGTTATGATTTGTATATCGGAGCAAATGGACCAATGCAAGCACCAAAAGATATGAGTTATGCTTTTTATAACTTTATTAATTTAAAAAAGATAACTGGTGATGTTTTAGATACTAGTGAAGTAACAAATATGTCATATTTATTTAGACAAAACACAAATTTAACAGATATAAGTGCCTTAAGTAATTGGGATGTATCAAAAGTAACTAATATGGAAAGTGTGTTTGATAGTTCTGGAATTAGTGATATAACTTCTCTAGCCAATTGGGACGTATCTAATGTTACTACTTTGTGGGGGTTATTTAGTAAATGTACAAATTTAACAGATATAAGTTCTTTAAGCAATTGGGACGTCTCACATGTAACTGCTATGCCTTCTATATTTAATAGTACTAAAGTAAGTGATTTAACACCCTTAAGTAATTGGGATGTATCAAATGTTACTCTTATGTCATATGTATTTGAAAATAATCGAAATTTAATTAGCTTAATAGGTTTAGAAAATTGGGATGTCTCACATGTGATGAGTATGCAATCTATATTTTATAATACATCAATAAGTGATTTAACCCCCTTAACAAATTGGGACATGTCTTCTATGAAAGATATGGGAGGTATGTTTTATGGGACATTAATATCAGATTTAAGTCCATTAACAAGTTGGAATGTATCTAGTGCTACAAGTATGGGAAATATGTTTTATAATACAAAGATAAATGATTTAACGCCAATAGCTAACTGGAATGTCTCAAAAGTAACAAATATGAGTAATTTATTTGCATACACATTAATTGATGATATATCGCCATTAAAAAATTGGAATATGTCAAGTATAACAAATATTGGTTCTATGTTTAATTATACATTAATAGATAATATAGAAGTGCTTTCGAAATGGGATGTCTCTCAAGTAACGAATATGAATAGTTTGTTTCAAGGTACTTTAATAAGCGATATAACACCACTTAAAGATTGGCAAACCTCTAAAGTTACAACTATGGAATCATTATTTAATAATTGTCAAAATTTAGAAGATATAAGTGCATTATTAAATTGGGATGTATCCAATGTGACTACTACTGGAACAACATATAGTGGAGGTCTATTCTCAGGTACGAAAATAAAAGATTTAAGTCCATTAAAAAATTGGAATGTTTCAAATATGACTGATATGAGAAGTATGTTTTCAGGTACGCTAATAAGTGATTTAAATCCAATTAGTGGTTGGAATACTCGTAATGCTATAGATATGTCAGGTATGTTTGCGAATACTCAAATAAGTGATATCGCGCCAATAGCCAATTGGAATGTCTCTCATGTTACAAATTTAGGTACTAATTTTCATACAATACCAGGTATGTTTCAAAATTGTCGGAATTTAACAAAAGTAGATTTAAGTAGTTGGAATGTTCCAAAATTAACAGATATTTCCAAAATGTTTTCGGGATGTACAAGTTTAAGTGAATTAAAGTTACCGAAAGCTTCTTATAAAAATATAGTTCCAAATAATTATGTAAGTATTTTTGCAAGTGTTCCAAAAAACATAACAGTATATACAGAGTCATCGCAAGTTCAATGGGTAACAGATAGACTACAAGAAGCTTTAGAAGAAAATAATAATAGTACAGTCATTGCTTATTAAAAGAGTAAAAAAATGTCAAATTTGTGTCAAAAATGATGATTTGCGAAATCTCTAGAGATTTGGTCACTTTTTGGTGCGAAATTTATAGATATTTGGTAAATATTTATTGCGAAATCTCTAGAGATTTCGCAATTTGTTTTTTTATGTTATTTATGTTTAAATGAACGTGGAGGTGCAAGGGATAGCATTACCGTAAAAACTTTTATTAATTTGAAATTCTAATACAGGGGGATTTGGTTGATAAAAAGGAGGTATAAATATGAGAGTATCAACACAACGTGATATACTTTTAATAATTAATTTTATTTTAACATTGCTTTTAGTAATTGTTACATTAAAAATGCTAACCCTAATGGATTAGCGTTACCATAATGGTAGTGCTATTTCATTCGCACTTCCTATATATATTTTAACAATAAATTTATATTAGAACAAGTTTTTTTGATAATTTTAAAAAAATGTGAAGAATAATTTACACCAAATATGTTGAAATATAAATAATTATTGATTATAATTAAAACAAGATATACATAGTAAGAAGTATATATAAGTAGGAAAGGAAAAGAAAAAAAGATGAAAGCCAAACTAAAATATTTTAGTTTGTTAATACCAATGGTATTAACAAACTAAAATATTTTAGTTTGTTAATACCATTGGTATTAACAAATATCTTACCAAGATTAATTCTTGAGGAAAGAGAGCTAAGCTTATGAAAAATAAGAAAATAATAATAAGCTTAGTAGGAGTATTAATAATGTTATTACTTATAATAAGTGCAACATATGCTTATTTTAGTGTAACAGTTAACGGTAATGGTAGTAAATCTATGATAACAGCCAATACTCCAAAAAAACACTCATTATCAGTAAGCACTCTATATGATGATATTCATATTCATGTTGATAACAATGATATGAAACTAGCAAATGTCGGAAGTTATTATGGAGCAGTAGATAAAGACAATCGATATGAAACTGATTTAACAACCGGAACCCATAATATAATCGAAGTATCATCAAAGGGTATGGAAAACATCAGATATAGCTGTAGTGGAGATATTAAAGTAACCTTAGAAACTAAAGAAGGCAGTATGGGTAGTGTCTTAGAAAAAGAAGATGTATTGTTATATTTAAAAGGTTTAGGCTTAGATGAAACATTAGATTTAAGCACTTTAAAAGTGAATAATACCAAAGTATATCAAACTACATTTGAAATAGATGGAGATAGTAGCGATTACTTAAGTGCCATAGTAGAATTAATAAATAAAGAAAGTTATCAAAATTATATAGCTAACAAAATGTTAAATGTTAAAATAGAAGCCGAGAATATGGTATGTCGAGAAAATGGAACCTATAAATACTTAGTTAAGCTGAATAAATATGTAACAGAAAAACAAAATGGTACAGAAACAAATAAAACTGTTTCAATATTTTATGATGACGAAGGAATATATCAAAAGATACAAAATATTTATTTAGTAGATTATATAGACACATCAAAAGCCATTAAGACATGGGAATTAGGAGATACCAATAAAGAAACCAAATCAGATGAAGTAATGGGCTGGTTAGAAGAAACTCCAAATGAAAATGATAGTTATGATTTATATATAGGAGCAAATGGACCAATGCGAGCACCACAAGATATGAGATATGCTTTTTATCAATTTACCAATTTAAAGAAGATAACTGGTAATGCTTTAGATACCAGTGAAGTAACTAATATGAATAATTTATTTTATCAAGATACAAATTTAACTGATATAAGTGCATTAACTAATTGGAATGTACAAAATGTAACAAATATGAAGTGGATGTTTCAAAATTGTACTAATTTAAATGATGTTTCTTCATTAAGTAATTGGAATACTATGAATGTAACAAGTATGTATGGTATATTTTGGGAAAGTGGTATAAATGATGTAAGGGCTTTGCAAAATTGGAATACATCTAAATTAACCGATACGGTTAATATGTTTAATAGATGTCGAAATTTAACTGATATTACTTCTCTAAAAAATTGGGACGTCTCAAATGTAACAGATATGGATCAAATGTTTGTTGGCGATATAAATTTATCAAATATCGATTCATTGGCTAATTGGGATGTTTCTGAGGTTAAAAATATGAAATCTATGTTTCAAAGTACTCTAATAAGTGATTTAACACCACTAAGTAAATGGGATGTATCTAAAGTCACAAATATAACTTATATGTTTTCTGGTACTCAGATAAGTGATATAACACCGCTAGCCAATTGGGATGTCTCACATGTTATTTATATGTCTGGTACATTTAATGACTGCAAAAATTTAACGGATATATCTCCAATAGCTACTTGGGATACTACATCAGTTACAGATATGAGTAGACTATTTAATAGTACAAAAATAAGCGATTTAACACCAATAAAAAATTGGAGTATGTCAAATGTGACAACTATTAATTATATGATTGCTGCTACTTTAGTAAAAGATTTAAGTCCAATTGCCAATTGGGATATTTCTAATGTAACTAATATTGGTGGTTTTATATGGGGAAATAGTGTAATAAGAGATATATCAGTAATGGGTAATTGGGATGTCTCCAAAGTTACAGATATGAATAGATTATTTGCAAGTACAAATATATCTGATTTTAGTCCAATAGCCGATTGGAATACTCAAAGTGTGAAGAGTATGTATGCTATGTTTAACAATTGTCCTATAAGTGATCTTACTCCACTAAGTAAATGGAAAGTATCTTCAGTAACAGATATGGGAGTTATGTTTAGAGGTTGTACAAATTTAACCGACATAAGTCCAATAGGAAATTGGGATGTATTTAATGTAACAAATATGGGTGATCGGTATTATGGAGGCATGTTTCAAGATTGTACAGGTTTAACCAAAGTCGATTTAAGTAATTGGAATGTTCCGAAATTAGAATCGGTATTTGTAATGTTTGCAGGAGATACAAAACTAACAGAATTAAAATTACCTAAAGCTCCCTATAACACAATAACTGGTGTGTTAGAATATCAAGCTATGTTTGGTGGACCATCTACTTCTCCTACTGGTAATCCAGTTACAGTGGCTTCAGTTTCACCTGACATAACAGTTTATACTGAATCATCACAAGTAAAATGGGTAACAGATAGACTGCAAGAAGCCTTAGGTGAAAATAACCATAGTACAGTTTTAACTTACTGAAAATTAATATATATCATAAAATAAATTGCTAAATCTATAAAGATTTGGTAATTTTTTTTGATATGAAAAACAATAAAAATAAAAAAATTTATAAAAAAGACAAAAATTGACAATTATTTCTTAAATGATGTGTTATAGTATTGCCTCAAAAGAGGAGATACTATGGCAAAAAAGATATATGAAAAAATCATTAGAGAAATTGAAAGTGTAGAAAAAATGCAAAAAGAATATGAGTTAAATATGAATAATTATGTATTAGAACATTTTTGGAATATAGGAAAAATATTACAAAATGCTTCCCAATCTAAAGAAGATATTGATGTATTACAAGAAAGCTATGATACTTTAGCCAAAAATTATGGTAAATTTTATAATCATCGTAATTTTGTTAAATTTAAAAAATTTTATAATGATTTTCCTAATCTTGAAATTTTAAAAAATAATTTTAGTTGGGAGCATATTGCATTACTTTTAGCTATTCATAATATTTCTAAAAGAAAATATTATGAAAATTTAGTTATTTTAAATAAGTTAAGTGCGAGAGAATTAAATAGTAAAATTAAAAATCACAGTTATGAAAAAGATGAAGCACATATAAATCATCATATTTAAGCTAAAGATTAAAGTGTATTGAAAATGACAGTTTTATTTGATAGAATTATAAGAGTAAAGAGGTAAATTTATGGACAAAACAAGTATTTTTAATGTAGCAGCTTTAAGACAAGAATTAATTTTATTAACGTTAAATGAAATAATTACATCTTTAAATAAAAAAGGTTATAAAGCTGAAAATCAATTAGTAGGATACTTATTAACTGGTGATCCTACTTATATATCCAATTTTGAAGGGGCTCGTGAAAAAATTAAAACTTTAAAAAGAGAAGAAGTATTACTAGCACTTATTAATTCATATGAAGGTAAATAATATGCGAATATTGGGATTAGATTTAGGAACTAAAAGTTTAGGAATAAGCATAACTGATAAAACTAATACTTTAGTTACTCCTTTAAAAACTATTAAATTTGCAAGTGAAGATTATGCTAGTATTATTCCTGAATTGTTAGAGCTTATTGCTAATTATAATGTTACTAAAATAGTTTTAGGATTTCCTAAAAATATGGATGGTAGTGTTGGCTTTGCTGGTAACCGAAGTCTTAAATTTAAAGAATTGTTGGAAGAACATAATTTAGATGTAGTATTAATGGATGAACGTTTAACTACAAAGAGTGCTGAAGATATTATTCATTTAAATAATGAGCATGTTAAAGATACTAAAAATAAAATTGATAGTATTGCAGCTTCAGTAATATTAGAAAGTTATTTGCGGGGGTTAAAATGATTTTAAAGAATAGTAAAGATAAAACTAGAAATTTTAAATTATTGTTTAAATATGAAAATAGAGAGGGAACTTATTTAACTTATCAGGATGTGAATAGTAAAAAATTATATGCTGGTAAAAAAGAGGGTAATGTTTTAAAAAAAGTAGATAGCGACGAAGTGCAAATGTTAGAAAAAATTTTAGAAAGAATTAGTGGTTAATTAATGAAGAAGATAATTATAGTTATAGTGAGTATTTTAGTTGTATTATTATTAATAGTAAGTTTATATTTTTATGGTTTAACTAGTGTTTCTAAAACAAGTGACATAGTTAGTATCAATATTAAAGAGGGGATGGGAAAGAAAGAAGTTATAAAAGAATTAACAGCTTCTAAACTTTTGAAAAGTAAGTTTTCAGCCTATATATATGTTCTTTTACATCGTAATTTAATAATTCAAGCCGGAGAATATGAACTGGATCGAAATTTTGATGCTAAAGAAATTTTTAAAAGATTAAATGAGGGGACTTTATTTGTTGATGGGGTGACTTTGACTTTTATTGAAGGGAAAAGACTTACTACTTATATGGAACAATTAGAAGAAAGTTTGGGCTTTAGTGAAGAAGAAATATTAAATACTTTAAAAGATCAAGATTATTTAAAAAGTTTAATTAAGGAATATGATTTTTTGGATGATAGTATTCTTAATTCAGAACTTTATTATTCTTTAGAGGGATATTTATTTCCAGCGACTTATAATTTTAGCAAAAAGATTTCAATTGAAGATGTTTTTAGAAAAATGTTAGATAAAACGGGAGAAATATTAGCAAAATATCAAAAAGAAATTGCAGATTCTGATTATACAAATCATGAAATTTTAACAATGGCGAGTATTATCGAAAATGAAACGATGAGAAGTGAAGATCGCAGTATAGCTAGTCAAGTAATTTACAAACGATTAGCGGAAAATATGAACTTGGGAATGGATGTTACGACGTATTATGGAGCTAGGAAAAATTTGGGAGAAGTATTAACAGAGGTTGACCTTAAAGCCAAAAACGCATATAATACTAGAGCAAGTGGTTTTTTAGGTTTACCAGTTGGACCTATCTGTAATCCTAGTGAAGCTTCAATAAAAGCAGCTTTAAATCCTAGTTCTACAGATTATTTGTATTTTTATGCTGATAAAGATGGAAAACTACATTTTGCGAAAGATTATGATGAATTTCAAGAGATAATAAATGAGTATAGGTGGTAAGATATGAAAGAATTAATATTAGAAATGGAAGATTATGCCCAAGAAAAGAATGTGCCGATTATTGAAAAAAAATCCATAGCTTTTATAATGAAATATATAAAAGAACATAATATTAAAAATGTTTTAGAAATTGGTTCAGCAATTGGCTATTCAGCAATTTTGATGGCAAGTGCTAAAGAAGATACATTAGTAACAACGATTGA
Organism: uncultured Bacilli bacterium; assembly: GCA_947626655.1. Lineage (GTDB taxonomy): Bacteria > Bacillota_I > Bacilli_A > RF39 > UBA660 > SIG200. Next base: position 35,856 of record CANQTA010000008.1, read on the forward strand.
AAGAGATGAAACTCGCTATATGGAATGTTTAAAGAATGTCAAAAGATGTGGTATGGATAAAAAAATTAATGTGGTTTTTCAAGATGCCTTAGATGTTAATTTAAGAGAAGAAGTTAAATATGATTTAATATTTATTGATGCTGCAAAAGGACAATATACTAAGTTTTTTGAGAAATATAAATATTTTTTAAAACCAGAGGGAGCTATAATTACAGATAATCTTAAATTTCATGGATATGTGGGGAAAAGTTCGAAAATAGAAAGTAAAAATTTAAAAAGTTTAGTAGAAAAAATTGAAAACTATATTGATTTTTTAAAAAATAATGAAGAATTTAATACGGAATTTTATGATATTGGTGATGGTTTATCAGTAAGTACGTGGAAAAATGCAAAGTAAAAATATTTTAATTACAATTAATAATTTAGATGATTTAAAAGTTTATGAAAAGTTAGGTAATGTTTCCTATGTTTATCCTTTAAAAGATTTTTGTGTAGGGATGCCTAATACTTTTTTAATTTCTGAAATTGTTACACCAGCATATCTTTTTATTAATCGAATTTTAGATAATGCTGCAATTGATGCTTTAAAAGAAATTTTAAAGAAATTACCTGCTAATATTAAGGGAATAATCTTTGATGATTTAGGGGTTTTAGAATTATTGCAAGAATTAGATTTAAAATTAGAGAGAATTTTATATTTAAGTCATTTTAATACTAATTTAGAATCTATTAAAATATATTTGGAATATGTAGATTCTGTTATTGTACCTTTTGATATTACTAAAGAAGAAGCAGCATATATAATTAATAATTTAAAAGATAAATTAACTGTTTTAGTTTTAGGGTATTTACCCGCTATGTATTCAAGAAGACTTCTTTTAGATAATTATAGTAAATTTTATAATTTAGCTAAAACTAATCCTTTAGTTATTACTAATAATAAACAACAATTTTTAGTAAGTGAAAATGCTTATGGAACCGTTTTTTATCATTTACCTTTATATAAAGCTTTGGATTTGTTTGATTTTCCTTGTCGCTATTATTTTATAAATACGGCTTTTTTAAGTAGTCAAGAAGTAATTTCGTTATTAGAAGGGAAGAGTTCGATACCAACGGCTCGAGGTTTTTTAGAGATACCTACAATATATAAGTTAAGAGGTGAGAATGATGCCTGAATTATTGGCTCCAGCAGGAGATTTAGAAAGACTTAAAATTGCTCTTTTATATGGTGCTGATGCTGTTTATATTGGGGGTAAAGATTATAGTTTAAGAGCTAATGCTAAGAATTTTAGTTTAGAAGAAATTAAGGAAGCTACAGCATTTGCTCATAGTTTAGGGAAAAAAGTTTATGTGACAGTAAATATAGTCTTTCATGATTCTAATTTGTTTAATTTAGATACTTATTTAGCCAAGTTAAAAGCTTATCAAGTTGATGCTGTAATTGTGAGTGATATTATAGCTGTTAAAATGGCTTTAGAAGCGGGGCTTGAGGTTATATTATCGACACAGGCAAGTACCCTTAATTATCGGGCGATTAAATTTTGGCAAAAATTGGGAGTTAAAAGATTTGTTTTAGGAAGAGAAGCGACTAGAGAAGATATAATTAAAATAAAAAAAGAAACTGGAGCTTCTTTAGAGTGCTTTATTCATGGGGCAATGTGTACATCTATAAGTGGTAAATGTATTTTATCTAATTTTTGTACTGGTCGTGATTCTAATCGGGGTGGTTGTGCCCAAATATGTCGGTGGGTTTTTGAAACAGATTCAATTCCTTTTACTTTTATGAGTAAAGATTTAAATATGGTCGAATATTTAGAAGATATGATTCAGATTGGTGTTGATTCTTTTAAAGTAGAGGGAAGAATGCGGTCAGTTTATTATATTGCTACTGTTATTAAATGTTATCGAGAATTGATTGATGGAATTATAAATCATACTTTGACTGAAGAAGATAAAGAATATTATCATCATGTTTTAGATAGAGTAGCTAATAGAGATACTAAACCCCAATTTTATCATAAATTTCCAACTGCTGATGAAAGTTATTTTAATGATCGAATTGAGGTAAGTAATCAAGATTTTTTAGCCTTAGTAGTGGGTTATGATTCAAAAAGAAAACTTTTAGAAATAGAAGAACGTAATTATTTTAAAGTTGGTGATGTTGTAGAATTTATTGGTCCTAATTTTACAACATTTACATATACTATAAAAGATGTTTTAGATGAAGATGGTGCATCTATTGAAGTGGCAAGACATCCTAAAGAAAAGTTGTATTTACCACTTGATATTAGTTTACCAGCATTTAGTATGATGCGTTTAAAAATATTTGACAAAAAATAAATTTTATTGTATTATTTTGTACGTCATATAAAAAGGAGAAATGTTTTGATGAAAAAAGAAGATTTTTTCGAACTAACTGCTGAAGGGTATTTAGAGTTAGAAAATGAATTAAATGATTTAAAAAATGTTAAAAGAAAAGAAGTAATTATTGCTCTTAAAGAAGCACGGGCGATGGGTGATTTATCAGAAAATGCAGATTATGATGCTGCTCGTAATGATCAAGCCCAAATTGAAGCACGTATAAAAGAGTTAGAATATAAATTGGAACATAGTAAAATAGTGGATTCACGTAAAAAGGGAAATGGGATTGGGATTGGCTCAGTTGTTACTATTAAAGATGAAGATGGTGAAGAAGAGGAATATAAAATTGTTTCTTCAGTTGAATCAGATCCATTTAATAATAAAATATCTGTTGAAAGTCCAATTGGAATTGCTATGAAAGGACATAAAACTGGAGATGAAGTTTTAGTGGAAAGTCCTAATGGTGGTTATAAAATTACAATTTTAAAAGTAGCTTAAGAATTTATCAAAAGATAAGTTCTTTTTTAACTTTTAGTTGCTTTAAGCAAGTATTTATAATATAATATAGGAAGATTTGGAAAGAGGAATTTTATGAAAAATGTACACGAAATTGAAATTAAATTAGAAGGCGAAAAATGGACTAAATGTTTAGATAATGCTTACAAAAAACAAAATAAAGAAATTAAAATTGATGGGTTTCGTAAAGGTTGTGCTCCAAAAGATGTTTTTATTAAAAAATATGGAATTGAATCTTTATATCAAGATGCTGTTGATGAAGCCATTAATGTTGCTTATAAAGAATTATTAGATGAACATAAACTTATTCCGGTAGTAGAACCAGCTGTTGATGTTACAGGTATTTCTGATGGTTCAGTTATTTTTAAATTTACAATCATTACTAAACCAGATGTTAAGTTATCAGAATATAAAAATTTAGGAGTTAAGAAAGAAAAAGCTAAAGTATCTAAAGAAGAATTAAATCAAGAAATTGAACACTTAAGAAATGAATTAGCAGAAGTTATTGTTAAAGAAAATGGTGAAGTAGTTGATGGTGACACCGTAGTTATTGATTTTGATGGTTATGTTGATGGTAAACCTTTAGATGGTGGTAAGGGGGAAAATTATCCATTAGAAATTGGTTCACATACTTTTATTCCTGGATTTGAAGAAGGTTTAATTGGTCATAAAGAAAATGATGAATTAGAATTAAATTTAAAATTTCCAGAAAATTATGTAGAAGATTTAAAAAATAAAGATGTTACTTTTAAAGTTAAGATTCATGAAATTAAGACAAAAGTATTACCAGAAATTAATTCAGACTTTTTTGCGGATTTAGGTTTAGAAGTAAAAACAGAAGAAGAATTTAGAAAAGAAGTAGAAAAAACTATCAAAGAAAGAAAAGAAAAAGATTTAGAAGATCAATTTATTGAAGATTTACTTGCTAAGGCTAGTGAAAACTTAGAGGTAGAAATTAATCCGGAAATTTTAGCAGCTGAAGTTCATCAAATGATTGATGGATATGCAAGACAATTAAAAATGCAAGGTATTGATATAGAACAATATTATAAAATAACAGGAACTACTCATGAAGATTTACATAAACAAATGGAGCCAGAAGCTTTAAAGAGAATTAAATATCGTTATGTTATTGAATTTATAGCAGAAAATGAAAAAATTGACTTTAAAGAAAGTGAAGTTGAAGCTAGAGCTAAAGAAATGGCTGAAAATTATGGTATTTCTGTTGAAGAACTTCTTAAAGCCTATGGTTCACTTGAAGTGGTTAAATATGATATGCGGATGCATAGAGCTTTAGAAATTCTTAAAGAAAGTAATGAAAAAGAAAATAAATAATTAAACTGAGTTCTTTTAAAAAGAACTTTTTTTAATGTTTAAAATACAATAAATGGCTTGAAATAAAGAAGAATAATGATTATAATTAAAGCAAGATATACATAATAAGAAGTATATATAAGTAAGAAAGGAAAAGAAAAAGAGATGAAAGCCAAACTAAAATATTTTAGTTTGTTAATACCATTGGTATTAACAAACTAAAATATTTTAGTTTGTTAATACCATTGGTATTAACAAATATCTTACCAAGATTAAATCTTGGAGAAAGAG
>CANQTA010000009.1 GCA_947626655.1 uncultured Bacilli bacterium
ATTTAGCCAATAAAACAAGTTTAATATTAGAAGAAAGTTCTAATTATGGAACAATAACAAATAATTTAGGAAGTAATGCTGGAGGATTATTAGGAAGAGATAATGGAACTACATCAAATACAACTATAAGTAAAAGTCATAATTATGGTGAAATAAATATGCTAAAAAATGAAAGTACATCGAACAAAGCAGTTGGAGGATTAGTAGGTAAATCTTCAGGAAATACAACAATAGAAAATAGTACTAATGGAAATAAAATAACTGTAGAAAACCTAAGAACAGGAAATGTAAACATCGGTGGATTGTTAGGATATAATAATGTAACAACATCAAATATTACCATAAATAAAAGTCATAATTATGGTCAAATAAAGATTGAAAATAATGAATCAACAAGTGCTTCTTATATAGGGGGAATAATAGGATTATCTAAAGCAACAACAACAATAACAAATAGTTCAAATGAAATAAAAACAACTAATGATGAAGCTGGTATATTTGTTAAAACTTCTAATATAACTGTTTCTTCTGGGGTTGGTGGATTAATTGGTTATGGCGTTAATTCAGTAGAAATAAAAATAGAAAATAGTTATAATACTAGTAACATAAATGGTGGTGTTAGAACCGGCGGAATTTTAGCAAGTATTGGTGACACTACATTAATTATAAATAAATGTTTCAATACAGGAGATATATCAACTCAAGAAGATGCTATGCTTGAAGGTAATACTTCGTTTGCAGGAGGAATAACAGCTCAATTATGGGATAATACAACCGCTTACGTTATCAATTCTTATAATACTGGAACAATAACATCAAAATTAAATAAAAATTTGGAGGCATTTAGTGTAGGATTAGTTGCAGAATTAGGAAATAATAGTAGGACTCGTAAATCTAGAGGATATATAGTAAATTCATATAATATTGGTAAATTAGTTGCAAAATCACACTCTAATGGTATATCACGTATTTTAGGAGAAAGTGATATAACTATAAATAATGTTTATAATTTAGGTTCTTTAGAAGCTCCTACTAAATATGGAATATTAGAACATTATACTACAGGTACAGTAGATATTCAAAACACATATTATTTGTCTGGAGTTAACGCTTCAAATAAAACTATAAATGCTACTAGTAAAAATGAAAATGATATAAAGTCACAAACTTTTGTAGATATATTAAATAGTAATATAAATAATATTGGTTTAGGAAGTATTGATCCAGAATTAAAAGATTATACCTTGGTAGATTGGATAATAGATTCAACAACAGGTTATCCAACATTAAACTATAATTTAGAAAGTAATTAATAAATAATACTTTTTAAGATTATAAAAGTGCATACGCTTAATATTGGGAAGATATAAATTATCTTCTTTTTAAATGTCAAAAAATAGGAAGTTTTGACATCATTTGTCGAAAGTCTTGCAAGTAGTAAAATAAAAGCTAAAATAAGTAACTCGAGAAAGAGAGAAGAAGATAATGCGTAAAAAATTTTATACTTTGAATAATGATCGAATGTTTAAGACAATTATGTTAAATGATAATAATGAATTATTAGAAAAAATAATTAGTGATATTTTAGAAGAAAAAATAACTATTAAAATAGTAAAACCAACTGAATTACCAATTCTAAATATGGGGATGAAATTAAATGTCTTAGATGTTGTAGTAGAAACGGAAAATCATGAAACAATAAATGTGGAAGTAAATCCTTGTTTTGATGAAATAATAAAGAAAAGAAATATTATCTATTTAGCTACTTTGTGTAGTCAAATAGCAAAGAAAGGTAAATTATTAGAAGATAATAAAATAATCCAAATCAATTTAAATTATAATGATATTGGTCATTTAAAAGAAGATTATATGTTAATAGATAGAATAAATGGTGGGGTATATAGTGAAGACATTCGGATAATCAATGTCAATCTTGTAGAATATAAAAGAATGTGGTATGATAAAAATATCCAAGGGGATTTAGAACATATCTATTTAGTAATGTTAAGTGCTAGTAAAGAAGAAATAGAGAAATTAAGTAAACAAGATAAATTAGTAAGGGAGGTTGAAGAAAAGATGTTTGTAATCAATGATGATGATAGTATAACAAGATTAGTATCTTATGAAGAAGAAGCTAAAATGATCCAAGAAGCCAGAGAACGTTATGCTAGAAATGAAGGTATAAAAACTGGCAAAGAAACAGGAATTAAGCAAACCAAAAATAAAATAGTTAAAAATATGTTAAAAAAAGGCATGTCAATCAAAGATATAAAAGAAGTCACCGGTTTAAAGGATGAAGAAATAATAAAATTGCAAAATAATTAAGAATTCTAAGTCTAGTAAAATGGATCTTTTCTTTGCATATTAATTTATAAGGAGATAGAAATTATCTTCTTTATTTTTTCCTTAAATAAATGGTTTTTGTATGGACAAAGTTATTTTAATATAATAAAATTTTATTAGAGGTTATAATTATGCGTGAAGTAAAAATTGGTAAAATATATAGACATTTTATAGCTAAAAATTATTTAGAAGAGGTTTCTCATGAATAAAGATTTAATTCGTCAGCAAATGGAAATTAAAAATTTAAGTAAATATGCCTGTCCTTATGATAAAGGTATCCGCTTTAAAGATGAAGAACAAGATATAAGACCAACTTTTTACAGAGATATAGATCGTATTTTATATTCTCTTGCTTATACAAGATATATGGATAAAACGCAAGTGTTTACCCATGGTGATAATGATCATTTAAGTAGAAGAATGACTCATGTTCAATATGTTAGTAAAATAGCTAGAACAATCGGAAGAGCTTTAAATTTAAATGAAGATTTAATCGAAGCAGCATCTCTAGGTCATGATTTAGGCCATACTCCTTTTGGTCATTTAGGAGAATCTATTTTAAATGAAATAAGTATTAAAAACGGCGAAGGTTATTTTAATCATAATATCCAAAGTGTTAGGCTTTTAATGGAAATTGAAAATTATGGTAATGGTTACAATTTAACATTACCAGTTTTAGATGCAATTATGTGTCATAATGGAGAAATTGCTCTCGGAAAATATGAACCAGTTCCAAAAACTAAAGAAGAATTTTTACAAGAATATTATGCTACTTATCAAGATAAAACCATGAATTTAAAAATGCGACCTATGACTTTAGAAGGTTGTGTAGTAAGAGTAAGTGATTTAATCGCCTATTTAGGTAAAGATGTTGAAGATGCCATAAGAATAAATTTGATAACACCAGATATGATTCCACAAAATATAAAATCTATTTTAGGAAATACCAATAGAGAAATAGTAAATACTATTATTATGGATATAATTAGTAATAGTTTATCTAAAAATTATATAAAATTAAGTGATCAAGTTTTTAAAGCTATGGAAGAATTAAAATCTTTTAATTATGAAAATATTTATGCTAAAGCAGCGACTAAAGAAGAAAAAGAATTAGTTAAAGATATGTTTAATACTCTTTTTACAACTTATTTAAATGATTTAGAAGAAAACAATAAAGAATCAATTATTATTAAAAATTATTTAAATAAAATGAGTGACTCTTATAAAAAGAATAATAGTAATAAAAGAATTGTAATCGATTATTTAGCAGGTATGACTGATGCTTATATGCAAGAGCAATATCAAAAATTAAAAAAAATATAAAAATTAATGAACTCATAATATTTTTGTTTTGAGCTATAATAAAGTAAGAGGTGTTCTATGGAATATAAAAAAACTAATTGTAATTCATATAATATTCATACAATTAAAACCGATAAATTTAAAACAGTCCGGATGGAAATTATTTTTAGCTTAGAAGTAAAAAAAGAAATTTTACCTATTTATACTTTTTTATGTGATATTCTTACTGATTGTTCCAAAAAATATCAAAGAAGAAAAGATATTGCCATTAGATTAGAAGAATTATATAAAGCTAGTTTTTATGGTTTAACTAATAAAGTTGGTAATTTATATACGGCTTCATTTGTTTTAGAATTTATTGCTCCTAATTTTATTAATGAAAAAGATTATTTAAATGAGGTTTTAAAATTTCCTTTTGAAATAATTAATAATCCTAAAGTTTTAAATAAAGAATTTGATTTAACTAATTTTAATATCGTTAAAAGAAGAATTTTAGAAGAAATAGCTAGTATTAAAGAATCATCAGATAAATTAGCTTTAATTAAAGCTTTAGAGAATATGGATAATACTAGCCCTAGTTCTTATAAAGTTCTAGGAGAAAAAGAAGATATTCTAAAAATAACTCCTAGTAGTCTATATGAAGCTTATCTAGATTTATTTAAAAATAATTGTGATATTTTTGTTATCGGTAATATTAATATGGATGAAGTAGTTAAAATAATAAAAGAAAATTTTAAAAATCATATTATTAAGACCAACCGGCCTAAATTAGACGTCACCAATAAGATGAGGAAAAAAGTTCTAAAAGTAAATGAACCATCAAATTTTGTCCAAAGTACTTTAGTTATGATTTATAATATAAATAATTTAAATAAAGAATATAAAAATGTTGCCTTTCATGTCTTTAATTACTTACTTGGTTCCGGTGGTATATCTTCCAAACTTTATAAGAATTTAAGAATGGATAATTCTTTATGTTATAGTGTAAGAAGTCTTTATTTAAAATATGATGAATTACTTATAATTGAAGTATCTTTGGATAAAGAAAATATCAAATTAGCCGAGAAATTAATTCGTAAAAGTATTATGGAAATGTTAAATGGTGAATATACTGAAGATAATTTAAATGATGCTAAAAAGAATTTGATATTTTCCTTAAAAATGGGTAGTGATAATAATGTTTCAATTTTAAATAATTATCTTTTCCATTATTTTGATGATTTACCTTTACTAGAAGAGAGAATTGAATTAATCAACAAAGTAACTAAAGATGATTTAATTAAATGTGCTAAAAGTATTAGTTTAAATACAATCTATGTTCAAGATGCCAAAGAGAATAGTTCGGGTGATAATAATGAATGAAATTAAATTAGAAGGTTTAGATGAAACTATATATTATGATAAATGTGCAAATGGTTTGAAAGTTTACATGTGGGTTAAGAAAAACGTTAATACTTTTTATGCTACCTTATCAGTTAAATATGGTTCAATTCATAATGAATTTAAAATTGGGGGTAAAACTTACAAAACTCCAAAAGGTTTAGCGCACTTTTTAGAGCATGTCAAATTTAATGAAGATAAAGATACAACCGCCCATGATTATTATTTTAAAACTGGTTGTGATACCAATGCTTTTACAACTTTCAATTATACCAATTATCAAGTTTTAGGTAGTACCAATGCTAAAGATAATATTGAACATTTATTAGATTTCGTTGAAAATGATTATTTTTCCAAACCCTTAGTTAATAATGAAAAAGGAATTATTACTGAAGAAGCTAAAATGGGCGAGGATGATCCTTATACAGTTATGTTATTTAAACATTTAGATAATATTTTTCATACCTATCCCCATAAAAATTTAATTACTGGTAATCCTCACGACATTAAAGAAATAAATTTAGAAGATATTAAGCTCGTTTTTCATAATTTTTATCATCCATCTAATATGTTTTTAGTCGTTACTGGTAATTTTAACCCCTATGAAATAATGGAAATGGTGAGAGAAAATCAAAATAAAAAAGAATTTATGAAATATCAAAATCCGGTTAGATTAATTAAAAAAGAAAGCAAAAAAGTAAAAGTACCTTATGAAGAAATTAGTTTAAATGTTTCTAGTCGCAAGATTAAAATCGGTATTAAAATAGCTAAAAGTACTTTAAAAGACTTTGATGATTTACATATAAGGTTATATTTAAATTTACTTTTAAAAGCTAACTTTGGCATCACCAGTGATTTTAAAGATGAATTATTAGAAAAAGAATTAATTAATAACATGAGCTATATGAGCGAAATATTTGATGATTATGTAGTAATTATGTTTACTATTGATAGTAGTTATACTACTGAGATTTTAAAATTATTTGAAGAAAAATTAAATAATTTAAATATTTTAGAAAAAACTTTTGATAGAATAAAAAAAGCTAATATAGCCACTTTAATCTTAGAATATGAAGATGTTGAAGTTGTCAATAATATTATTCAAGCAGAAATTTTAAATTATGGTGATATAATTCCCAATTTAAAAGCAATTTATGAAAATTTAAATTATGATGAAATAACTAAATTTCTTAGTTTATTAGATTTAAGTAATAAAAGTATTTTAATTTTAAATCCCTTAGATAACAAATAAAAAAGGACTAAATTTCTTAGTCTCTTTTTAATATTATCTATTATAGTATTCAACAATTAATTGTTCATTAATTTCGCTATTTAGTTCGCTTCTTTCTGGATATCTTACATATTTACCACTTAATTTTTTATTATCAAATTCTAAATAAGCTGGTACAGTAACTTTATTTTCTAATGAAGCTAAAATAGCTGGATGATTTAATGAATTTTCTTTAACACTGATTGTATCACCAGGCATAACGCGATATGATGGAATATCAACCTTTTTGTTGTTTACTAAGATATGACCATGATTAACAATTTGTCTTGCGGCTCTTCTAGTTTTAGCCATTCCTAAACGATAGACTAAATTATCAAGACGTGATTCAAGAAGCATTAATAAATTTTCTCCCGCAATTCCTGGCATTTTTTGAGCTTTATCAAAAACCTTATGGAATTGTTTTTCGGTAAGTCCGTACATAAATCTTACTTTTTGTTTTTCTTGTAATTGAACACCATATTCACTAGATTTTTTCTTCCGATCTTTACCATGAGCCCCAGGAGCATAAGGACGACGAGCTAAATCTTTACCATTTTCTAAAGTTGAAAAACCTAATCTTCTTGATTTTTTGTAAGCTGGTCCAGTATATCTTGCCATAATTTTTCTCCTTTCTTTATAATTTACAATATTTTTTTACTTTAACTTTCTTATAGGGAGTATTATTTAATTTCACTAAGGGCAGTCCTTAATTACTTTATTTTATCTTAATACACATTATAATAAGTTAAAATACTGCCAAAATAATTGCAATTAATATTATACTATATTTTTAAGTTTTGTCAAATATGCTAAGTCCTTTTTTAAGTAAACAAAAACTAGATAACAATCTAGCTCGTCGAAAAAAATAATTGGTAGCGAGAGGGGGATTCGAACCCTCGACCGATCGGGTATGAACCGATTGCTCTAGCCAGCTGAGCTATCTCGCCATCAGAACAATAATATATTATCATACTTAATAGAAATTTACAACTAAAATTTTCGCTTAGACTTTAAATTTTCCATAAATAGTGTCCAAAAAAAGCCTTTTCCAAAACAATATTTTGCTAATTAGGAATTAATATGTTATTATTAGGACAGAATAGAGAAGAAAGGATTGCCAGATGCTAAAAGTAATTTTTTTATTAATTTTAGGTTTATCATTATTAGTAGTAGCCAGTCGTCTTTTAATAACGTGTTCGAGTAATATAGCTAAAAGTTTAAATGTCTCTGATTTTGTAATTGGCTTAACTATTGTAGCAATTGGTACCAGTTTACCTGAACTTTTTATTTGTTTTACTTCCGCTTGGGAAGGTCACTTTGACATCAGTTTTGGTAATATCATTGGTAGTAATATTTTTAATATCTTCTTAATTTTAGGTATTTCCGCATTTTTTAAACCAATTTTATTTGATAATCATACAAAAAAATATGATATTCCTTTAGGAATTATTTTTTCCATTTTAACTTGGGCTTTTGCCCTTACTAACAACATTATTACTCGTTTAGAAGCTTTAATTATGCTTACCATGTTTGGTATCTATATGATATATACTCTTAGTTCTCTGCATATTGATAAAAAAATGTTTAAAAATAAAAAATTATCTCTATTAGAATTATTTATTTATTTTCTTTTAATTCTTATAAGTGTCTTTTTATTAAAATTAGGTAGTGATCTTGTCGTGGATAATGCTATCAATATAGCTATTCTGATGCGCATTAGGGAAGATATAATCGGTCTTTCCGTTATCGCAATCGGAACAGGCTTACCAGAAATTGTCACAACCATAGTGTCTTTAATTAAAGGTAAAGAAAACATTGCTATTGGTAATATGATTGGCTCTGTGACCATTAATACTTTACTTATTTTAGGCCTTTCTGGCTTAATTAATCCTTTAGTTTATGATTATGCTTTTAATCTTAATTTTCTTATTGCCATATTAGGTCCTATTTTACTTTGGCTCTTTGCCTATATTAAACCTTTTAATAAAATGACTAGAAATAATGGTATTGTTTTCTTAATCATTTATCTAATCTATTTAGTTTCAATTCTAAGTTAGCTTAAAAATTTTCAAAAATATGATATAATGAATAAGGGAGTCCATATGAATCAAGAAGAAATAGGAAAAATTATTAAAGATTTACGGAAAAAAGAAAACTTAACACAAGAAGAATTTGCTAGTATTTTTCATGTAACATATCAAGCAGTAAGTAAATGGGAAAATGGTAAATGTTTACCAGATATTTTAATTCTTAAAGAAATGGCTAAAAAATATAATTTAGATATAAATATGTTTTTAGAAGGAGAAAGTAAAAAAAATCCTAAAAGAAAACTAAGATTAAGTTATTTTTTAGCTGGGGGAATTATTATTTGTTTATTATTAGTTAGTGTAATAATTACTAAAATACCTAATGAAGATTTTAAGTTTTTAAGTATTTATACAACTGAACCTAATTTTAATATTTATGGAAGTATTGCTTATAATTCTAAGAAAACGACTATCTACATCGCTAATATTACTTATGAAGGGGATATTAATAAAACTTATAAAGAAATAGAATGTGGCTTATATGAACAAAATGATAAAATAATTAGTGAAGCTGATTTTAAAAAAGAAGATATTAGTTTAAGTGAATTTTTAAAAAATGTCGAATTTAATGTTAATCACTATAGTCGTAATTGTCATATGTATGAAGATAATGAATTATATGTTAAAATAAAAACTGTTGATAGTGCTAATAATTCCAAATGTTATTTAATACCTATTAGAAGTAGTATCTGTGAAAATTCAACCATAAGTTGAGTTTTTTTAAATAATTTTTATAGCTTTTTTTAAATAATTATATTATTATATCGTCATAAGGAGTAGGTAGGTAAAAATGAAAAAGAAAATATTTTTATTATTAGCATTATGTTTATTAATGTTCCCATTAGGAGTATTTGCTAAAGAAGGTGAGGGAGCTGGTAATGGCTTTGATGCCTTAAGTTTTACAGAAACTTTAGAAGAAGAAGAATTAGATGTACCAGAAAGTTATCAAGAAAATTCTAAACAAATTACTATTTATATGTTTAGAGGTAAAGGCTGTGGGGTATGTCGTTCTTTCTTAAGTTTTATGAGTAGCATAGCTTCTGAATATGGTGACAAATTTAAAATAAAAACTTATGCTATTAATTTTTATGGTGATAATCACCCTAATAATACTAATTTATATGAAGCAGTTCAAACATTTTTAAATGTGTCAAGTGATGGCGTACCTTATATAATTATTGGTAATCAAGTATTTCCTGGCTATGCTGCTAGCTATGATAGTCAAATTAAATCAGCAATAGAGGCAGCTTATAATAGTGAAGAACGTTATGATGTATTTGATAAAATGCGCGATGCTGGTTATGTATTTAATGAAGATGGAACTGTAACAAGTCCAAAAAAAGATAGTAACAATGGAGGAAATAGTGTGTTAAGCATAGTTCTAAGTTTAGTTTTTAGCCTTATTAGTACGGCTATAATCATTATGGTAATATATATATATAATCAAAGATTAAATATGCGAATTGATGCTATTGAAGAATTAGTTAAGAAAAAAGGAAGTGATAAAAATGACTAAAAAAATTTTAATTCCCATTGCTTTAGTTCTAATTTTATTATGTACTGGTTGTTTTGAAAAAGAACCAACCCCTTCAAAAACAGATACCGATGCTATTAAATTTAAAGAAGAATATGAAGGTGTCAATGGTACTAATACCAGTAGTGGTAAAGAATATCGGAAAATTACAATTCCTGAAGACAATCCTATGGTTTATAAAACTGCAGAAGAATTAGTAGAAGCTATCAATAATGATGAAACTTTCGTTGTTTATTTTGGCTTTAAAACTTGTCCTTGGTGTCGTAGTATTTTACCAACATTAGTTAAAGTTAGTGATGATTTATTACTAAAAAAGATTTATTATGTTGATATTTCTGAAATTAGAGATACAATGAGTTTAAATAGTAAAGGTAAAGCAGAAACTACTAAAGAAGGTAGTGAAGCTTATTATCAATTATTAGAGCTTTTAGATAATGTTTTAAGTGATTATACTTTAGATAATAATGGTAAAACAGTTAATACTAAAGAAAAAAGAATTTATGCTCCTAATGTAGTTGCAGTTGTTAAAGGTGAAGCTAAAGCTCTAACTGAAGGCATTAGTGATAAACAAACTGATGGTTATATGGAATTAACTCAAGAAATGTTAGATGATACCTATAGCCAATTAGAAAGCGTTTTAAAAATAGTTGTTGAAGCCGACTCTAAATGTGAAAAAGGTTGTTAAAGAATCAAGAAATTGGTTCTTTTTTCTTAGAAATAAAAATATTCAATTAAAAAATTCTAATCAATAAAACTGATTTTTTTAAAGATTTAACAAGAGTTTACAAATAATGTATGGAGATTACTTAAAATATTAGAAAAATTTTGCTATAATTAAAGAGATGTATTATGAAGAAAAAATTATTTAAAAATAAAATACAGATGGTAAGTTATATAATTATAACAATTATTATCCTAATCCTGTTTATTATAATTGGTAAGACTGATTATAAGAAGAAAGATATTAGTGATAATGAAAAGTTTAGTAATTTATATAATTTAGTTGATAAGAATAATATATATAAGATAGCTAGAAGTAGTGAAGTATTGGAAATAGTTGATAATAAAAGTGGCGTTATATTAATGGGATTTCCTACTAATAAATGGACTAATTACTATGCTAAATTATTAAATGATGTTGCTAAAGAAGTTGGTTTAAAAGAGATACTATATTATGATTTTTTACAAGATCGTGAAGAAAATAATGGCACCTATGAAACTATTGTCAATAGATTAAAAGCTTATGTTACAGTTGATGATGAAGGAAGTATGGATATCTATGCTCCAACAGTTATTGTTGTTAAAAATGGCGAAGTAATAGGATATTTCAACGATACTGCTATTATGCAAGGTATTACTAAACCAGAAATCTATTATAATGAATATAATACAAGCTTAATATCCGAGAAGTTTAAAACTGCTTTAACAGCTTATATGGAATAGGGGAGAAAGATGGAAGAAAATTTAAAAAATAAATTGGGTTTAACATTTTTTATCTTGATTATATTATTTTTAAGTATTGGTGGTTATTTCTTCATGCAATACGAATTAAAAGATAAAAATACTAATAACAATAATAAAAAAAATTCAGTCGTTAATTATAAAGTCGATAAAGATAAAGACTATATCTATTTTAAAAATGAAGAAACAATTAGTGAAAGAGCCGAAATATTTTTTCGAGATGTCGTAATCAATTTAAATACTCAAGATAATTTAAATGAAACACTAGCCAAAGAAGTTAGTAAATATAAAAATAATATTGAGTATATTTCAAAAAAAGAAGGATTAAACGAAGATTTAATTGTTTATAATAACGATGATTTATATGCCCTTACTTATCGTGATTATGAAAATTATACTTATGATAAATATGTTAGTTTAGTTATTAAAGATTTTAATTATTCTTGTTTTGATAATAGTACTTTTATTGGTACTAAAAGTTATATATTTGATACTAGTGATGGTCATTTATTGAGTGAAGATGAAATCTTAAAGATGTATAATACTAATATGGATAATATAAAAAATATGATTAAAAGTAGCTTAGAAAAAAAACAAACAACTTTAGAAAATGGTTTAGAATTATTTAAAATTGATGATACTATAAATAATTTAGAACAATATAGTTTATATATTAATGATTATGGTCAACTATATATTATGTATCTTGCCAAAACGAATGAAGTAGATTATAATGAAGTTATGGAGGTAAGTTAAATGGATTTAAATACTGAAAATAGAATGTTAAAAGTTATTGAAAATTTAGATAATAGATTACTAAGTATCAGAGCTGGAAGGGCTAATCCTTCAATGCTTAATGGAATTATGGTCGATTATTATGGTTCCTTAACTCCTTTAAATAGTATTGCTAATGTGACTGTTCCTGAGGCTCGTCAATTATTTATCAAACCTTTTGATAAAAGTGCTCTTAAAAATATTGAAAAAGCTATTAATGAATCGAATATTGGGATAGCTCCTAATAACAATGGCGAAATGATTATTTTAACAGTTCCAGAATTAAATGAAGAAAGAAGAAAAGAATATGTTAAACAAGCAAAAAGTATTGGCGAAGAAGCTAAAATAGCTTTAAGAAATATTCGTCAAGAAGATAATGATAAAATTAAAAAAGAAGAATTACCAGAAGATGAAGAAAAACTCTATTTAGAAGATGTTCAAGAACTTATTAATAAATATAATAAAGTTGTTGATGATAAAGTTAAAGAAAAAGAAACTGAATTATTAAAAATATAGAAAAGAGTAGATAAAAATGAATAAAGAGGAAATGACTAGTAAAGTAGAAGAATATAAAAATGGTTTTCATATTCCCATGGTAATTGGAGCCTACCTAGCTCTAGATATTATTATCTTATTTGCTTTATGTTTAGGAGAAATTTATTTTAATTTAAGTCATCAAATTGTCTTAATGTTAAGCATGATTATTGAATTTTTAATTATGTTATTTGTTGCAATTAAAGGTAATTTAAAATCAGCTATAATTTTATTTATTTTGTTATTAGTATCACCAGCTTTTTTAGGACTTATTGCAATGGGTATGCATGCTATCTTGGGAAATAATGCAATTCCTTTTACCCCAACCATTTTATATGCCTTTCGAACTGGTTATACATTAAATGGTGAAAAATTAAATAATATAATGCGTTTTGTGATAACTTTTAGATTACCATCAGTTGGAGCTCTAATAGTAGGAATATTAGCTTATTTCTTAAAAAGCAAAAAAGAAGTCCAAGAATAGGCAATGACCTATTTTTTATTTAGAAATTTTTAATAGAACAAAATGTGAAAATTTAATGTAAATAGCTTTTATAAGTTGACATTAATCTAAATTAAGTGTATAAAATATAAATGACAGGAGTGAAAAACAATTGAAAAATATCGTAATAGTGGAATCTCCCGCTAAAAGTAAAACTATTGAAAAATATTTGGCTGGTGACTATAAAGTTGTCTCATCAAAAGGCCATATTAGAGATTTAGCAACAACTGGCAAATATGGTCTAGGTGTTGACTTAGATAACGATTTTAAACCTAATTATGTGATTATTAAAGGTAAAACTAAAGATGTTAAAGAATTAAAAAAATTGGTTAGCAGTGCTGATCATGTTTATCTAGCAACCGACCCCGACCGGGAAGGGGAAATTATTTCATGGCATTTAAAAGATGAATTAGGAATACCTGATGAAAAATATGATCGAGTAACATTTAGAGAAATAACTAAAGATGTGGTTTTAGATTCAATAAAAGAACATGCCAAAATTGATATGAATTTAGTTAAAGGTGCTGAAACTAGAAGAATTTTAGATCGAATTATTGGCTTTCGATTATCAAAATTAATGCAATATAAAACAGGTGGTAAAAGTGCTGGTCGGGTGCAATCAGTTGCTTTAAAATTGATTGTCGATCGGGAAAGAGAAATCTTAGCTTTTGTACCGAAAGAGTATTGGACAATTGAAGCTGATTTCAAAGATTTTACAGCCGAGCTTTTTAAATATCAAGATAAGGATATTGAAATTAATAATGAAGCCGAAGCTGATGCTATTTTAGAAAAGTTATCTAAATCATTTAAAATAAAATCTATCGAAGAAAAAGAAAAGAAAAAAGCCTCAAGAGAAGTATTTAAAACTTCAACATTACAACAAATGGCTTCAACAAGACTTAATTTTGCTGCCTCAAAAACTATGAAAATAGCCCAAAAACTTTATGAAGGTGTAGATTTAGGAACTGAAACTGTCGGACTTATTACCTATATGCGTACCGATTCTGTAAGATTGTCTGATGAATTTATTTCGCAAACAAAAGGTTATATCAATGGTAAGTATGGTAAAGAATATGTTGGTTTTGCTAAAGTAGGTAAGAAAAAAGATAATGTTCAAGATGCTCATGAAGGAATTAGACCAACTAGTATTAATAGGACACCTGAAAGTGTTAAAAATTATCTAAGTACCGATGAATACAAATTATATAAATTAATCTATATAAGGGCTTTAGCATCTATTATGGCGGATGCCAAAGTATTAGCAACTACCGTTATATTTGATAATAATGATTATTTATTTAAAACAACAGGTTCTGTTTTAACTTTTGATGGCTATTTAAAAGTATATCAAGAATATGAAGATAATGAAGATAAAATATTACCTAACTTTAAAGATTATAAAAGTGATGTTGTTGTTGCTAATGAAATTAATAAATATCAACACTTTACTAAACCAGCTAGTCGGTATACCGAATCTAGTTTGATTAAAGAATTAGAAAGTTTAGGTATCGGGCGTCCTTCTACTTATGCGACAATAATAAGTACCATTAAAGATCATGACTATGTCAAAGTTGAAGATAAAAAATTTGTTCCAACCGAGATGGGTATGGAAACAACTGATAAGTTACAAGAATATTTTAGTGATATAATTAATGTAAAGTATACAGCACATATGGAATCCGATTTAGATGATATAGCTGAAGCTAAAAAAGATAATATTAAAGTTTTACATGAATTTTATGATAAATTTGCCCCAATTATGGATGATGCTTTAAAGAATATGTCCAAAAAAGCTCCCCAAGAAACCGGCGAAGTTTGTCCAGAGTGTGGAGGAAACTTAGTTATTAGAAAAGGCAAATATGGTGAATTTGTCGCTTGTTCAAATTATCCAAAATGTAAATATATTAAAAAAGAAGTCAAAGAAGAAAAAGAAGTAGTAGCTTTAGCTGAATGTCCTAAATGTCACAAACCAATTGTGCAAAGAAGAACTAAAAAAGGCAAAATATTTTATGGCTGTTCTGGTTATCCAAAATGTAATTATGCCACTTGGTATCGTCCTACTGGCGAAGTTTGTCCTAAATGTGGTAATTTAATAGTAAATAAGAACAATCAAGATGTTTGTGAAAATTGTGAAAAAGAAAATAATGAAGAATAGATGTAGCAATACATCTTTTTAATTGTCAAAAAGTGTCAAAAAAACTACAAAAGATACTAAAAGTCTATTTCTTTAAAGTCCCATTAGCGCTATTTAAATAACTTCTAGTAAGAAGTCCTGATCCTAATTTAATTCCCCCAAAATATCTAACTACACAAATAAGAATATTATCTAAATTATTATTAATAATTAAATTATAAATTGGTGTACCTGCCGTATTACTTGGTTCTTTATCATCACTTTTTTTAGCAATATTACCAATTTTATAAGCATAAGGAATATGTCTAGCTTTCTTATGTTCTTTTTTGAGCATTTCAAGAATTGCTGTTACTTCTTCTTTAGTGGTAACTTCATAATAATAAGCAATAAATTTCGACTTTTTAATTTCTAACGTATAAGTATTTATTAATTTCATATAGACACCTTGTCATAATTTTAACATAAAATCTTGGAAGTGTGTTATAATTTTAAATAGTTAGTAGGGATAATTATGTTAGAAGAAAAATTAAAACTAGTTCCTCATTTACCGGGTAGTTACCAAATGCGGGATAAAGATGGAATAGTTATTTATGTTGGTAAAGCTAAAGACCTTTATAAAAGAGTTAATAGCTATTTTAAAGGAACGGTCACTGGTAAAACAAGAAAAATGGTTTCTGAAGTAGTCGATTTTACTTATATTATTACTAGTAGTGAAACTGAAGCTTTTATTGCCGAAATTAATTTAATTAAAGAATATAACCCTAAATATAATATTTTACTAAAAGACGATAAAAGTTATCCCTATATTGAATATATTAGTAAACCTTATCCTAAAGTTAAAGTAGCAAGATATTTAAACATTAAAAGAAAAGATAAAAAATTAATTTTTGGTCCCTTTCCTAATGCCTATGCCGCTAGAAGAATTGTTAGATTAATAAATAGATTATATCCTTTAAAAAAATGTGAAGGTATGCCTAAACAAGTCTGTTTATATTATCATATTGGGGAATGTTTAGGTTATTGTACTAAAAATATTGATAAAGATAAATTAACCCAAATGGAAAATGAAATATTAGGATTCTTAAGAGGCAATGATAAAATTATAAAAGATAAATTAATGGAAAAAATTAATATTTATGCTGAAACTTTAAATTATGAAATGGCTAAAGAACTAACTGATGAATTAAAATTTATGAATATAGTTTTAGCTAAACAAAAAGTTGAATTACATGATTTTATTAATCGCGATGTTATTGGTTATTATATTGATCAAGGCCATATTGGAATTAATATTTTATTTATTAGAAATAATAAATTAATTGGTAGTCATAATGAACTTTTAACAATTAAATTAGATGAAGTAGATGAACTTAATTATTATATTATGAATTTTTATTTAAGACATGAAGTGCCTAAAGAAATATTAGTAAGTGGTATTCTGAATAAAGATTTATTACAAGATTTAATTAAATGTAATATAGTAGAACCAGAAAAGGGTATTAAGAAAAAGTTACTTGATATGGCTAGTATTAATGCTAAAGTTTATTTAGAAAACGAAATAACACAAGCAATAAGAGAAGAAATGCGGACAACTGATGCCAATGAAGATTTGCGCAAACTTTTGAATTTACCTCATTTAAGAAGAATTGACTCTTTTGATAATTCTAATTTATTTGGATCATTTTCAGTAAGTGGGATGGTCGTATTTAAAGAAGGTAAACCTTATAAAAAAGAATATCGTAAATATAAAGTTAGTGTTGATAAAAATGATGATTATAATACTATGAAAGAAGTTATTTATCGGCGTTATTTTAGAGCCTTACTAGATAAAACTGAAATGCCAGATTTAATTATTGTTGATGGTGGTATTAATCAAATTAACGCTTGTTTAGATACTTTAAAGAGTTTAAATTTACATATTAAAGTGGTAGGATTAAAGAAAAATGATAAACACCGGACCAATGAATTGATTGATGGTGATACTTACAATATAATACCATTAGATAAAGATAGTAATATTTTTCATTATTTAACTCGTATCCAAGATGAAGTTCATAGATTTACCATTACTTATCATAAAACTTTACGTAGTAAAGGAAGTATTAGTAGTATTTTAGATGAAATAGAGGGAATTGGTAATGTTAGAAAAAAAGAACTTATTAAAAAATATGGAAATTTAAATAATATTAAAGAGGCTAGTATTGAAGAATTAAGTACAATTATTCCAGAAAATATTGCTATTGAGTTAAAGAAATTTTTAATTTCCCGAGAGGAAGCTAAAAACTCTAAAAATTAAATATTTTATAGTGCAAACTTCTAAATTTTAAGATATAATTAGTATGAACTTCAAAAGTTCATGTGCTGAATTAGTTTAATGGTAGAACAAGGCACTCGTAATGCTTAGATGCAAGTTCGATTCTTACATTCAGCACCATAATGTCTTTTAACCCGTATTTATGCGGGTTTTTATAATATAAAATTTTATTACGTAGCATTTACGTAGCATTTTTCCTTTCTATTTTATTAATTCTCTTGATTTCTCGTTGTATTTTGTTTCGTATGGATGAGCATAAGTAGCTTTTATAACATCTACAGTATCACCCAACCTTTCTGCTATTATTTCATAAACAATTTCACGTGCAATGCCTTCTTCAATTCCTTTATTTAGTAAATACGAAGCATGACTATGCCTTCCAAATCCATGATGTGTTAAATTATTTATTTTTTATTTTACCAAAAATTTAATATTATTCTATCATTACATTTTTGATAAACTTATTAACTTTAGTTATAATCAAGTTAATATGTGAAACATCTAAAGTAACATTATAAGATTTAATTAATCTTTGTATTGATATTGTTCTAATTTGATCCAATAATGCAATTGAATCAGTTTTATCAATATAAATTAAATTTTGATATTTTAACTCATTATGATTACGATTTTTAAATGCTTCAATGTTTTTAAAATGTTTTTCTTTTGGACTTGTAAGAGGTATGCAAAATACCATATTCTTTACTTTAGGAATAGTAAATATTATACCTAAATGTATATTATTTATTTCTGAACCTCTATTTCCTTTAAAATTTATATAATATATTTCTCCATTTTTCATAAATTACCTCCTAACAATTGAAAAAGGAACCCTAATAATAGAGTTCCTTAAACAGTGAATAGACTAATATGTTCCTCGAGTTTTCTCTTCACAACGCTATTCTTGATGTTATAATTAGACTGACTAATATGTTCCTCGAACAAAATTCTTCACAACGCAGTCAATTACAACTTGTGATAATATATTACCACAATTTTGATAGAAAATCAATGATTTTGATTTTCCTAACTCTATTATATGCAAATTTAAATAAAATATATATTTTATTAACCATTATTATTTTACTCTATCTAATTTTTCTTTAATTCCATCGTGTCCAGAGCACATACCCCTATAATTATCTTTACTTGAATCATCTTGATAAGAAATAGTTCCGTCATTACAAATAGCTTTTAATGGCAAATTTTGATTTTCATCACTAGTATCTTTATTGTTAGTAGTTTTATCTTTTGAATTATTATTTGTTGTATTTGTAGTAGTTTTATCAGTGGTTTTGTCAGAAAGTTATTGCTATTTGCACGAGAAAATGGTATAACCTAACCTCTATTTTGTGTCAATAGAGTAGAATTTTTGTAAATAAATTTTGTACATATTTTGTAAACATTTTACATATAATATAATTGACAAATGCTAAACTTTGTGTTAGTATTTAGTCATGGAAGCGAATGCTTCGGGGTACGTTGTATAGCGTACGAGAGAAGATGGTTTTAACCGTCTTTTTCTTTTGGAAAAATCTTTATTCCTTTATTTTCAAATTTAGGATAACATACTATTTTGTCTTTTATCGCATTAAAAGCTAAATTTTCTTTTTTATATTTTATATATTGATGAATTGGATATGAAAATAAATCAGCTATTTCTAACCCACAAAACGTAGAAGAATGACCACCATACCATTTGGGATTAAAATAAACACCTACAATTTTTTCTTCTAACTCTTTGGTAGAAATTTTATCTCTTCCTTTGTTATGAATAACGTCATAGATGTGTTTTAATAATTCTTTATCATCTTGTTTGCCCCTTGATTCTAACATTATAATTCCTTTTTTGTTATTTTTGGTAGCATAAATATATCTTCCTAATAATAAATCAAAACCTTTTTCATAAACATTTTCTAAATATCCTTGCCTAATAAATTCTTCAAGATTAATATTTATCGAAATTATCTTGCAATCAATATTTATAAGCACATCACTTAAATCTTTAAGAAAATTACTATGATTGATAACACTATCATTAAACGCACCGTCATGTCTTCTAATATCTCTAGAATGGAAACAAACATATCTTGTATCATTATGTTTGGTATCATTGTAAAAACCATTATTCCAATATTTCGATTTTAATTTTCTTATATCATTTCTCATTTTTGAATAATTTGCCTTTTCAAAAATGCAGCCTGTAATTGTAAAATATTTGTCATCTAAATTAATAGGAATATTATTAGTTATTTTTTTAAATATATCAGTGATTTTTCCACCATTTCCATTTTCATCAACGAACATTACATAATCAATTCCAATATTCCAATTTTTTATTTTTTGTGGATGTTCATACCAACTCATTCTTTTCACCTCTAATTTTAATATTATTTTTTTTATTTTAAATCATGATTAGCAATATCTAGGATATTTTTAAGTTTTTTTAAATCTTCATTATTTATCAAAAAGTTAAATACATTGTCATCTATCTCAACCAATGTCTGCTTTAATATTTAAATTTTTTATTCTTATCCCCTTGTTTTCAACAATATTATAGCAATTGAAGAAAAAAAAAATCAACCAAAAACTCAAAAAATTGAATTTTATGCCGGCTTCAAATATTTTAAGTGATATACTAAAATTACTCTAATAGTATTTCAATTTTAAAAAAAATATTATAATATATAATCAATAAGGAGAAGATATAAAATGGTTAATTTGAAACATGAACTTACCGTAGATGATTTAATTGTGGAGTATATGATATGTAAAGTTATTAACGGATATGAACCCCAATTTTCAACATATGAATTTATGAATTTTTTATATTTTTTTACTAGTAAAATGCCAGTTAAAGATATATTATATGATAGTCAAAAATTATTTCAAAGATTTTTTGAAAGAAAATCAGCAAGTGATTGGTCTAGAATTATAGATTGGAAGACACATGAAAAAGAAATTACTCCTCATATGAATATAATATATAATGGAGAAGTTGATAATTATATTATAAAAGCTAATTATAGATTAAGTGATTATGATAAAAGCATTATCAATACTTATTTTATGGATAATGGCATGAGTAAATTTGATAATTTTAAAGGAACTGCTGCCAAAATCAGAAGTATTATTTGTGAATATCTAGCTAAGCAACCAAAAAGAAAAATAGATGAAAACACTAACATTGATGATACTTTTTTAATAGTAGGCAAGTATATTACTGCCGAAATAATTAGAAATATTTGGAATAATTATATAAATAATCAAATTAAAAATCATAAATGGCCAGAACAATGTCGAGATATTGATAAATATTTATTTGAAATAGATTTAGCTGAAATTATTGGTCTTAAATCAATAAAAAAAGAATTATTAGATTTTTATGAAGTGATTTCAAGAAGAATCGCCATTTTATATCAACAAGATAAAAACTTAAAAATTAGTAATTGTAGTGGAGGGTACTTAGCCAGAGCAAATTATGAATTATTAATAAGTGGTTATCAAGAAATATTTGGAATAGCTTTTGGCAAATATAAAAATTCATTAAATATAGATTTAGAATCATCAACATTTAAAGAAAGTTATGAACTCGAAGGTTTGTATATGTGGGATGAAGATCCTATTGTTAAAACTACAACTTATCAAATTGGTAATGACAAAACAAAAAAATTAGTAAGAACTTTAGATAAAAATATTTAAATATTAAGTTTATAGTTAATTAATGATTTATTACTAAAAAATTATAAATTTTTTTTAGGAGATGATATTTTGAAACCCATAATTAGAAAAAGAAAAATCGAAGATTCAAATGAATTAGCCCATTCCATCGCTCTTGTTTGGAATACTACTTATCAAGGAATTGTAGATGATGATTTTTTAAAAAACTTATTAGCTAATGAAAGTAGAAATGCCGAAAGATTAAAAAATAATATAAATGATCAGCCAAATTATTATGTTTTAGTATTAAAAGAAAAAATAATTGGTTGGATTTATTATACTTTAGACAGTGATAAATATGCAAATGCTGCCGAAATACACTCTTTATACATTCTAAAAGAATATCAAGGAAATGGCTATGGCAAATTGTTATATAATTATGCTTTAAATAATATTAAAAAACAAGGAATTAAAAAATTAATAATTGGCTGTCTAGATGGTAATCCTGCTAATAATTTTTACAAGCATCTTGGTGGACAGTATATAGGTAACCAATTATTTAGGGAAAAATATAAAGAAAATATATATTTATTTGCATTATAAAAGTTAAAATTATTTTGAAAATAATAAATTTGAAAATAATAAAATATAAAAAACTTTTAATTCTCTCATAAATATTGAACTATACTTCTAAAAGAAATAATGCTATAATAAATAAGCAGTTAAGGGGAAATGGTTATGAAAAAGAAAATTTTAGCATATGTAATAAGTATTGTTTCATTACTATCAGCATCATCTTGTGTAAAAGCGGCGGAGAATATTAGTTGGGAAGAAGATAATAGTATTATTGAAAGTCAAGAAGATAATCAAAATGTTGCTAAAAGTAATGAAAAAGAAGAATTAGTAGATGATGATTTATTAATAATTGCAGAAGAAGTTCCAGAACCCATCAAAAGTAGTATCACAATAAGTGCTGTCGGTGATTGTACTTTAGGAAGAGATGATCGTGGAGATTATTACTATTCATTACCTTATTTTTTAGAAGTTAATAATAATGATTATAGTTACTTTTTTAAGGGTGTTTATGATATTTTGAATAAAGATGATTTAACAATTGCTAATTTAGAATCTCCATTAACTGATGCAACTGTTAGAGCCCAAAAGAAGTTTACCTTTAAAGGTCCAAGTGATTATACTAATATTTTAATAAATGGTAGTGTAGAAGCTGTTAATTTAGCTAACAATCATACTTATGATTATTTAGAAGCAGGATATAATGATACATTAAATACTTTAAAAGAAAGTCCCTTATTATATTTTGGTAATGGTATTTATAGCATTAAAGAAATTAATGGTAAAAAAATTGGCATGTGTGGCATCCAAGGTTGGAGTCAAGAAAGTGCTTGTGCTGATATAGATGCTGCTAGCCTTTATTTTGCCGAAAATAATTGTGATTTAAAAATTTATACTTTTCATTGGGGCATTGAAAGAGAATATCAACAAAATTATATTCAAGAAAACATTGCTCATTATGCAATAGATAAAGGTGCTGATTTAGTATTAGGCCATCATCCTCATGTTTTACAAGGAATTGAAGAATATAATGGTAAATATATAGTTTATTCTTTAGGAAATTTTGTTTTTGGCGGTAATAAAAATCCTGGTGATAAAGATACGATGATTTTTCAAATAACCTTTAATTATGAAGATGGCATTTTAACTGAGCCTTTAGTTAATATTATTCCAGCCTCTTTATCTAGTACCAATGCTTATAATGATTATCAACCCCAAATTCTAGATGGTGATGAAAAAGCCAGAGTATTAAAGAAAATCCTAAATTCCAGCACTAATTTTACTTACGAAGATTAATTAAAATTATTATTTAATATTGATTATGTTTTTAAAACGTTTTATAATTCTATTATAGAAAGTAGTGGGTTATAAATGCGTGATTTAAAAAAAATATTTAGTATTATTTGTTTTAGCTTGGGTGTATTTTTTATGGCTAGTCCTATAACTAAAGCCGATATTGATTCTTCAACTTCTAAAGATTGGTTAAAATGTGGGGAAGAAGTAACTAGTCCGGAAGGCATTGCTACAAAAACTTGTAAAATAACTTTTACGGTTAAAGATACTGCAGCCAATTATAATGCTATTGATGTTACCTTTACAACTTTAGAAAATTTAGTTTTAGATGCTGATTCAATTAAATTAGAAGCAGGTTGGAAAAATACTCAAAAAACTGAACGAGTTTTAACTTTTGAAAGTGAAGAATCTAGTTTTAGTGTTGGTGAACATGTCGTTGGTGAAGTAACTTTTAAAAAAGTAAGACCATCTGAAATATGTAATTTATCTTATCGCTATGATTTTAAAAAGATTGAAAGAAATTGCGTTTTTGAAAATAATAAATATTATGATTCTAATGGGAATATTGTGACGGAATTTGAATTTAAAAAAGTTTGTGAAGCTCCTAAATGTGGAATATTAGAAAATGAAGGTCAACAATACTATTTCGATGAACAAGGCAAAGAAACAACTAAGGAAGATTATGAAGCTAAATGTTTAGAACATCATTATTGTGAAAAAGTAGAGGATGTTTATTATGATATAGATGGTAATGTTACAACTGAGGCTAATTATAATCGTTATTGTGTTAAACATTATTGTGAAGTAATTGAACCAGATATTTATTTTAATAAAAAAGGGGTTGAAATTGATAAATTAACTTATGAAAAAGAATGTAAAACTCATTCTTGTGAAATCCTAGAAGATGGTACAATTTATGGTAAAAATGGTTCAATAGTTAATAATATGACTTATGAAAAAGAGTGTTTAACTAATGTTTGTCGCATATTTCCGGATGGAACTCATTTTGATAGCAAAGGTAATGTAGTCGATGCTCTTAATTATAAAAAAGAATGTGAAACTTTAAAATGTGAAATATTACAAGATGGTACCATCTATGGTGCTAATGGCGATATAGTAGATGAAATCACTTATAAGCAACAATGCGAAGTTAATAACTGTGTTAAAGTTGGTGAATTATTCTATGATAATGAAGGTAACGTCGTTGATGAAAATGTTTATAACGCCATGTGTGGAACTATTGAAAATCCTAAAACAGGTATGTCATTGCCAATAATACTAATTAGTGTTATTGGAATAGCAGGTATTACCATGTTAATTCATTTAAAGAAATATAATAAGTTTATGTAATAAAACAAATAATTAATTTGTGAAAAAGAAGATGTGTGACAAGCTCATCTTTTTAAATGTCGAAAAATAAGAAGTTTTGACATCATTTGTCGAAAGTATTGCAAGTAGTAAAATAAAAGCTAAAATAAGTAACTCGAGAAAGAGAGAAGAAGATAATGCGTAAAAAATTTTATACTTTGAATAATGATCGAATGTTTAAGACAATTATGTTAAATGATAATAATGAATTATTAGAAAAAATAATTAGTGATATTTTAGAAGAAAAAATAACTATTAAAATAGTAAAACCAACTGAATTACCAATTCTAAATATGGGGATGAAATTAAATGTCTTAGATGTTGTAGTAGAAACGGAAAATCATGAAACAATAAATGTGGAAGTAAATCCTTGTTTTGATGAAATAATAAAGAAAAGAAATATTATCTATTTAGCTACTTTGTGTAGTCAAATAGCAAAGAAAGGTAAATTATTAGAAGATAATAAAATAATCCAAATCAATTTAAATTATAATGATATTGGTCATTTAAAAGAAGATTATATGTTAATAGATAGAATAAATGGTGGGGTATATAGTGAAGACATTCGGATAATCAATGTCAATCTTGTAGAATATAAAAGAATGTGGTATGATAAAAATATCCAAGGGGATTTAGAACATATCTATTTAGTAATGTTAAGTGCTAGTAAAGAAGAAATAGAAAAATTAAGTAAGCAAGATAAATTAGTAAGGGAGGTCGAGGAAAAAATGTTTGTAATCAATGATGATGATAGTATAACAAGATTAGTATCTTATGAAGAAGAAGCCAAAATGATTCAAGAAGCCAGAGAACGTTATGCCAGAAATGAAGGCATTAATTTAGTTGCTAAAAATATGTTAAAAGAACATATTCCAATGGAAACTATAGTTAAAACAACTAACTTAAGTAAAGAAGAAATAATAAAATTGCAAAATAATATTTCAAAATCTACCATATAAATTTTCTTCTTTTTTTTAGTAAAAAAATTCCCATTATCCTTTACAAAAACTGAAAATTTCATTATAATAAAATTTAGATTTTGGAGGTGCAAAATAATGGAATATCCACTACTAGTTATGCTCTTAAAAGATTTAGTTATTTTGCCTTTTCAAGAAATAAAACTTGAGTTAAAAGATGAAAATAGTAAAAAAATAATAAAAATAAGTTCGAAAAAATATAATGATCGGGTTTTAATTGTTTCACCCCTTAATATGGGAACTTCTTCAGTTGATGATTTACCAAAAGTGGGAGTCATTGCTGTTATTAAAAGTAAAATTGATTTACCTAATGGTAATTTACGGCTTACTTTAAGAGGTGAAAAAAGAGTTAGAGTATTAGAATATGAATCTTTTAGTCAAGATATTTTAGCGTCTTATGTTACCGATATTGTTTTACCTAAATTTGAAGTTACAGGGGAAGAAGTTATTAAAAATAAATTAAAAGACATATTAAAAGAATTTATTGATAGTAATCCAAGTGTTTCGAATAGTATTTTAAAAACTATTGAAGAAAATAATGATTTAAGTTTTTTAACCGATGTGGTTACTTCATTTTTGCCACTTAAAACTATTCAAAAACAAGCATATATGCAAGAAATAAATAGTGAAAAGCGTGCTTTATCTTTAATTAGAGATATTAAAATGGAAATAAAATATCAAAAGTTAGATGAAAAAATTGAACATAGTGTCGAAATTAAATTGTCTAATGAACAAGAAGAATTTTATTTAAAAGAAAAATTAAAAGAAATCGAAAAAACTTTAGGTTATAATACCAAAAATGATATTTTAGAATATAATGAATTGTTAAATAATTTACATTTGGATAGTAAGACAGAACAAAAAATTCACAATGAAATTAAAAAGTTAGAATGTATGCCAGAATCATCACCTGAAATAAGTGTCTTAAGAAGTTACTTAGATTGGATACTAAATTTGCCATGGCATTTAGAAAGCAAAGAAAATCTTAATGCTAAAAATGTTTTAGCTAGTTTAAATAAAAGCCACTATGGTTTAGAAAGTATTAAAAATCGTATTGAAGATTATGTCAACATCAAAAATATTAATCCTGATATTAGTAGTCCTATTATATGTTTAGTGGGGCCACCTGGAGTTGGTAAAACAACTATTACGGAAAGTATCGCTTTATCTTTAAATAGAGAATTTGCTAAAATAAGTGTCGGGGGATTAAATGATGCGACTGAACTAGTTGGCTCAAGACGGACCTACTTAGGTAGTCTTCCTGGTAAAATTATTCAAGCTTTACGAAAATGTAATACTAATAATCCAGTTATTTTAATTGATGAAGTAGATAAAATGGTGAAAGATTATAAAGGAGATCCCGCTAGTACTTTGTTAGATATTTTAGACAGTAATCAAAATAAAAATTTTATTGATAATTACATTGAAGAACCTTTTGATTTAAGTCACGTTTTGTTTATTTTAACAGCTAATAGTAAAGATAATATTCCCTATACATTATATGATCGTTTAGAAGTAATTGAATTATCTAGTTATACAGTTTTTGAAAAATTAGATATGGCCAAAAAATATTTGTTACCAAAAATTTATGATGATTTTAAAATGTCCAAAAAATTAGTTATGAAAGATGAAACTTTGATATATTTAATTAATAATTATACGAAAGAGGCAGGAGTGCGCAATTTAGCCCGTGTTTTAAGAACTTTAGTAACTAAAGTCATAACTAGTAAAAATGAGTCTTTAACAGTAACAACAACTGATTTAAGTAAATATTTAAAAGATGATGTGGTTGAATTAGAAAATACCAAGATAACGACTTCGGGGATTGTTAATGCTTTAGCTTATACAGATATTGGGGGAACATCTTTAAGATGCGAAGCTAGTATTTATAATGGTGAAGAAAAAATTATTGTAACTGGTTCTTTGGGATCTGTTTTAAAAGAAAGTATTCAAGTTGCTATTTCATATATTAAAGAACAAGGTTATGTTAGTAATACCGTATTTTATAATCATACTATTCATATTCATCTCTTAGATGGCGCTACTAAAAAAGAAGGACCATCATGTGGGGTGGCTATTACAACCGCTTTGC
The DNA here is from genome assembly GCA_947626655.1 of uncultured Bacilli bacterium. Classification (GTDB taxonomy): domain Bacteria; phylum Bacillota_I; class Bacilli_A; order RF39; family UBA660; genus SIG200. The sequence continues at coordinate 27,599 of CANQTA010000009.1, forward strand.
TTTCAAAGTTGTTAGATGTTCCGGTAAGTGAAGAAGTAGCTTTTACTGGTGAAATATCTTTAAAAGGCAATATTTTACGAATTGGTGGTTTAAAGGAAAAGCTAATCGCGGCCTATAATGCTGGCATAAAAAAAGTCTATATTCCTGCGACTAATGAGAGTGAATTAGCTAATATTCCTCTACCTATTTTAGAAAAAATAGAAATTAAATTAGTAAGTAATTATGAAACTATTTATAATGATGTTTTTGCTTCTAAAAATTCTGAAAATAATATAGCATAAGTTATATTATTTTTTTCTAATACATATTATTTTTTAGGAGATGAATAATATGTTTATTAAAATACCTTTTGAAAGTACCATTGATTTTAAAACCAATATATCGGAAGTCACTAAAATGTCTTTAGAGCATGATTTTAATGTTTCAGGTGGTGTAGTATTGGGTAATTTTTATATAAGTGGTGAATATAAGGCCCATGAAGTAAGTGTCAATAAAGAACCATTTAAATATACTTTACCTTTTACAGTGGAAATATCAGATCGTATTAAAGAAGATACTTTAGAATTTAATATTGAAGATTTTTCTTATGATATTGTTGATCATAAAGCTTTGAAGGTGAATATTGAATATTCTTTGAGTGCTGATGAAAAAGAAGAAGAGGAATTATTTACCAGAGTTGATGAGAGTGAATTAGAAAGTGAGTTAGCTTTTATTGATAATTTTTTAGATAATAATGAAAAAGAAGAAACTTCAAAGGAAAGTGTAAAAGTAGTAGAAGAGCCTAGCGAAGAATTAACAAAACCTACCTATACATTAACTATTGAGGATAATTCGGAAAGAGAAGATGCTGCTGCTAAAAAAGAAGAAGCAAAAGAAGATGAAAAAGAAGCAGAAAGTACAGAAACCAAAGAAAGATTAACTGCCGAAGAAGAAAAAACAATTATGGAAACTATCAAATCAAGTGATGATACTTTTGTAACTTATCATGTTCATATAGTTAAAGAAAATGAAACTATAGAATCAATTAGTGCTTTGTATAGTGTTCCTACAACTTTAATTAGTGAATATAATACTATTGATAATTTAAATACGGGTGATAAAATATTAATTCCGAAATGTGATGAATAAAATTGAATCTTTAAAATCCTTATATAAACCTTTTCGTTATACTATTAAAGGTAATTGCACAATTTTAGAAACAACATCTGGTAATTTTGTTGTTAAGAAAAAACCACCTAATAAAGATTTACCGGGCATTTTTAATTATTTAAGAACTCGTGATTTTAATTATTTTCCAACTATTTATGCTGGTAGTCGTGATGACAATTATGTTTATGAATATTTGGAGGAAGATGGAATAATTAATCCAACTAAGAGTGAAGATTTAATAAATGTGGTAGCATTGTTACACTCTAAAACTTCTTTTAATAAAGAAGTATCGGAAGAAACTTATAAAGAAATTTATGAAAATATTAAAAATAATATCTTATATTTAAAAGATTATTATTTAAGGTATTATGATTTATTTTTAAAAAGTATTTATATGGCACCGAGTGAGTATGAGTTTACGCGTAATTATTCGAAAATTAAAGCTGCTCTGGCATTTACGGAAAGAGAACTCGATGATTGGTATAGTATGGTTAAAGATAAAAAAAGTGAGCGAATATCGCTTATTCATAATAATTTGAGTTTAGAACATTACTTAAAAAGTGCCAATCGCGATTATTTAATCAGTTGGGATCAAGCTAAATTTGATACTCCAGTTTTAGATTTGGTTAAATTGTATCAAAATAATTTTTGGGAATTAGAATTTGCAACTATCTATAATCGTTATTTAGCTATTACTAGTTTAACAGCTAGTGAACAAAAATTATTCTTTATTTTAATTTCTTTAGTGCCAGAAATTGATTTTAATAAACACAAAAATTCCGAATTTAATGCTTGTAAAGATATGCGTCAAAAATTAGATTATATTTATAAAACTGAAGCATTTTTAAAACCATACTATGCGACTGATACAGAGAATGAGTAAAAATATTTCGACGAAAAGAATAAAAATATTGTATCTAAACGGTAAAATAAAAGTGATTATTAATTGATAGAATATTAATATACATAAACCAATGGCACATAAAATATAAAATGTAGGATTATTTCTTCTTGGCATAAGAATCACCTATAATAATATATTGTAGGTGTCTTTTTTTGGTTCCTCAAGCTAGAAAAAAATTTTTTAAAAAAATTAGCACTCATATATTGACAAGTGCTAAGCATAATATTATAATAGATTTAGCATTTTGAGAGAAAGAGTGCTAAATGCGTGGTGATGTAATGTTAATGGATGAAAGAAAAAAATCTTTATTAAAAGAAATAGTAGAAGGATATGTCAAGACGGTTAAACCAGTAGGTAGTAAATCTTTATGTAAAAAGTTAAAATGCTCTAGTGCTACGATTAGAAATGAAATGGCAATTTTAGAAAAGTTAGGCTATATTGAAAAAAATCATATTTCTAGTGGACGGGTACCCAGTGAAAAGGGTTATCATTACTATGTAGAGAATTTAATGCAAGCCAAAGATTTAACTGGCGAAGATATGCTAAAATTACAAACTATTTTTCAAAATAATGAACTAGTAGTTAGTGATGCCGTTGCTCAATGTTTAGAAATTATTAGTGATTTAACTAATTATACTTCGGTTGTTTTAGGTAAGAGTAGTGATGATAATTTATTAAAGCAAATTAATATTATTGCTTTAGATGATAATAAAGTTATCGCGGTAGTTTGTACTGATAAAGGGGTTGTTGAAAATAAGCAATTTATCTTAGCAGGTAATCCAGATATTAAGGAAATTGTTAAGACTGGTGATATGATTAATAAAATGTTAGTAGGAACTCCGATTAATAAAGTATCAGAAAAGCTAGAGTTTGAAATAAAACCAGTTATAGCTAAAAAAGTTAAAGATTACGAAACCGTCTATAATATTTTCTATGATGCTTTTAATGATTTTTTACTTCATAATACCAATATTCATGTATCAGGTCGAGTTAATTTACTGAAAGAGCCGGAATATGAAGAGGCAAAGGATATTAAAAGAATCGCCAATAAATTAGAAGATGAGTCATTTAAAGAAATGGTTAGTAAAATTGATAATAATGATGAATTACAAATTTATATTGGTAAAGATTCGAAATTCGATGATAATGTTACAGTCATTAAGAGAAAATATAAAACAGGTGGTGAAGAAGGAACAATTGCTATTATTGGTCCTAAAAGAATGCAATATGAGAGAGTTGTTTCACTTCTTAATTACTTAGTAGATGGACTGGAGGGAAGAAATGGAAAATAAGGAAGAAGAAAAAGTGGAAACTTTAGAAACTCCTAAAGTGAAAGAGAAAAAGAAAGATAAAAAATGTCATGAAGAAATAGCTAAATTACAAGAAGAAAAAATGGCTTTAAATGATAAATTATTAAGAATTAGTGCTGAGATGCAAAACATGCGTAAAAGATATGAAGATGAAATAGCTAGAATATATAAATATGAAGGGGAAGACTTGATTGAAAAAATACTCACGATTGTTGATAATTTTGAAAGAGCTATTTCCTTAGATGATAGTAATTTATCTGATGAATTATCTAAATTCTTAAGTGGTTTTAAAATGATTTATGGTAATCTTTTAAATATCTTAAATGATTTAGATGTTAAAGAAATAGAGTGTTTAGATAAAGATTTTGATCCTAATACAATGGAAGCAGTCTTAACCTATCATGAAGAGGGATTAGAACCTAATAAAGTGGTTGATGTGATGCAAAAAGGATATACATATAAAGATAAAGTTATTCGTGTTGCTATGGTTAAGGTAAGCGAATAAAAAAACTATAAGTTACTATAAGAATGATTTAAAGAAAGGATGATTAATTATGAGTAAAATTATAGGTATAGATTTAGGAACAACTAATAGTTGTGTTGCTGTCCTAGAAGGAGGAGAACCAAAAGTTATTCCTAATAGTGAGGGAAATAGAACAACTCCATCAGTAGTAGCCTTTAAAGGTGATGATGAGTTAGTTGGTGAAACTGCTAAAAGACAAGCAGTAACCAATGTCAAAAATACTATTTCTTCAATAAAAAGAAAAATGGGAACTAGTGAAAAAGTGGAGGCTAATGGACGTAAATATACACCAGAAGAAATTAGTGCTAAGATACTTGCTAAACTAAAAAAAGATGCCGAGAGTTATTTAGGAGAAAAAGTTACTAAAGCAGTTATAACTGTTCCAGCTTACTTTAATGATGCTGAAAGACAAGCGACTAAAAATGCTGGTAAAATTGCTGGCTTAGAAGTAGAAAGAATTATTAATGAACCAACTGCAGCTGCTTTAGCATATGGCTTAGATAAACAAGATAAGTTACAAACTATTTTAGTTTATGACTTAGGTGGTGGTACATTCGATGTTTCTATTTTGGAACTTGGAGATGGTGTATTTGAAGTTAAAGCTACAAGTGGTAATAACCGTTTGGGTGGTGATGACTTTGATGCTCGGATTATGGATTATTTAGTTTCAGAATTTAAAAAAGAACATAGTATTGATTTAGCTAAAGATAAGATGGCTATGCAAAGAATTAAAGATGCTGCTGAAAAAGCTAAAAAAGATTTATCTGGTATGACTAATGCTCAAATAAGTTTACCATTTATTGCCCAAAATGAAGATAAAGAACCATTACATATGGATGTTACTTTATCAAAAGCTAAATTTGAAGATTTATGTCGTGATTTATTTGATTCAACACTTGAACCAGTTAGAAAAGCTCTTAAAGATGCGAAACTTACTAACAAAGATATCGACAAAGTTATTTTAGTTGGTGGATCTACTCGTATTCCATATATCCAAGAACTTGTTAAAAAAGAACTTGGTCAAGAACCTAATAAAGGAGTAAATCCTGATGAAGTAGTAGCAATGGGGGCAGCTATTCAAGGTGGAGTTTTAACTGGTGAAGTTGATGATATTGTTTTACTTGATGTAACACCACTTTCCCTTGGGATTGAAACTCTTGGTAATGTTATGACAGTTTTAATTCCAAGAAATACTACTATTCCAACAAGTAAAAGTCAAGTATTTAGTACAGCTGTTGATAACCAACCAGCCGTAGATATTCATGTACTACAAGGTGAAAGACCAATGGCTTATGATAATAAAACTCTAGGTAATTTCCAACTTACTAATTTGCCACCAGCTAAAAGAGGAGTTCCACAAATCGAAGTTACTTTTGATATTGATGCTAATGGAATTGTTAATGTTAAAGCTAAAGATTTAGGAACTGGTAAAGAACAATCTATTACTATTACTTCAAGTACTAACCTTTCTGATGAAGAAATAGATAAAATGGTCAAAGAAGCTGAAGCTAATAAAGAAGCTGATGAAAAACGAAAAGAAGAAGCTGAAATTAGAAATAATGCCGATGCGATGGTTTTCCAAACTGAAAAAGCTTTAGAAGATTTAGGCGATAAAGTAGATGCTAAAGATAAAGAAAAAGCAGAAGGCTTAGTTAAAGAATTAAAAGAATTATTATCTGGTAGTGATATTGATAAAATTAAAGAAAAAACAGAAGAACTTTCGAAGACAGCCATGGATTTAGCTGCTAAAGTATATCAAAATGTTAATGCAAATAATGCAAATGCTGAAAATAATGCTAACGCTAGTGAAAATAAAGGCGATGGTGTTGAAGAAGCTAAGTTTGAAGAAAAATAAAAAGTATGTGGCTCTAGCTAACTAGAGCCTTAACTTTGTTAGAAAGGATTTTTTATGGCAAAAAAACGTAGTGAGTTTGAAAATACTTATAAATGGAATACTAAACATCTTTATGCAAGTCAGGAAGAAGTAATGGCCGAAATTACCAATTTAGAGAATAAAATTAAAGAATATGCTAAATATGAAAATCATATTTTGGATAGTGCAACAACTTTATTAGATTTATTAAATTTAGATAAAGAAGTTGGTATGCATTTAGAAAGATTATATATATATGGACATATTAATAATGATGCTGATACTAAAGATGTTTATTATCAAGAATTGTTTGGGAAGATTCAAAATGTTTATACTAAATATTTGCAAGCAACCGCTTTTATTGTTCCTGAGTTATTAAAAAGTGATTTTAAAGTTATAGAAAAATATTTAAAAACCAATGTTAATTTGAAGGAATATACTAGATTATTAAAAGATATTTATCGGCATAAAGAACATATTTTAAGTGGTGAAGTTGAAAAAGCTTTATCTAGTTATGCTAAATTGATGTCAGCTCCTGATGAAATTATGGGGACTTTAACGGATAGTGATTTAAAATTTAGTAATATTATTGTTGATGGTAAAGAAGTAGAACTAACAGAAAGTAATTATTCAGTTTATTTAAGACACCCTAATCGTGAAGTAAGAAAACAAGCTTTTTTATCTCTTTATAAAACTTATGGTGATTTTAAAAATACTTTAGCTGTTATTTTAAGATGTCAAGTTGAAAAAGATGTGACTAGTGCCAATCTTCATAAATTTAATAATAGTTTAGAAGCTGCTTTGTTTAGTAATGAAATTGATCCCCAAGTTTATCATAATTTAATTGAATGTGTTCATCATAATTTAGAAATTATTTATGAATATTGGGATTTAAAGAAAAAAATGTTAAAATTAGATCAACTTCATCTTTATGATACTTATGCTGATGTTCCCCTAAAAGATGATACTTCTTATTCGTTTGAAGAAGCAAAAGATTTAGTATTAAAAGCTGTGGCGCCTTTAGGAGATAACTATAAGGAAGTAATAACGTCAGCTTTTACAGATGGTTGGATTGATTCTGTAAATAATGAAGGTAAAAGAGGGGGAGCTTATTGTACAGCTTGTTATAGTGTTCATCCATATGTTTTACTTAGTTATGAAGGAAAACTTAATGATGTATCAACTTTAGCTCATGAACTTGGTCATGCGATGCATTACTATTATGCTTGTAAGTATCAAAGTTATGAAGATTATAACTATAGTATTTTTGTAGCAGAAGTGGCTAGTCAAGTTAATGAAATTTTGTTATGTCGTTATTTACTTGATAATAGCCAAGACAAGGGCGAAAAATTAAGAATTATTGATGATTTATTACAAAAGTTTAAATCAACTATTTATAGGCAAACTATGTTTGCGGAATTTGAATTATTTATTCATGAGTTTACAGAAGCTGGTAATGTTTTAACTTATCAAAATATGTGTGATAAATATTATGATTTAAATAAATTATATTTTGGTAATAAAGTGATAATAGACGATGAGATTAAATATGAATGGGAAAGAATACCACATTTTTATATGAATTTTTATGTCTATCAATATGCAACGGGGTTTGCTGCCGCAGTATATTTAGCTAATAAAATTTATGCTGGTGATAAAAAAGTAAGAGATAAATATTTAGAATTTTTACAACTTGGTTGTACTAAAAATCCAATTGATTCCTTAAAAGTAGCTGGAGTTGATATGACTAATGCTAAGGTTATTGATGAAGCACTAGGATTTATGAAAGATTTAATAAAAGAATATCGAGAATTATTAGGAAGTGAAGAAGATGGCAAGTAAAAAAGATTATTATGAAGTTTTAGGAGTTTCTAAAAATGCGACTGATGAAGAAATTAAAAGAGCATTCCGTGTTTTAGCCAAAAAATATCATCCCGATGTTAATAAAGAACCTGGAGCAGCTGAAAAATTCAAAGAGATAGGCGAAGCTTATCAAGTTTTATCCGATAAAACAAAAAGAAGTCAATATGATCAATATGGGCATGCAGCTTTTGAAGGAGCTAATGGTGGTGGTGCTGGCTTTGATATGGGTGATATTGATTTAGACGATATTATATCTAATATTTTTGGTGGTGGCTTTCATGATTTTTCATCATTTGGAGGTTTTGGCAGAAGTAGTAGTCGTTCCCAAAATCGGGCTCGTCGGGGTGAAGATTTATTGATGAAAATGCGGTTAACTTTTGATGAAGCTGTTAATGGTTGTAAAAAAGATATAAGAGTTACCGTAACTGAAAATTGTTCCAAATGTCATGGTAAAGGGGGAACTGGTGAAAGAACTTGTCCTACTTGTGGTGGACGCGGAATTATTAGAGAAGAAGCTAGAAGTATTTTTGGAATTATTCAAACGCAAAAGACTTGTCCGGAATGTGAAGGGGCTGGAAAGATTTATGAAGAATATTGTAGTGAATGTCATGGTACTGGGCAAATTAAAGAAAATAAGACTTTAACAATTACCGTTCCAGCCGGAATAGATACTGGTAATCAATTACGATTATCTGGTAAAGGCGGTGCTGGTGTTAATGGGGGACCAAATGGTGATATCTATTTAGAATTTGAAGTTGCTGAACATAAATATTTTGAAAGACAAGATGATGATATTTATTTGGAAGTACCAATTACAATTACGGATGCGATATTAGGATGTAAAAAAGAAATACCTACTTTGACTGGTAATGGTTATATTGAAATTAAACCTGGAACACAAAATTATACTAAATTAAAATTAAAAGGTAAAGGTATAAAAGGATTAAATAGTAAAGTACCAGGAGATATGTATGTAGTAGTTAATGTTATTATTCCAACTAAATTATCCAAAACGCAAAGAGAATTATTAGAAGAATTAAGAAATACTGATTTAGAAAATGAACCAGAATTTAAAGATTTTAAAAGATCACTACGTTAGAAAGTTTTATTACTTTCTTTTTTTCTGCTGTAAATAAAAAATTAATTTACAAATGAAATGTTGAAATATAAAGAAATATTGATTATAATTAATGTAAGAAATAAATAATAAGTGTTAAAGAAAAGGATGAAGAGGATGAAAGCCAAACTAAAATATTTTAGTTTGTTAATACTATTAGTATTAACAAACTAAAATATTTTAGTTTGTTAATACTATTAGTATTAACAATTATATTATCAAATGTAATATTTTCTAAGAGAGAAAAAGTAATCTTAGATGAAGTAAAATTAAAAAATATAGTAAATAAAAATATGTTTGCTATGTATTATGAAACTAAGCAAGAAGATGGTACTTATACTTATGTTGAAAGTGCAGATACTGCTTGGCCAACAAATTTAAGATTTAATGCCAAAATGTCAGGATGTATAGATGGTGATGGCAATAAAATAGAAGAAGAAATATTAACTTATGATGATGAAACACATATAGCTACAGTAGATACAGGAATAACAGCTTATTGTTATTTATATTTTGATTTAGGAACAGAAGATGAACCATATAAAATCCAATATATCGAAGATTTAGTAGATTTAAGTAACAAAGTAAATAATGGTGAAACATATGACAGAGTATATTTTACTTTAGAAAGAGATTTAGATTTCAAAAAAGAAAGTAGTTATAAAAAATATGACAGAACAGATTATGGAGATATTAATGGTGTAGGTGGAACAACAACCTTAATGGATGAATTAACTAATCCCGAAGGAACAGGATTTACACCAATAGGATATGCAACCGGTTCAGAGAATATATCATTTAATGGAACTTTTGATGGAAATGAAAATACTATTTCAAATTTATATATCAAAAATAATATAGCATCCAAAAGTGTTGGTTTATTTGGAAAGATAAGTAATTCAACAATAAAAAATTTAAAATTAACTGGGAATGTAATTACAACTGCAAATGCCAATATGGGAGGAATAGTAGGAAGAGTATATGGAGATAGTACAATTCAAAATATAGAAGGAACAGTAAATATGGAAAGTGAAGTAACAACAGGATCAACAGGAGGGATAATAGGATCAACATCAGATGCTAATGGTACCTATATACTAAAAGATTTAATAAATCGAGGTTCAATAACAGAAGGCAGAAATAATGGAGGCATAATAGGTTGGGTTATGGATAAAAAAATGACAATAGAAAATTGTCAAAATTATGGAACCATAAAAAATGGAGAAAGAGTGGGAGGAATAGTTGGAGGAACAGACAATTCTTCTATTCTTGTAGAAATAAACAATTCACACAATTATGGTCAAATAAAGATAGAAAATAATGAATCAACAAATGTCGCTTATATAGGAGGTTTAATGGGGCTTATGGTTGGTACTCTTACAATAGAAGAAAGTTCAAATGAAATAGAAAAAACAAATGAAAGCGAAGGAATAATAATTATTTCAACTGGATCGAAGAGAGTTTATGCCGGAGGATTAGTAGGAAGAGCACAAAATTACTCTATGCTTACAATAGAAAATAGTTATAATACCAGTGATATAAAAGGAGGAACTCATGTAGGGGGTATATTAGGAGAAAGTACTGTTGCTAAGTTAATTATGAATAAATGTTATAATACTGGTAATTTAATTCTTAGTGAAATTGGTTTTTCAGCAGGATTAATTTTTGGAGGATTATCTTCTGGATTTTGGGATAGTCAAAACGTTTATATAATAAACTCTTATAATACTGGAAATATAATTAGAAATAATATAAATAATAGTATACGTGATATAGGACTTATAGGTTTTATAAATAATGATACTGGAACTAATTCTACTAAATCATATGTAATAAATTCATATAATTTAGGACATTTATCTTCAAATAATTTTTCATCTGGTATAGCAGACGTCATTTCTTCTTGTAATATAACAATAAATAATGTTTACAATTTAGGAAATTTAGAAGGTACGACTAAATATGGAATATTAAGATCTACAACTACAGGAACAGTAGATGTAAAAAATGCATATTATTTAACCGGAGTAAACGGAAGTAATGTTTCATCTAATGGCTCAAATTTATCAATAGATACAAAAAGTATGAATGAAAATGAAATAAAATCACAAATTTTTGTAGATACATTAAATAGTAATATAAATAATATTGATTTAGGAAGTATAGATTCAGAATTAAGTAATTATAAATTAGAACAATGGATATTAGGAAGTGGAGGTTATCCAACACTTAACTATAACTTAGAAGGTAATGAGTAATAATACTTGTTACTTTTTTCTTTGTAAATAAAAAATTAATTTATAAATGAAAGTGTTGAAATATAAACGAATATTGATTATAATTAATATAAGAAATAAATAATAAAAGTGTTAAAGAAAAGGATGAAGAGGATGAAAACCAAACTAAAATATTTTAGTTTGTTGATACTAATAGTATCAACAAACTAAAATATTTTAGTTTGTTGATACTATTAGTATCAACAATAATAATACTTATACCCAATAATAATAGTGATGTATTTGCAGTTAAAGAAGAAAGACTAAACAATAAAATAAATAGGAAACTGTTTGCCATGTATGTGGGGAAAGATGGAGTGTATGAAGAGTATAATGAAGATCATTTTCCTGAAAGATTGAAATATCTATATAATGAATCTAAAAGTTATTGTGTTGATAGTAATAATGAAAAGATAGATCATACCAGTATAGTCAGAGTAAATGAAGACAATAGTATAACCGTAACAAGTGATAAAACCGTCTTTTGTACTTTTTACTTTGATTTAGATGAAAAGATTCCCGATATTAAAACTTTTGCAATAAATGAAAATAAAGAATATACTACAACAAAAGAAGCACCTCTTAGTATAACAAGTGATGATGAAGATATAGTAAGTTATTGTATAACTACTGAAGATGATGCATTAACATGTGAAAATTGGATAGAAGTAGATAATAGTACCAATATTGATGGAACATATAATTTTAAAGATGAGGGTAAATATACTTTATATGCTTTCATAAAAGATAAAGCCGGAAATATATCAGCAAGTAGAAACATGAGTACAACAGTAGATACTATCCCACCAGAGATAAAGATAAAAAATAGTAAAGTCCAAAATGTCAGTTTAAGACAAGAAACAAATGAAATAATAATAGATAGTGATGCCATTGAAACTGGAAGTGGAATAGATAAATGGTGTTATAAGATAAGTCCAGATAGTGATTATACATGCAAAGATAGTACTGAATTAACATATGAAGTAATATTTAGTAAAGGAAATAGTAAAGCTACTTATACAATAAATATGTATGCAGTAGATAAAGTTGGACATATAAGTAATGAAATAACAGAGACCGTAACAGTAACAGAAATAGGAACAGAAACCAATCCATATCGGATATATTATATTGAAGATTTAGTAGAGTTAAGTAATAATGTCAATAAAGGAACAACATATG
>CANQTA010000010.1 GCA_947626655.1 uncultured Bacilli bacterium
TTGTACAAAAAAACCCAAGATTTTCTTGGAGTTTTTTTGTGGTTAGGTTGCGGACATAGTTCGCGGTATGTTATAATCATTATACTAGGGTGATACAAATGGAGTTAGTTTATATTTTTGGACATAAAAATCCTGATACTGATAGTGTATGTAGTGCGATTGGTTTATCTTATTTACGAAATCAATTAGGAGATAATACTGAGGCAAGAATATTATCAGATATAAATGAAGAAACAAAATATGTTTTGAAAAAATTTAAAGTTGCAGTACCAAAAATTTTAAATGATGTTAAATTACAAATAAAAGATGTTAATTATCATAAAGATTTTAAAGTAAGTAATAAAGAATCAGTATATCAAGCTTTCTTTAAAATGCAAAATATTGATATGAGTACTATTCCGGTAGTTGATAAAGATGATAACTTCTTAGGAGCTTTTGCGATGAAGGATATTGCTAAAAATGAAATATTGGGAGATAACAAAATTTTAAAGACTAATTTTCAGCATATTTTAGAGGTTATCGATGGCAAAGAAATATTAAATTTTCAGGAAGAAATTATGGGTGAGATAACTAATGTTGGAATAAGTAGTACGGCTTTGCATAATAGTGATATATTAAATAAAAATACGATTTTAATCGTGGGAGATCGTCATTCAGTTATTGAAGATGCAGTTAAAATTGGGGTTAAATTAATTGTCGTGACTTCCGGAAATAAAATTAAAGAAGAACATATCGAAATAGCTAAAAAAAATTCAGTTAATGTTATTTATACTAATAAATCTTCTTATGAAACTTTATTAAAAATTGGTTTTTCTAATTATATAGAAAATTATCGTTATACGAAAGATTTAGTAACTGTTAATGAAAGTTTAGATATAACTGATTTCAATGATATAATTAACAAAACAAGACACAGCTATTATCCGGTTATCGATAAAAATAAAAAATGTTTGGGACTTATTAAATTGTCAGATTTAAGAGATATTAATCCGAAAAAAGTTATTTTGGTCGATCATAATGAAATGAGTCAAAGTGTTGAAGGATTAGATGAAGCTAAAATATTAGCAATTGTAGACCATCATAAATTAGGAACATTAGGAACAATGGAACCTATTAATTTTCGGAATATGACTGTAGGTAGTACTTGTACAATTGTTTATGAATTATTTAAAGAAAATAAAGTACGGATACCAGAAGATATTGCTGCATTGTTATTAGCAGGATTAATTTCTGATACACTTTTATTAAAAAGTCCTACAACTACTAAAACTGATGAAGAAGTCCTTAAAAATTTAGTTAGTATTACTAATATCGATCCAGAAAAATTAGCTATTGAAATGTTCAAAGCTAATGATGCGATTAAATCTAAGTCTTTAAAAGAGATTATTTATACTGATTTTAAAAGTTTTAATATAGATAAAAAAGTAATTGCGATTTCAGTTATCACTACTTTAAATTCCAAAGCTATTTTAAAACAAAAAAATAGTTATATTAGATATTTAAATAGAGAGGCTCGTAACAAAGAATATGATATTTTGTTGTTTGTAATTACCGATATTTTTAAAAATGGTTCATATATAATTTATAATGATAATGCAAAAAATATTTTAGAAGAGGCTTTTAATAGTAAAATAGAACAAGGAAGCTTTTTAAAAGGGATGGTTTCACGAAAGAAACAAATTTTACCAGCAATTATTAATGTATTAAGATAAAAAAAGGAACGCGAGTAAGTTCCTTTTAAAATTTGTATAGTGTGAGTTTTTTTAAGTATGTTTTAGTTTATGATTTATTTATCACTCCTCCTTACATATTAATCTTACTAAATAATTATGTGTATTTTGTGTTAATTAAACGAAATTTTAAAGTTTTATGCGAAAATAGAAAGTTGAGCCATGATTTATTTTACTAGTAACTCCATATTCAAAATTATGTTTACTAAGAATTTCTTTGACTATGGATAAGCCAAGACCAGTACTAACCACATCCCGTTGGTGATTCTTATCATTTTTATAATATTTATCCCAAATGTATGGTAATTCAGCACTTTTTATTCCCTTACCAGTATCAATTATTTCCACTAAATAATCATCAGGCTCTTTAGTTACTTTAATTTTAACTGTTTTATCTTTGCCGGTATAGTTTATAGCATTATTAATTAAATTATAAATAACTTGATTTATTTTATTCTTATCAGCTTTGACAAGCGCTTTTTTTGGTAATTCTAAAATGAAATTATAACTTTCTAAATATTCGATGACGGAATAACGTTTGATAATTTTTTTAATTTCTTTAACTAAATCATATTCTTCATAATTATACATATATTTATCATTTTGCACTTTCGATAATTCTAAAATATCATTAACTAAGTTAGTTAGACGATCAGATTCTTCCATAATAATATCTAAGTGTTCATTCATTTTTTCAGGATTCTTATAAGAAATATCTTTAATCATTTCAGCATAGGCTTTAATCATAGTTAAAGGAGTTTTTAAATCGTGTGAAACATTGGCTAATAAATCTCTTTTAATTTCATCACTTTTACTAAGTTCCTTTTGGACCTCTTCTAAAGTTTGCGATAATTCCTCAATTTCTAATACCCCGTTTTTAGGAAAAGAAATATTATATTTGCCTTCCCCAATTTTTTTAGCTTTTTGGGTTATTTCTTTAATTGGTTTAGTTATTTTACTAGCAATAAATATTGAGATTATAATAGAACAGATAATTATTAAAATAACAAAATAGATAACTTGATTGCGAAATAATTTAATAAAGGTTGAAACATTTTCAATATTACTATAAATAAAAACACTTTTATCATTGGTTTTAAAAGCATATAAAATGCCTTTAGAATTAGTTGAGGGATTTTTAACTCGATAATATTCACTAGTTTCATTGTTTTGAATAAAATTAATAATGAGATTATTTATTTTGTTATTGCCTTTATTTAAGATACAACCTCTTTGCAAAGTGTTATAATTAAAAGTAACATAATCGCTATCGACAACACTTATACATACTTCGTTTTCATAAGCTAATTCCTCTGATAAAATATAAGTATCTTCAGTGGAAGTTTGAAATTCATCAACTATATCATTTAATTTGTTTATTTGGTAACTTTTATAAAACACATCAAAAATAACAGATTCTAAAATCCATAGCAAAAGAATAATACCTATATTAAAAAATAATATAAATATTAATGTTTTAAATTCAATACCTTTAATTCTTTTCTTTATATTCAAATTTATAACCCATTCCTCTAACTGTTTTGATTAAATTACGATATTTACCTAATATACGTCTTAAAGTTTTAATGTGAGTATCTACAGTTCGATCATCACCACTATAGTCATACCCCCACAAGTTTATTAATAAATTTTCGCGAGATAGGGCAATGTTTTTATTATCTATTAGATATTTTAACAAGTCATATTCTTTAGGGGTTAATGTTACTAATTTTTTATCAACATATACTTCATGAGCTAAATTATCTAAAGTTATTCCCGAGATATTAATAGTATCTTCCGGAATTTTTCTTTTAATAATAGCTTTTACTCTTGCGACTAATTCTTTAGGACTAAAAGGTTTAGTAACATAATCATCAATTCCTAAATCAAACCCAATTAATTTATCATATTCCTCACTACGAGCAGAAAGCATAATAAAAGGTATATCATAGATTTTTTTTATTTCCTTACAAGCTGTATAGCCATCCATTTTAGGCATCATAATATCCATTATAACTAAGTCAATTTTATGTCTTTTAACAAGATTAATAGCACTAGTACCATCTTCAGCTTCATAAACTATAAAGTTTTCTAATAATAAATATTCTTTTATTACATCACGGATTAATTTTTCATCATCAACTACTAAAATGTTCACAATCCATCACCTATATAGGTATAGTATAACATATTTGTGAAGAATAAATGAAAAAAATACAGCTATTCATTAACTGTATTAATATAAATTGTTAAACTTTTGATATTGTTAAGGGAAGAGCCAGCCTTGATATTTTGATAAGAAACTAGGCCAATCGCAATTTCGGGATTATAATAAGAATCTAATTCTGTAACATATTCTTTATTAATAGTAATATTATTATTATTACCCCAGTCTTCAACTTCAGATACACTTTTACCTATAAAATTAGGAATAACCCCTACATTTTCAGCACCAGTTTTTAATCCTTTACCTGCTACTTTTAATTCATAAGGGGTATTAGCATCAAAGGAAAAGTCTTTAATTATTTCTTTATCTTCTATTTCCAAATTACGTTTCATACTTTTAATAATATCTTTTAAACTATCTTTATAATATCCTAAAGCTGATGAGTAAGTTCCTCTACCCTCATTATAAACTTGCATATCATAAACTTCGAGATAAGCTTTTTCAATTACTAAAGCATCACGATCGGAAATAACATTGACAACCATATCTTTTAGAATATTATAACTAGATAATATTTGATTACGTGATAAATTAGTAGTTATATTGTTGCTTATAGAAGAAATGATTTCCCGAAAATCAGTAACTGTATTTAAACTAACTAACTTTTTACCAATAGCTTCAACTATTAATTGTTGATTTTGGATTCTTTGTAAATCACCAGTTGGTAAGCTATGCCGATGTCTTGCATAAGCTAAGGTTTCTTCACCATTTAAATGTTGAAAACCTTTTTCTAAACAGATTTGATTAAAAATATTCCGATTACTATCTTGTTCACAGAATGGATATGTTACTTCAACATCTATTCCTTTTAAAGCTTCTACTAAATCAACCACACCTTTAAAATTGATTTTGGCATAATAATCAATATCGATATCAGTTAAATCTTTTATAGTTTTAATGACACAAGATATGCCCCCTACTGTGGAGGAATTAATTTTGGCTGGATTACCCTTACGACAGGATATAGGAATATATAAGTCTCTAGGAATACTAAATATGGTGGCATTTAAAGTTTTAGGGTTAAAAGTAATCATCATTAAGGTATCACCATTAAATGCACTGTTAGTATCAATACCATTTAAGGTTGAATCTACTCCCATTAAAAGAATCGTAAAAGGCTCAGTTAATAACTTATCATTATTATTATTAACTATTTCATTTTCTCTTTCAATAGACTTTTTATAAACTATTTTGGTTTCCGAAGCAATTTTTTCATATCCTTCTTCTTTATTAAAATAACTAACATAACTGCCTTGAACAAAAGCACCAGTTATTTTATTAGTATATAAAGCATCAATTATTTCTTCATAGGTATCATAATATTCTAGATCATATTGTAATTTATGATCTTTAATTATTTCATTAGCTATTACATAGCCTTCAATGTCTTCTTTATTATTAATGATACCAACCGAATCTATACTTTCAGTGTCTTTAAGAGTAATTAAATAACCAGTATAAATACTTTTATCACTTTCGCCCATATTACCGATTTCACCATAAATGATGTCAATAAAATAGAAGGTTAATAATAAGATACAAGATATAATTATATTGATTATAATAATAATAATATATTTAATTTTATTTTTATTAACAATATAGTGATAAGTTCGCCAGATAAAATAAAAGCCATAAAGATAGATTAAAAATAAAATGATTATTCGTAAATTTGTTTCAATACCATTTAAATGAAGAAGGGAAATAGTAAATGAGATTGCAGAAACGAAGAAAAGAACTATCATTATAAGATAGAATATTAATTTTAATCTATTAGTATAAAATAGTCTTTTAATCTTCCGTATCAACTTTCTCTTCTACTCCTTTATAAGAAACAATATATAATTGTTTATCTTTTTTAATTAAAATAATTTCAGCTTTAGTTTGATAACCTAAGTTTTCTTCATATTCCCAGTTTAAAATAATTTTATAAGCATCATATAGAACTTCTTGGTAGGTATATTGAGTATTTTCTAATGATTCTTGATTAATACTTTTGACTACTGGATAACGCTCATTTGATGTTCTTTTACTGGTTTCAATTAAATATTTATATAGGGTATCTTCGACATTTAAACGATAGTTATCGGCAATCTCTGGTAAAACATATTCTAAACCACCAACGTCATATTTATTATTTTTATTATCCATAGTAAATAGATCGATAATAAATAATTCACTTAAATAAGTAGCATATAAATCATAATCAATATCTTTTTTACTGAGAAGGTTTTTTAAACTTTTAAAAGTTTCTTGCATTAAAGTGGTATCACGTTTTTGTAAATGATAGTTATAATTGGCAATTTTATCAATATCTTTTGATATTTTGGGATTACTAGATGGCTTAAATTCTAAAGTAATTAAGATAGCTACTCCTAGTACGAGAAGAATAAAAATTATTATTAAACAAATTTTAAATGATTTTCGCATAATTAATCCTCATCTTTTCTAGGAGCAAATAAATTATAATTTATTATATCATTGCCTATTTCTAATGCTTTTTCGGTATAAGCTAAATTTTCTTCTAAATATGTATCATCGAAAACAGCATCCTTTTTTAATATTTTATAGTCACCAGTCGAATTATTGCGATAAATTAAATTAGTTAAGTAATTGCCATTTGGAAAGACAACAATGTTATTATCTTTAATATTGAAAATGTCATGACCTAAATGATATTTATTATCTATTCCTAACATATTATATAAAGTAGGGGCAGCATCATACATTCCCATGATTGTTTTAATTTCACCTTTAAATACTTTTTTTAATTCAGCATTTTTGGTCCATATAATGAGTGGCGTTTTTTTATTTAGATTATGATCATAACTATCGTATTCTTTATAAGTTGGATCAGATTCATCTTTTAATTCACCAGTTACATGATCATAATTGTATAAATAATTCATATCTTTATAGCTAATTTTAGCATCATGATCACCGTAAAAGACAAAGACAGTATTGTTAAAAGCATCACTATTTTTTATTAAATCTATAAATTCTCCTAAGGCTTTATCAGCATAATTACTGCTAACAATATATTTACCAATATCTCTTTTACATAAATAACATGTACTAGTTTGTTCACCATATTCATTGGTATAGTAATCATTTATATCTAAGGTAAAATTTTGATGTGGAGGAAATGGAGAGTGATTTGATAAAGTTATAAGAGTTCCAAAATAATTTTCATAAGTATTTTCAATGGTTTCTAATTTACTAACTGCTTGACTAAAGAATAATTCATCATTTATTCCTAAGCCAACTTTATCAGGGTTACCATCAATATCATTAAATGTAAAAGTATCTTTATAATACATCCCTTGATAACCTAAATTAGGATGAATGTTGACCCGATTCCACATTTCTGAGGAGTTACCATGCATACTAAAGGTGTAGTAACCAGCTTCTTTTAAATTAGTAGCGATAGTATTAAAGGTATTGTGAGGATGATTGACAAAAACTGTGCCACCAGTTGATGGTAATAAACCAGTTAGCATAATATATTCAGCATCTGAAGAAGTACCAATAGAAATTTGGGGATAAAAGTTACTAAAGAACATACCTTCTTTGGCTAAGGCTTTTAAATTTGGAACAACATCTTGACCATTAAATTTTAAATCCATTAAGAAATTTTGCATACTTTCCATGTGAATATAGACGATGTTATAACCTTTTAAGATACCACTATAACGATTTTCACCATTATATTTTAAATTTTCCGGGTCATTAAAATATTCTTCAAATAAGGCTCTAGCCTCTTCTTCACCAAATAAACTGCTAATTTTGGGGACCACTGTTTGATATAAATCTTGAAATTGGTACATAATTATGCCAAAGCGTTCAACAATATAGGAACGATTCCAATTTTTAGCTAAACGACTATAATCAGAGGCTGTTGCAGTGACAAAAGAATAAATTAAAAAACAAGCGGAAATTAAGAAAGTTGTAAAAAACATAGTTTTTTTCTTTTCGACTTTGTCTAAAAGATTATAATATGTGGACATTTTTAAATTATTATGAATATAATAAAATATAATTGGTTGTAAGATATAAATAAAATCAATTATACGTAATTTTACAAATATAGAATCCATTACTGTTTCGGTTTGGGATAAAGTAGAAAATTGGGATAAAGAAGCAAAACCTTCATAAAAAGTAAAATAAATAGAATTTACTACTTCAATAACCGTAAAAATTATTAACCAAGTAAAGAAATATTTGAATTGGTTATGAGGTTTTATTAGATAGCCAAAAGAACCAATCAACAAAGCAAGACCTATATCGACTAATAAAGGTTTATAGGCTAAAGGATGACCTACTGTAGCACCACGCAAGATAGTCGCACCAGCAATAGCTAGAATAAGATAGGTAAAAAACAAACGATTGGTATAAAGATATTTTACTATTTTTAAGCGTATTTTATTATATATTTTCATTTATAACCTTCTTTACTTAAACTTTTTACAGAAATCATAAATTGTTAATTTACTACTGTCTAATCAAAATTATAACAAATAACCCAAATATTTGCAATTTATGTTGCAAATTTATTAAAAATTTGATATTATCTATTTGTATTGAAAAACGCAGGTGTAGTACAGCGGTTAGTATGCGACCTTGCCAAGGTTGAGACGGCAGTTCGATTCTGCTCACTTGCTCCAGATTGATAGGAAACTCGGAAAATTCTTCGAGTAGTAATATACATTAACTAGAAGTACGTTCTAGATTTTTTGTTAAAAGAAATGAATTTGTATTTAGAAGAAAAGGACTACGATATTTGATCGTAGCCCTTTTAAAATACTAAATTGTCAATTTAGAAAACACACTTGCATATTGGCAACCAATATGCGTGTGTATTTTATCTTTTGTGACTATAATTATCTTGTTCAAAATTTATTATTTGGTCATCAGTATATCCTAAACTTCTAAGATAATTAGAGTATTTAACTATATCTTCTATTTCCAAACAATCTAGATCTATAATAACAAACTCTCCTTTTCCTTTGATTTTTAAATTGTTATTATTCTGAATTGATGTAGCAAAATCATTACCAATATCAAATTTTATTGAATCAAAATGAATTTTATTTTCATCAGTTAATATTCCAATATTACCAGGATGTAAATCGTTAGATTTAAGACCGATAGCATGGAGTTTTTCAGATAATTCATCTCTAATAGTCGTGAATTGTTCATTAGACCAACTTTCTTCAATATTTTCACAAACTATTACCTTTTGGGTTACTTCAATATGTATCGGATATCCATCAAAATCAAAATCTCTATTTATTATTGGCTGTAATAAATATTCACAGTATGGAATTGTAGAATTCCTTCGTGGTTTTCCAATTTTTATAATCTTATCTCCTAAACTATAAATAATTGATGTTGTTCCTTTGCTTATCAATTTTAAATTTGTATCTAATCCATTGTTTTCACAATATTGAGTTAAATCTTTCAATAATAATTCAAAAAAGTCATTAAACTCTTGCTTTTGCTTTTCTGAAAAAAACAAATCATCATAATCAAAAGTTGTTTCTTTAGCTTTGTATCTTTGAATAAAATTTTCTCTATCTTCTAAATTAACATCCACTCCACTAAATAATCTTTTCCTTATATTTTCAGAAACACCATCTTTAATATAAAAGCCATCAAAAATTTCTTTGCTAATATATGGATTATTATAAATTTTTGTTCCTGAATCTTTAAATATAATGGATTCTATCATAGCATCAATTCCAAAAAAAGGAATACCAGTCTCTCCTATATCATCATTTACAACTACATATTTAAGACCTACCACATCTTTTAATATAACTTCTTTGGTTTCTTTATAACCATAACTCGAATAATATGTAATTATTATCTTTTTATTAGTATTCATTTTTAACCTAGTGTATACATCAACAAAATCTATCATAAAATAACCTCCTTATGGTAACAATTATACTACTATTTTACATTTTTTCTATATATTTTACGTTAATTGTGATACACTTATATTAGTTAATGGCTTATTACTAACTATTATCTAGCCCAAAAGTTGTCGTACTTCTTCCTTTAGGGCTCCATTGACGAATCTGTTCGAAATGCTCGGACATTTAAATATATTTCATCTCTATCTAGAGATGATTTTTTATTTCAATAAAAAATCCCCACAGGATATTTTGATACACTTGTCAAAATTCCTAGGGGGTTAATTATTTTGTCATTATGTTAAACTTAACATAATTTGTTACCAAAAAGTTGCTGAATAAATTGATAATAGAAAAATAAGTATATAACTCAATTCTTTTACACAAGCACATTTTTTATCATAAATTTTTATTAAATTTTTTTAGCATTTTTTACCTTCTATTTTATTTATTACTAATGGTAAAAATATAATTTTTTTAATATTATATGTGGCAAATATATTTTTTTCAATTCCATATCTTGCATGAATAAAAGTCACATTTGCCTCATTTGATGCTTCTAAATCTTTTTTAGTATCCCCAACATAATATCCATTCGTTTGATCGTTTCTTTTAAGCATTAGTTTTATAACCTCACTTTTTGTAATATTATAACTTGCAGTACCTATAAAATCTTTAAAGTATTGTTTTAAATTTGATGTTTCAAGAAATATTTTAGCATATTCATCATTATTATTAGTAACAATGCCTAAAGGACATTTTTGACTTAATTTTTTTATAGTTCTCTTCATTCCCAAATAAAATTTAGTTTTTCCTTCTTTTAATAATTTCATTGTTTCATTATTTATTTGTTTCAATATTTCTTCTCTTTTTTCTTTTTCTAAATTTGGCATATAATGCACAGCATTTTCACTCAATGATAACCCCATACCTGTTTTTACCGTTTTCTTACTTATTTTATTTATATTATTCATATTAGATGTAACATTAATTGTAGCTTGATAAGTAGCATCTATTGTATTCCATAATGTTCCATCTAAATCAAATATTATCATCATAATTTTAACCTACTTTCTTTAGTATTAATTTTCACCAAAAATTCTTTTTCTAACTCCAAAGCAATTTCTAACATCAAATTTCTAAACATATTTTAACATATAATCTTAAATTTTAGGAACATTAAGGAGATTTTGTGTTAGATTTTATTAAAGATTGATATTTTATATATTAAATCGTTATGAGTGAAAGTTGTAGATATCTTCCACAATCGCTCCAAAAGAGAAAATCGTCGCACTAATATTGTGGCGTTAATTTTTATAAAAGAGCAACACTGGTACTCCCAGCACATTAATACGCTCATTTTGAAATGTTAAGCATTAACTATAGAAATAACTACAATTTGAATTATTAAAAATTATTAAAAATAATCTGTTTAATATCAATATTTCATGAAATATCGCAAGAAATTGACTATCCATTTTTGACTATCCATTCGCCTTTTTTAGTGGCACCAATTCTTTCAATTAGTCCTTTTTCTATAAGTGTTTTTATATTTCTCTGAACAGTTCTAATATTAATAGCTAATAGTTTTGACAATGTCTCTTGTGTAATAGTCGGTGAATCTAACATTAAATTAATAATGGATTTTTGAGTTTCAGTTAATTCAGCAATTTCTTTTGTTTCTGCTCTAAATCTATTTTTATTAAATGGAAAAGTAACTCTAATAAAATTAGGAAAAAATTCAAATGATTTTTTATCATAACTTTGAAGTATTCTTATTATACCTGTACACATTTGTTCAACTAAATCTAAATCATTAAATACTTTCATTAGTTCTTTATTTTTAGGTAAGGAATATCCTTCTAAAAACTCTTCTTTTGTAGTAGATGGCTGAATACCGCCATTTGATGATATTACCAATCTATCACTAAACATTTCAAACTTTGGAGCATATTCATTAGACCAATCATTGTGTACGATAGCATTAACGACTGCTTCTCTTACTGCTGCAAAATCATACATTCTAATTTCTTTTCTTTCAGGGTATTCTATTTTTGTAAATATCCTATTTTCGATTTCTATTTTATTTAAAATATTTTTTGTGGCTTTAACTATGGAGCAATTGCCAAAATCTTCATTTTCAATCAAATCAACTGCATTTGTTCCTTCATATTTACCAAATCTGATAGATATTGTATTATTATCAGCAAGTAAATAGGCATTATAATTATATTTGCCATCATCGGTATATAAGTCTAATTGCTTTAGGAAATTATTATTAATATTAAAATCTTTTTCTTCGTAATATATTTTTAGTTGGCTGAAAGTTAAGTCTTGCTTAGGGGATGCTATATTTCTTAATGAAGTTCTTGTTCTTTTATTAATTCTATTATTAATCATATCATAAGGCATACTTTGTATTGAACTACCAACTCTAATAAAGCAACTATCTAGTGTCATTCCCATACCTTTAATATAATATGGATCATCGCTACCACGAGCAATAATTATTTTAATATATTTTTTACTATTTCCTTCCAATACAATAACATCATATAGACCTAATGTTGATGGCATAATATTATTTTTAATTCTATCTTTAATACTTCTTTGGAGTAAATCAATATTACCATTTATACCGACAATGTCCCCTTTATCATTAACGCCAATATAAATATTACCTCCATTAGTATTTAAAAATGATATTACTTCTTCCTCAAACTTATCTGTCAATTTAATTTTAAATTCATTTCTTACATCTTCAATTACATCTAACATAGTTTTACCTCCTGATTCTTATAATCTAATTATACAATGTCATAAGAAATGTCGCAAGAAAATGCCGGAAGAAAATTATTAGATTTTATTGCAATTTTCTAATATTTTCTCGATGAAAATTTTTAGTGATATGATTATTTGTCGTAAGAAATGTCGCAAGAAAATGCCGGAAGAAAACATTATCGTTTTTCTAGTATTTTCCTAATAAATTTCCTAGTATTTTTCCTATTAATAAAGACTTAATTCTTAATAAGTGATATACTTTTTGCCTTAATTATTAACTTTAAACTAAACTTGCAATTAAATTAAATATGGTATAATTATAATAACTTTTGTTTCTTGATTGGAGTGATTTAAGTGGAAAAAATACAGTAATTGGTGGTAAATGGAACATTTTAGGAAAGAACTAGGAAGGAAGAGAATTTACTCAATAAGAAATTGATGAACTTAGTGAAGAATTCGAACCAGTAAAAAAATGCCAGACACTATTTTTGATGATGACGATGATTTGCCATTTTAATATTCCAATATTTAGTAAAATTTGATACTATTATATTAGTTAATGGCTTATTACTAACTATTATCCAGTCCAAAAAGTTGTCATACTTTTTCCTTTAGGGCTCCATTTTAAAATCTGTTAGAAATGCTCGGACATTGATATATAGAAAAATCCAATTGAATGTTGGCATTTTTTATACCCATTAGGTAATTTTAATACACTTGTCAAAATTTCTATGAGTTAATTATTTTGTCATCACAAAATTGAAATTAAGGAGAATTTATTTATGAATGATTTTAATATTGATTTTTTTATCAGTCATTTTGATGAACCAAATATGAATTTCAATGTTACAGAATTTCATAATATCAATATCTTTAATAAACCAGAATTATTAATAGACTTTTATTTTCAAAATCAAAAAGTATTAAATTTATCAACATCTTTAAAATATAAAATATACATTGGTGATACTTGGACATATTTCTTTATTGATTTTGTTAATGCCTCTGCTCAATTGGGATTTCAAACTTTAGATCAATTTTTATGTGAACAACTATTTTTAAAATATGATTTAACTCCCTCTAAAATGCAGGATGCTCAATCAAAAATTGGAATGGAAAAAATGAGTGAAATGTTCTCAAAAATTAAAACAATTAAAATTCCAATTGAACTTATACCATCTGATTTATATGAACAATACAATTCACAAAAAAATTAATAAAAAAGCTATAAATATGCTCTGCAACTGCTCCAAAAAATGGAACCGTTGCACTAATAGTGCGGCATTTATTTTTTATAAACCAGCAATGTGTTGGTACTTTTACCACTTTAATTTGAAATATTAAAAATAATTGATTATTCTTTATAGAATTGAATTTAAGCTTTATATTATTTTATTGTTTTAATATTATTGGTTTTTAACATTTATGGATTTTTCATAAATATATTTTAAATTTTATAATATGTTTTAATATGCTACTTAAATGAGAAACTGAAAAAAATAAAAATTATTACTTAAATAAACAAGAAATATATGATAAAGATTTAGGCATATAAAAAGCCAACAAATTTCAACCGCTTGGCTTTTTCATTTATTATTGCAAAAAACACATCACTAGTTTTAATTGTCCATTTTATCAAGTAAGTCTGTAATTCCATTTGAATAATCACATATTGAATTTTGTATTGAATTAATCAATACAATTATGGCTTCAGCAAAGTCATCTTCAGTATAATTATCTTTTTTTAAATCTAATACTTCTCTATTTAATATTAGCTCGTTTGATATATTTAATTCTTTGCATAATTTATTAGTAAAACCTGCTAATATCTGTAATTGCTCATAAATAATACTTTGCTTCTCTTTTAAAGTTTGTTCTTTAAAGAATTTCATATATTCATTTATATCTTCATTCATCTTTATCACCTAAACATTTTATTTAACTTAAAGGCAACTTGCTCTTGAGTTTTTTCATTTGTAGTATTTGCTTTAATCCATAATTTTTTGAATTTTCTTTTTTGACCAGACAATGTCATAATTGTTTGTTTTAATTTATTCATACCATAAAATCTTTGTTGTGCATTATATCTTGCAGCTATGGCAGGATTTGTAGAAGTTTGATTTTTACCTGCTGATGTATATTCATACTTTGGTAATTGACTATCTCTAATTGCTTTTTCTTTTTCTCTTTCTGTTTGGGCTCTTTGAGCATAGGTTTTGATTTGATTTTCTAAATCAACAATTCTATTTTTTAGTCTATATGCTTTACTTACATCAGTATATTCCTCATAAGAATATGATTCCGATTTATTTTGATCCATAACACCAGGAGCCCAAGGAACTGATCCATGTTTTTTAATTGTAATTTTTTCTAATTCTTCTTTAGCATCTTTTAATTGGGCTTTTAAATTATCTAAACTTTCCATTAATTCACCTACATTCTTTTTATGCTTTCCATTGTCTCAGAATTAAGCATATTATTAAATCTACCAATTTTATTTAATGTAGCATTTATATCATCCATTAAACTTTGATAAACATTTGGCTCAAATGAACTTTGATTCGATATTAGCTTTTTTTTATATTCTTGTAATTGCCATTCTATATCTTCAATATGATCTTGATCCCAATGTTGCATATTATTAACTTCTGATATAAGAGATTCAATTGGTCCTGAAATAGTGGCAGTATCAATAGCAGGACTATTTTGCGATTTTATTTGAATTTTTTGTTGTGTTGGTTCAAGCATTAGTTCAATCCATTCTTCCAAACTAGGATTATCTGTAGCTATATCACTGATAATATCAATAGCTATAAACCATTCATCACTCATACTTTTAGTGTTATTAACAACATATTTGTAATATTGATTTACTTTAGTCCACTTATGCAAAAAATCATCTTTATTTGTTGAAATAGCTTGTTTTGCATCTCCAACTTGTGTAAATTCATGAGCATATTTTTTTAATTCTTCTAATGCTTGTTCTATTGGCATTGCTACCACTCTCCCTGATTACATTTTATCATAAAAAACGATTAAAACATCAAAATAATGTAAATTTAAACTCTTTTTGTTTAAAAGTGTAAACTCCTTAACACCTGTCATTATTACTGTAACTTAATTATGCTATATATTTTAGTCAAAAAATTGTTGAATTTCTTCCTTTATGCTCCATTTGTGAATCTGTTCGAAATGCTCGAACATGCAAATATATTCCATCTCTAAAAAAGGCGCAGTTGTTATTTTAGATTATATTTTTGTTGAAAAGCTTTTATATATCGTTTTCTAATAACAGGAAGAATTTGTGAAGTAGCTTCAATGGAAACATCATACATATTCATATTAGAAGTATCTAATAACATATAAGAATCAACACTATCTGCAAATAATCCTTGTAATGAATTTAAACAATTATTATATTCATCAATATTTTCTTGATTTAAAAACGATCTTTGTTCTAAAGCTAAACTAGAAGTATAATCTCTCCTTAAAGAAATTAATGAATCAGCATAAGTAATTACTAAAAAGTCTATTAACTCTTTTGAAATTAGCGAGTATTTATCTCTAGCCATTAAATATTGTTCTTTTGGCATATCGCCACGAGCAAATCTTCTATAATTCCATATTTGTCTATCATTTATAGATCTATCAATCAAAATAATTTCTTTTCCAGAAGCAAGAGCTACCTGTAATTGTTTATATATTTCTTCAAGTATCGCTAAGTCTCTATCTGAACAACTCATACTATCAAATTTACTTCTTAATTCTTCTTTATAATATTTAGAAGTTGTAAACTCTTCTACTAAAGAAACTTCAAAGCCACCTTTTTTAAAGAAATCATACAAATTATTTATTGTAGTAGTTTTTCCTGTTCTGGGTGTACCTGTAAATTCTATAACAAAAGGTTTAGAGAGAGTTACTAATGATTTTAGTCTTTGCAATTCAATCTTCCCGGCATGTAATTTTCTTAATTTTGCATAATAATCTTGGTTATCTACAAAGATTGTATCTCTTAAAAATAAATTTTCTTTTTTATAAAATACTTTATCTAAAATATCTTTTAATTTTAAGAATATAGGCAAATCTTTATCTTCTCCTGATATTAAACTTTCATAGATACTTGTATAATACCATCTTTGAGATTCTTCTCCTCTTTTAAATGCACTGAAGTCTCGATTACCACTTTTTTCAAATTTTAAAAATAAATCTTCTAAATTATTAATTTTATCAGCACATATAACTAATTTATTTCTAAGAGAAAGTTTTTTTGTTTCTTCAATTGTATGCCTTTTTCTATCTTCCCAAGATAACGATTTATCAGGTTCAGAAGCACCCATTACTAAGTTAGCAATATCCTTACCAAATTCTTTCTCAATATCTTGAATAGTATATTTTGTATCTTCTACAACATCATGTAAATAACCCGCTGCTACAACATTATCATCATATCCAAATGATTCTAAAAGTTGCCCAACTCCAATGGGATGCATTATCATTGGTTTATCGGGTTCACTTTTTCTAACTTGTCCCATATGAGCTTGTATCGCAAACATTTTTGCTTTTTCTTTAATATCCATAATTTTATTTACCTCCATATATTTTACTGCAAACCCATATTTATTCTTTATCAAAGTTTCTACATTCTTTTTAAAGTCTTCAAATTTTTTATCATAGCAATATGTTTTGGCATATCCATCATCGCCAAATTTCTTTGATATATGTTCATATGCTCTATTAGTTATATCATCTAAATCCAAATCAGGATAATGTTTAATAGTATAAGCATGTGTCCTTTTTAATGCCGAAACTAAATCAATATTTCTATCAGCAGATGAAATAATTTTTCCGTAATTACTTCTTGGTTCATGTTCTAAACTTGCTCGATGATCTTCTATTGCTTCCTTAATTATTTTTCTTTGTTCATCTGTAAAAAACTCTTTCATTTTTTTATCTTCATAAAATAGTTTTGCCGATAATATTTCATGATTATTTCTATCAATATGATGGGCTATATCATGAAAAGAAGCAATTACATAAATCATATTCAAATCAATATCAGCAAATTGATTTGCAAATTTGAAACTTCTTTTAATAACATATTTTATATGTTCAATTCCGTGTCCAGAATCGTTTTTTTCATAAATCGGTAATATATTACTTTCTACATACATTTTTAATTTTAAATCTATATTTTCCATTATTTCCTCATAAATTCCTATTGATATATAGCTATAGGATTAACTTGTTGTAATTTTATGATAATGTCAGTAAATTATAAACAATTTTTAATAACATTTTGTCTATAACTCAATACATCTTTTTAATCAATTTAATATTAGTATCGATTTATTATAACTATTCTGTTTTCTATTGCAATTCTATAAATGTTTGTATTTTTTTAAATTGTTTTAAATTAAAATGATAATTCTTGATTATGATTTTGTTCTATACTAAAAATGTTTATTATATTGAGTTAGCACATTGGCTCAATTATTATTTGCTTTATTTATTTACTTAATATCATCTTCTATAGTTGCGGATAACTACCAAGAGCCACCGCCACCTCCTCCAGAGCCTCCTCCAGAAGACCCTCCACCTGATGAGCCACCGTTACTTGACGAAATGCTATATGACATATCCTTTTGAGCAGAGACCATAGTAGTATTCATAAATGTTCCAAATGTTATCATATCAAAAGTATGCGAACTATCATACCAACTAGGAGCTGGTAATGTTATTGTTTCAAACTTTTTAATCCATTTATCAGATACACCTAAAACATAAGTATAAGGTAAAATATTATAAAAATATGTGGGATCTTGCATAACCATTGCTTCTAATTTTTCTTTTTCTGCTGTTTCTAGGAAATTTTTAAAGCCTCTTAATTTTCCTAATATTTCATTACCATATTGTGTTCTCTTTGGTAAATATTTTAAACATATTACCATTCCTAAGGCGCAAACTGTTCCAACTATATATCCAATTAAATACAACGGTTCCTGTAACAATGCTGGAATGTAAAAAACAGCCCAAAATATTCCTAAAATTATATAAAAAATACTACTATGTACTAAATTTAATATCTTTTTTAAAATTGAGGAATCATTATTTTCGTTAACATAATTAATTTTTTTATTATCAAATAAATCAATAAATAGTACAATATTACAACATCCAATAATGAATAAGCCAAAAAAAACTGCACCTATTTCATCATAATAAGTAATTACAGGTGAAACAGTAATTAGGAAATAAGTAGTTATTATCATTAAAATGATAATTATATATTTACTAGATGTTATTTTTTCAAATATCTTATTTTTATTTTCTTTATTATTTATGTTATGTAATATTTTATAATCGTAACCGTAAAAATTATATTTCAATTCATCAGAGGTTACAAAATTTTTATTTTCTTCATTTTTGGCTGCTAATTCAAATGCTTGAATATAGCTAATTTTATTTCCATTTTGTTTGCTCTCAGTCATAATTTTTTTAATTTTATCCAAATCTATATTGTTTTTACCATCAAATAAACCTTTTAAAAATATTTGTTCATTAATGTTATTACCATCATATTCTTTTAATTTTATTATTTTAAAGCCCTTTGATTTTGATGTTTCTTCTTCTGTTTCAGAAATTTTGATATATCCTTTGTTAGCTAAATATATTAGTAATGATGTGACATCTTGATTATCGGCTTTTCCTTTGTATAAAAAACCAACTTCCAAACTATTAAATCCTTCAGGTGGATAAAATTCTACTGTTTCTACAACTTGCTCATCACGACCAAACTTATACCATATTAATGCAGAAATTCCTAAAAATATTATAGGTAATAAATATATAAAATAGTTCAATATATTAATAGGTATGCCGGCTCCAACAAAATAGCCTTCATCAAGTTCACACCTTACAGTCAATGCTTCACCAACTTCAAGAATACCATTGTAACTTCCTGTTATTTTATTTTCACTAACATTATATTTAATTTTACTATTATCAGTAGACCCTGTTTTACCTGATGAAAATCCCAATTTACTTGAATCAAAATCTTTTGGCATAGAAATAGTAAAAGTTATATTTCCAATTACAGTATCCCATTCATCTCCAATAATATTATAATATAACTCATCATAATCTTTGACTGGATCTTTTCCTAAATTATAAGTATATTTTATTACATAAGTTTGTTCACCGATTACAGTATGATCCGCCGATCCTATTTGAATTTTATAGTTCCCATTTTCTCGGGATGTAGTATATTCATTATCAACACTTAAATTTGTAATTTGGGTTCTATTTTTTGATGTTGTACCGTCTAATCTTGTAATTGTATTTTTTAGGGGAATAGTTCTAAATATTCCATGTTTTTCAACATTAAAATAGGCAGTAATTTTTTCTGTAATATCTAGTGTATTGTTTTCATTAACAATAACATTAATATCATATTTATCAATTACATAACTATGAAAATCATATTTATTATTTTTACTAGGAGTAGTATCTGATTCAGATGATGAACTGCTAGTAGTATTAATTGCTAATCTATAGTAATATATTTCATTTATACTATGTCCATTTAAAATACTCATATTAGACATTTGATTAAAATTACTCGTTCCTACTATTGCTATACCTGAACTATATCCTTGTGCAATTAAGTTATAATTTGAATCGTAATAATAGGCAGTTGATATATAATCAATATTTTTATTTGTACTATTAGTAACCACTCCTGTTAAACCAAAGCTTACAGTAGACATAGAAGAATAATCTTTAAATGTAATATTAGAAAATGATAAATCACCAATAATTAGACTGTTGGTATTATCGTCAATGTTTATATAAGATGTTTGTTGTGATAAAGCGTTTGCATTAATTGGATAAATTATTGTAAGAGATAATACAACTAATATAAATAAAAATACCCTCTTAATAATTCTTTTCATTGTTTAACTCCATTATAATTCTACTTCAATATTTTGTCTTTCTACTTCACTTGCTTCAAACATATTTTTTGACTTATAGCCAAATATTTTCGCTATTATATTGCTTGGGAACATTTCTACTTTATTATTAAAATCTCTAACAGTTGCATTATAATATTTTCGGGAATTTACAATATCCTCTTCAACTTTTGTTAGTTGATTACTTAAATCTTTAAAGTTTTCATTTGCTTTTAAATCTGGATAAGACTCTGCTAAAGCCATAAGTTTGTTAATGCCTTTTGATAACTCTTCGTTTGTTTTTATCTTTTCATTATCTGACATTTTGTCATAAGCGCTATTTCTTAATTCTATAACTTCTTTTAATGTAGCTTTTTCATGACTTTCATATCCTTTAACTGTTTCTACTAGGTTTGGAATTAAATCCCATCTTTTTTTCAAATATGCATCCATTGTTGCAAATGCTTCTTTAACTTTATTATTTAATTTTACAAAACTGTTATATGTAATAAATAATGCAATTAAAATAATAATAACTATTGCTATAATTATGTATAGCCCCACATCAATCACCTCTTCAAGTATAATTTTAACATACTTTCTTCTATTTGAATATACTATCTAAGTTTAAAGTTGGTTTTGATGATAAAAACCTTATATCTTTATGAATGTATTTTCTTAATTTAAATTTTTTTGTTAACATTTATATTAAATATGAATTTCCTCTAATCTTTTTTCTATGTCTTCAATGCTTGATAATGTATTTTCTAAGAACTCCGGTATTTCCGATAATATTTTATATTCACTCACTCCAATAGGTTTATTAATATCTTTTAAAGAAAGTTCGGCAGTTATCCTTTTTTTATTTTTGCAAAGTAATATTCCAAATGTTGGATTATCATTTTCAGATTTTATATATTTATCAACAACACTTAAATAAAAATTTAGTTTAACAGCATATTCAGATTTAAATTCAGTAGTCTTTAATTCTATTACTACATAACTTCTAACTTTTAAGTTATAAAATCAAAAATATAAGGATTTTTTAATAATTCTTTTGTTCGTTCACTACTAGGTTGTGGTAAAGTTTCATCAAAATTAGTATTTTAGTTTCTATAATAGCTTGATGTAATTTTGCAACATCATGCTGCAAAAATTCATCATTATCAAATTCACTTGCAAATTTTTGCATATATCTTAAATTTCGTGCTGACATACCTTTAAGTGTAATACATTAAAATTAAATCTTTGTTAACATTTTCAATTATTTTATTCCAATAGTTGTTATTAAAGTTCTTTTAATATCATTTAGTACTTCAAAATATTTTTCATTATTTTCTAACATAATAACCATCCTCATATTATTATACTATAAACTCTTTATTCATATATAATTTTTAGATGTTCCTAAGTCAAATAACCATACAATTTATTTAATTTGGCATACATTATAAGTGGGGATAGCATAATACTATTTCCAAGTTGAAGTTAATAAATGCTAAATAGAAAGGGGAATATGATTTGCATAAAAATAAAATGATAATTCTGATAGCCTTTCTAGCAACTATTATTTTAATGGCCGTTGGTTATTCAACATTTGCTACCGATTTCACTATTAACGGAACTACAGAAATTACTGGTGAATGGGATGTTAGAATAACAAATATTACTGCTACTCAAGTACCTCTTGGTTGTGATGCTGGTACACCTACTTTTACTAAAGATTCTATTAATTTTTCAGCTAAACTTAATAAACCTGGTGATGAAATTATTTATGAAGTTACCATTAAAAATTTAGGAACTATTGATGCTGAATTACAAACAATAATATTTACGGAAGAAATTGATGGTATTGAAGAAATTAACTATACTACTTCGGAACTAAAAAAAGATTTAAATGTTGGTGATTCAACTACTTTCAATATTATGGTAACCTATGTTAAAAATACGGAAAGCATTCCTGATGTTAAAACTAAAACACTAACGGGGATAATTCAATATGTTCAAAAGGAAAATTCTTAAAAATAAAAAATTATTTTGGCTTTTAATTATTTATGCACTAAGTAATATCTTTTTATATAATAATAATTTTTATCATAATTTTCTTAAACCATTATTTTGGATAAGCTTTCTCATCATTTTTTATTACCAAAATTCAAAATGGTTAAAGAAAAAAGAAATTAATATTACTTTAATTATATCTATCGCCTTTTTTATAATTTATTTCTTTAGTGGTTTTATTTTTGGTTTTAATAAAAGTCCTTATGATCATACATTAATCAGTATTTTAAAAAATTTAGGGAAAGTTATTTTACCTATAGTTGGCCTTGAAATAATACGTTATAAACTTATTAAAAGTAATCAAAATTATTTTGGATTTAGGGCTTTAATAACCATTATTATTATCGTAAGTGAAATTAATTTTAAAGCCCTTTTTCTTTCTCATAATATTATTTTTTTACATTATCTTTTTTCTATAATTATTCCAATTATTGCGAAAAATATTTTATTTACTTATTTATCTTTAAATTCACATTATGATATTCCGATAATTATTAAATTTTTTGATGAAGTACCAAAATTTTTATTACCAATTATTCCTTATAGTAATTGGTTTACTCTAGGTGCTTTTGCTCTCATTAAAGTTTTAATTATTTACTATTTATTTAAATACTTTATTTTTAAACCAAAAACTATAAAACATGTTACTAAACTATCAAAGATACTTTATCCTACTACTATTATGGCTGCGATTATTTTAGTATTATTTATGCTGGGATTTTTTAATTATCAACCAATAGCAATTCTTTCAAATAGTATGAATCCGACCTTTAAAAGAGGCGATGTTGTTATTTATAAAAATACGGAAAATATTTTGCCTGGTGATATTATTGTCTTTAAATATGAAAGTCAAATTATTGTTCACCGAGTTGTAAGTGTAAGTGAATATTATGTTACTAGAGGAGATGCCAATAATACTGTAGATTATATGAAAATTAAAAAAGAAGATATAAAAGGTGTTTATCAATTTCATATCAAATATTTAGGTTATCCAGCTATTTGGTTAAATGAATTTTTTACTAAGGAGAATTAAATTGGAAGACAAAAGCAAAAAAATAAAAATATTAATTATTTTAAGTATTATTATTCTTTTAACAGGAATTATTTTTTTAGGATTAATGTATATTAATAAAGACAAGCAAAAGAAGAATATATATCAAGTAGAAAATAATACATATTATGAAGTTAATTTAAAACCTAATAATTATTTTTTTAATAATAAATTAGAAGCTAATAATTATTATATAGCAAATGCAATTAACAGTATTGATATTTATTTTAATTATAATTTAAAAAATAAAACGGAAGGAAATTTTAATTATTCTTATGATATTACAGCTACTCTAAAAAGTTATGCTGATAATGGGACTAAATTAGTTTGGACTAAAGATTTTAATTTAAAAAATATAAATAATATAAATGAGAAAGAAATTGATATAAAAGAAGATTATAATTTAGATTATGAGTATTATGTTAATTATGTTAAAGCTTTTCAAGAATATTTTAATATTAAAACAGAAACTTATTTAGATGTGAAACTTAATATTAAAATTAATGACAAAGATGAGTCTTATGTTTTAATAACAATTCCTATTAGTGATGATATTATAGAAATAACGATGAAAGATGATAAAGCCTTTTTAGAAAATAAAACCACAAATGGTAATTTTAATAAGATTATAGTATTTATTTTTATTGTTATAGTTATTGGGATTTTAATAAGTAAAATTTTATTCCATAAAGATAATGAAGAAGCTATTTTAAAAGAATATCGAGATATTATTATAGTTATTCAAAATGAACCTAATATAAATAGTAATAATATTATATATTTAACTAATTTAAAAGATTTAATTAATATTGCTGTAAATAATAATATAAATATCTTTCATTATCAAAATAATTACTACACTATTATTGATAATACTTATTATATTTATATTTTAAAAAAATAATATAAAGACATGAAGATTTAATTTTTATGTCTTTTTTAATTGATATCTTGTTAATAATGCAATATAATTAAATTGATGCAGATATAGTTTAATGGCAAAATATAAGCTTCCCAAGCTTAGGTTACGAGTTCGATTCTCGCTATCTGCTCCAGATTGATAGGAAACTCGGAAAATTCTTCGAGTATATATAAAAACTACTCTTAAATTTAAATTGTGAGTAGTTTTATTTTGTCAATTAAGAAAACACACTTGCATATTAGCAACCAATATGCGTGTAGATATTTTATTTTTTTATTTTTTTAATCTTTCTAATGTTTTACAAGCAACTGCTATGTCTCTATTTTCTCGTTGATGTGCTTGACTAATCATATCCGAAACATATTTTTCATAGTTCCCTACAAAATTTGCCATTTCATCAAAATAATCAAGTCTATCTTTAATTAATTTTGACATTGGAATATTTTCAAAAATATACATTGTCGCATCTGATTCGGGTGAAATGGTATATAAAATTCCAGCTATTTTCAATTTTTGTATTGCTTCATCTAAATCATTTGAATAATCAAAAATGCCATTGCTTTTAAGATAAATGTCATCCAAAAGCCTACTAAATTGATTATTACTTTTACAACTTCTTATAAATCTTATTAAACTATCCCTATTAAAAATAAGTTTTTTTTGTGAAGCGCTAATTGCAGTGAATAAACACATAAAATCATATGAAGAAAATTTTGATTCATAAAATCTTTCTACATAGTTTTGAGATTCTTCACGACCTTTTATAACATTCATGATTTCTTGATTAACTAATTCTAAAGGAATTTCATCAACTGATTCTCTTAATGCAATTCTATTACAAAAATAAGTGTTATATTCAATATCTTCTGATGTAGATACATATTGATCATAACTTTGATTTAAACCTTTAACAGCTTTAGCAAGTGTTTGTTTATCTTTTTTTAAATTTGCCTTTTCAACTCTAATACCACTGGGTTCAATTACTATATAATCCCCTTCTTCTAAAAGACTTAGAACTCTTCCGCTAACTAAATCAATAAAATAACTTCCATCAGTTTTTGGCATTGACTTAGGGTTACCAAGCCTATCTAAAAATAAAGTAAAAGAATCAATTTTATCTTTAACAAAAACTGTCTTAGATGAATCCATATTTATTGTTTTTTTCCAATATTCAATATTTTTAAGATTTAATTCATATAACTTTAGCATGCTAAACCTCCCTTTGCGTATATTATTTTAGCATAAAAAGCTTATTAAATGAATATTTTTTATCTAAAAATGTGATATACTTATATTAGTTAATGACTTATTACTAACTATTATCTAGTCCAAAAAGTTGTCGCACTTCTTCCTTTAGGGCTCCAATTTTTCTATGCTTAAAAGTTGCCTAATAAATTGATAAAATAATTTTTTATTATTTGAAAAAGTATAGTGAACGAAAAGTGAACGAAAAGTGAACGAAAGCATTGATAATATTTTTAAAATTGGATATGATAGTATTGGGTGATGATAATGAAATTTATTGAAAATGAATATTGTGAACTAAAAATGATGTTAACAAAAGACATAAAAAAAGAAATTATTGCTTTTGCAAATACAAATGGTGGAAAGATTTATATTGGTGTGGATGATGATGGTAATATTATTGGAATAGACAATCCAGATAACGATTTGCAAGCATTAACCGGAATGATAAACGAAGGTGTAAAACCATCATTAATTGAATATACACAAATTAAAATTGAAAGATATGATAACAAAAATGTTCTTATTATAGAAATTCAAAGTAGCCCAAATAAACCACATTATTTAGCTGACAAAGGTCTAAAATCAAGTGGTGTATATTTAAGACACGGTTCTTCATCTATTCAAGCATCTGATGAAATAATAAAAAAAATGATATTTGAACATACTGGTTTAAGATTTGAAGAAATGATTTCTAAAAATCAGGAATTAACTTTTGAATACTTAGAAAAAAAATTTAAAGATAATAATTTATCGTTTGATAAAAATAAATATAAAATATTAAATATTATTAATGAAGAAAATAAATATACAAATTTAGGATTACTATTATCTGATCAATGTTCTTACACAATAAAATGTGCTATTTTTAATGGAACAAATAAAATTGAATTTCGTGACAGAAAGGAATTTACTGGTTCAGTACTTAAACAAGTTGATGATTTATTTCAATATTTTGAATTGTTTAATAAAATTAGTGGAAAAATAGTAGGTTTAAAAAGAATAGATATAAAAGATTATCCAGACTATTCATTAAGAGAAGCTTTATTAAACGCTGTAATTCACAGAAGTTATTATTTTAATAGTAGCATAATGGTAACTCTTTATGATGATAAATTTGAAATAGTATCAATGGGTGGTTTAATTGATGGTATAACAATTAAAGAAATATTTAAAGGAATTTCTTCTTCTAGAAATCCTAACTTAGCTAATATATTTTATCGACTTGGATATGTAGAATCATTTGGAACAGGAGTTGGAAGGATTTTAGATAGTTACGAACATTGTGATAAAAAGCCATCTTTTGATGCAACAGAAAATACATTTTCTATCACATTACCTAATATGAATTATCAAGAGATTACTGATAAATCAAATATTGTTATTCAAAATTTATCACAAGAAGATATAATTATTAATTACATAAAAGAATATAATAAAATAAATAGAAATATAGTTGAAAAATTATTAAATGTTTCTAAAACGAGAGCTTATAAAATTTTAAATAAAATGTTAGAAAAAAATATCCTTAAAAAAGAAGATAACGGAAAAAATACATATTATGTGTTAAAATAAAGTTGACTGATTTATTATATATCAAATCGTTTATGATCAAAAGTTGTAGATATGTTTCACAATCGCACTATATTGGCAGGAAACTCGAACTTTTAAGATTTTGAGAGTAATAAATGCTAACAGAAATGTTAGTCAGACTGTTGACAAAGTAAATTTTTGTTAATATTCTGAATTCATGATTTTATTATAAACATATTTCAAATCTAAAAAAATTCTTTCATAGATTACTTAAAATAGGAACTGAAAAAAATAAAGATGAAATTATTACTGAAATAAAAGAGTATCATAAACATAAAGAAGATTTACACGATATTGCCATCATACTTCCAAAGAAAATGAAATAAATGACTATCTTTATTCCAACAATTATAATCATGACAATGATAAAAATATAGACATATAAAACCATTTTTTCGAAATGGTAACACACTACGCAATTGACAAAGCCAATAACAGTGTGCAAGAGAATATCCCTTTTAAACTCTTTATAGCAAAAGCATAAGCCAATCAAAACTACTAATTTAAACTATCGACTTTTTTATTATTGGCATTTTCTAATTTTGCAATTTTAAATATATATCTCCCTTTTCACTACTTAAGATTAATGAGTTTTATTTATTGGCAAATTTTCTACCCAATTATTAAGTATTTTTATATATTTATCTTTTTCTATTTCCAAATTGTCTATTGTTCGTTTTTTACCATTTTCATAATATTCAATAGTTTTTCTTATTATACAACCAAAGTCATTTTCCAAATCAAAACCTTCAGGTAAATTTACAAAATCATAATTTTCTTCGAAAGAAATGTATATCGATGCAAGCATATTAGGTGTCAAATAATCAAATCCCTTTTCTTTAACTCTTAGTATTATAAATCTCTTATCATTTTTTGTGTCCTCTAACAAATCTAAATCACAATCATCAATTTCATGCCAAACAAATTCTATATGTCCTTCACAACTAGATTTAGTAACATATCCCTTTTTATTAAGTGTTGCAACAGCATTAGCAATTTGTTTATCACAAAGGAACACTTCTGAATAATCATCATAAACTTCAAAAGTATTTTTATTTATAAATACATTATTATCCATTCTTTCACCGCCTTATATAATTTAATTCTTACTTTTATTTTTTTATATTTTAATATTATTTGTAATATTTAATCACCATTTGTTTTATTGGTGTATTCTTCGGTGTAATCTTCATATATTTCCTTAAGTCTTTTACTGTAATATTCATAAATTAATTTTTGATTATTTTCATCAACAGAACTTTCAAAAATTTTACCTTCCTTTTCTTCTTTTTCAACATTATTTAATGCTATTTCTAATTTACTCATAGCTAAATCGAAATCTTCTTTTGTCCAGTCTTTTGTAAGTTTTTCAACTTCTTTAGATTGTTTCTCCAATTCTTCAATAGTTAGTTTTCCCATAATACCTCCACTTATAATGATTTAATTATTATATTTTTTTAATCATTACACCTACTTCATCATTATAACACATTTTAAAAAATTTAAATCTATAAAGAAATCGTGATTATCAACTTGGACTCTATATTCATCTCCAATAAAAGTAAAATCTTTTCCCACTTCTAATATAAAATCTTTTAAATTTTTAATAATAACATTTTTTAAATCTTTTTCAGTATATTCATTAGACAAATCTAAAATTCTTGTATTGGGGTAATCGTCTTCATCAATTGTTTTATTAGTAGCAGTTATCTATTTACCATCTGATAACATATATCTTTCATAATATGATGAAGTTATTTGCCTATCTAATTCTCTTTTAGAGTAATTATTATTAATAAATAATTGCAAATAAAAGTGCCTTACTTCTTTTGTTTTAGCACCACTTAAAATAAGAATATTATTAGTCCACGATAATTGCGTCAACAGTGGTGTCGCAATCTCGTCATCTTTATAAGTACTATAAAATAATAAATAGAATTTGTATTGGAGACGAAGGAAAATTTAAAGAAAAAATGTTTTTATATTTAATTCGTAAAGGAACTTTTTATTTTTATCTATGACCATGTAAAATCTCTGATGTGTCTTTATCAATATCATCTAAAATATAAGGACTATTATTTTTTTGACTTTCTTTTTCTTGTATGTACCGCTCAATTATTGTATTAATTTCAAAGGCTAATTGTTCGGCAACTTCTTCATCGATGTTATATAGGTCAATTAATTTGTCAGCAGTTAAAGGAATAATTCTAATTCCACTATTATATTGTTCTATTAAATCAAATGATAAATCCCTTTTTATTTCTGCAGCAATCATCATACTCATATTTTTGTCTAAAGGCCCTTGGCTAGAAATATTATTTTTATCCATGTTACTTTCTTTTGATGCCTCTTTTATCATATCTTTACACTTTTCAAATGCTGGCTCATCAATAATAATATCTGAATTTAATATTTTATAAAATTTTCCTTCTTTATCATTTATTAACCTTTTTTGAAATGTATGATTATGATTATATCCTAAAACATCTATTTTATATTTTGCTACTAAAGATTTAACATATTCTATTTTATCATACGTAGTAATAATACATTTAATATCAGCAGGATCTATTGTGGAATTAATTGCTATTTCATTACAAGTTGAATCAACCATAGTTAGTGATTCTTTATATTTTTGTTCAATATCTGTTCCACTGAAGCAAATTATAATCGGTATATCTTCGTGGCTTTCTAAATCTTCTCCATAATACTTTTTAGCATATTCAGTTTGTTCTTCATACGGAAAACCGGCATAAGAAGCAGAAGTATTGAAGCTATCCGTTAGGCTAACAAAGTTTCTTTTTTCAGTATTAACATTTAAAAACTTATTCATTGTATATTCTTCGCCAGTTGCTAATTTTATTCCATTTTCATTTATTTTTGCTGAACTAAAAAGGCCGTTACTTAAAATTGTTGGTAATGCATCTATTTTGGTACCATGAAAAACATTT
This sequence comes from uncultured Bacilli bacterium, assembly GCA_947626655.1. Classification (GTDB taxonomy): domain Bacteria; phylum Bacillota_I; class Bacilli_A; order RF39; family UBA660; genus SIG200. The sequence goes on from CANQTA010000010.1 coordinate 30,429, forward strand.
AATCCATGATTAGCGAGATAAAAAAATAAATTTTCATCATACAAAATCATTTCCGAAAATGTGATTCTTCTTTCCATTTCGGCTTTTTGACTATAATTTTCATTTGAAAGTGTTGAGTTTACTTTAAAATCGTTATATTTTCCAAATTCCATTATTTGTTCAATCACATATTTTTGAGTATCGGTTTTTGCAAGTTCCATAAAGCATTCATATAGTCTTTTGTATCCAGGATATTTTATAAATAAATTATTCATATTATTTTATCACCTACATTATTATTTTTTTCTAATTTTTGTATTCTAATAAGAAGTATAACATTAATTTTTTAAATTTGTCTATATTTATCTACCAACAACATATTTTCATCAATCATTTCTCTGAATGTAATTCTGTTACAAAAATATGTATTATATGTGATATCTTCTGAAATAGATATATATTGATCATAACTTTGATTAATAACTTTCGCGGCTTTACCAAGTGTTTGATGATCTATTGTTAGACTTACTTTTTTGACTTTAATTACACTGGGTTCTATTACAAAAAAGTTTTCTTTTTCTAAAAGGCTTATTACTCTTCCACTAATCAAATCGATATAATAACCCATCAATTTTATCTTTAACAAAAACGTTTTTTGAAGAATCTGCCTTTGTTTTTTTCTTCCAACATTCAATATTATCAAGATTTAATTCATATAACTTTAGCATTATTAAAAGTCCTTATTAATATTAGTTTATCATGAAAATTCTCTATTTTTAATTTTATATATATTTTTACTTCTAAATTTTATTCTTATTACTTTTTACTAATTTTAAATTATTTTTTAAAGACAACCATTGTTCTTGAGTAAGAATATATGAATAAATTTCTACTGGTTTATCTAAAAATGTATATTGGAACATTTTAGTTGTATTTTGTCTAGTAAATCCTAATTTTTCCATTATCAGCCAAGAAGCCGGATTTACAGTAGCTGCTCCAGTTCTAATTTCCTGTATATCAACTTCTGAAAACATATAATCAACCATAGCAAATGTCGCTTCAATAGCATAACCTTTTCTTTGAAAAGCAGGATCTATTAACCATCCTAATCCTCTTATACTAGGATCTGTAATACTGGAATCTTCATCATGTGCTTCATGACAAGTAATTCTTCCGATACATTCACCTGTATCTTTTAGAAAAATACTCCATTTAAATATATCTGGATCATTTGCATATTTCATTTTCTCTTTATAATATTCTTCTTGTTTAGGCCAATCTAATAATTTTTCTTTAAACTTAGGAGGGACAGTTAAAAAGTATTTGTTTACTTCAGGCATCATTAATATTTCCCATAATCTTTTCTGCTCTTGCATAGTCTCGGCTTTTAAGACTAATCTTTTGGTTTCTATTTGTTTACTACCTAAATAATTCATTTTTATCACCATCTTAAAAAATTTTTTTCAATATTAATTTAATTATATCATGCTTTTCTTTTATTGCAGTTTAAATTAATAAAATTATTATTTGTTTTGAATATATTAACATTTAAAATAATCAAGAATTATTATTTAACGAGCATGATCAAAATATTTTTGATGCATTTTTAAAGCTCTTTGATAACCATAATTTTGATCATTTAAACTATATATTTTATCAAGCATAACTTCATCTTTGACAGTAATATCAGCAGTTAAATTATCAATAATTTCATAATTATCTTTTTGAAAAGAAGTACTTTTTTCAAACATTTCTCGTTGCTTTTCGCCTTTAAATAAAAGAATTTTGGCAAGACTTTCATATTTTTGACAAACATAAATGGTATTTAAACTAGTATTATAAATAGCGGGATTGTTAATTTCAAAGCTAAATTTTTTAAGAAGATATAATAAAAATGGTTTACTTTGCTTTCGATTAGTATTTAAATCTATGATGTTATTATTTAAACAGAATAATAACCAACTAGATATTAATAAGGAAGCTATTCCTTGATTACGATATTCATTTTTAACACAACAACCAATAAATTTACTTTCTTTTTTATTTTCATCAATAAAAAAATATAGATATCCTAATAATATTTCTTTACCATTTGGTAAATAGAGAAACAAACGAAAGTAATAATGATCTTTACCATTATTAAAACTTTTCATTAAAAATAATTTTTCAGCATAACCATTATGGTCATAAAACATAGCAAATAAATATCTTTTATCATACTCTATTTGAGATAAATTCATAATAAATTTTCCTTTATGAAATTATATTATAGTAAATATCTAATTCTATGTCAAAAAAAAATTAAAGAAATTGATTAATCTTTAACTTTTTTAATAATAAATTTATCTACTGAAGCAATAATTGTTGGTAAAATACCTAAAATGAGTATTGTTGAACAAATTGTTCCTTCAGAGATAGTAATACAAATTTTGGCTGTTGTAGCGGTTCCTAAATGACCGATTATTAAAGTAACTAGTGTTAAAACTAAAGAACTGGTTAATATAGTATGAATTGATTTATTATAAGCATTAATTAACGAATTTTTGATGTCATATTGCATTCGTTCTTCTTTATAATAGGAAGTAAATAAAATTGCATAATCAATTGTAGCTCCCATTAAAATACTTTGAACTATTAAGATAGCTATAAAATAAACTGAACCACTTTGGACTGATAAGATACCCATCGTAATATACACGGATGTTTGAATTAAAATAACTAAGATAGTGGGAATTAACAATGATTTAAAAGTAATGGCAACAATAATAAAGATAAACAAAGCCGTTAAAATTGTAATAAAATTTAATTCCTGTTGAAAAGTATCGTTCATTTCATAGGCCATTGCAGAATTACCTACTAAATAAATATCTGAATTTAATTTATTTTTTAAATTGGTTAAAAAATTAAATGTTTCTTGACTTTCTAAATCATACTTAGTATTTAAAACTACTCTACTATAAGATTTACCTACTAATAAAGATTTAGAATCATTAATGGTAGTTTGGGCATCAATTATTTCTTGGCGCATGCTATTATCAATAAAGTCATTATATTTGGCATCAGTTATAATTGAGTCATTTAAGAAATTAACAAATTCTTCGACAGTTAATTGCCATTCTTTTTGATAAGTATTACTGCTACCATAGTAAATATATAATAAATCTATTAAATTACTTTCTACTTCATTAGATAATTTTTTTAAAATAGCAAATATTTCTTCTTTAGTATATTTAGTATTATTTAAAGAACTAGTCATTATACCATTAATAGTATTTATTTTAATTATTTTATCTTCAGTAAAATTAGCATTATACTTTGAATTAGGGATAATGTCATTTATGAGAAATTTTACGAAAGATTGATAAGAAATATTGGGAGTATTTTGAGAATATTCTATATCATATAAGGCATATAATAAATTTACTTGTTCTAGTGGTAAATTTAAAAATTTAGCTAAAGAGGAAGAAGAATATTCTGTTTTAGATAGAACACTATTCATAACACTTTGTAAAGTACGAAGTTCATTAATTAAAGAATCATTTAAATTATTTTTAATTATATCAATATCTTTGTTAGTTAAAACAAAGTTTACTAAGTTAGCTAAAGACATTGTAGGATTAGTTTGATTTAAAGTGTATAAACTAAAAATATTTTTTAAAGTATCTAGTGGTATATTTAAAAGAGTGGTTAAAGTTTCAGGATTATAGGTAGTTTCTTTTAAAGAACTATCCATAACTTGATATAATAATTTAAAATTATTAAGTGATTCTGAATTGAGATTAGCAAGTATTTCATCATTGTATAAAATAATACTAATAAATTGATAAGGAGTAATTACCCAGCTATTTGTATTATTATTAGTATAAGAAATAAGATTATAAACTTTATTAGTTAATGATTCATCAATATTTAATATCTGAGCAAGTTGATTATATGTATAAGTAGTAGAACTATTTAAGAGAAAATCTGGAATATTTTTTAATGAACTTATATCAACATCTTTTAAATAATCTGTATTATTTTTTAAGTAAGTAAGGCCTTCTACAAATTCTTTTATGGTAATTTTTATATCACTTTCTTCATCTAAATATTTTAATAAATAAATTTGTTTAATTAATTCAGGATTAATATTAAAAATAGAACTCATTTCAGAAACAGTTAAGTCTTGATTAATAAATTGAATATCACTAAATTTTTGAAGAAGAATTATTTTGTTTTTAGTTGCTTCATCAAAGTTAGAACTATAATTAGCATCGGTAAAAACATTATTAATTATAAAGGTAAAAAATTCATTAAGAGTTAAATTAGGATAAGTTCCATATAAATTTTGATAATAAACAAATAGATTATAAATTAATTTTTCATCAATATTTAAAGTATTGGCTAATTCTTGAGCAGTCATTTCGCGACTAATTAATTCTGAATCGGTAAACTTAGCTAATTTATTAAAACTACTAAGACTATTTTGATCGATACTTTGGGCATAACTGCTTTTTAAAAAATAATCATTCATAAATTTGGTAAATTCAGTTAAAGTCAATGCTGTTTGATTATTTAAAGAATTATAATAAATCATTAGGTCGTTAACTGTCTTAGTATCAAGTAAAAACATATTAGCTATTTCTTTGACACTTCTTCCTTTAGTCATTAATTGGGATGTTGTAAAGTTAGCTAATTTATCAATATTATCGCGCATTTCTTTATCAATGGTATCTTGTAATTCTTTATTATTGTAAACATCTTTTTTGATAAAATTAATAAATTCATTAAATGTTAATTTATCTTGCGCATCTGGATTAAAATAATTATAGTATATAATTTTTAAAAGATATTCAGGGATTTCCACAGAAGAACCTAATTCATTTAATTTAGCATTCAAACTTTCCACTGGTAGTTTTTCATTAATGGTATTACTATAACATAAAACATCGGTAACTTTAGAATCGTTTTTTAAAGAAGCACAAGTTTCAGTAATTAAAGCTTCAGCATTATTAGGATAAATTAAAGCAATTTGGTTATTGGTAGGAAATATTTTTCTTATTTCATCACTATCAGAATCAGTATATAAAATTTTTAAATTGCCTTTTAGAAATATACTACCTATAAAAACAATGATAAAAATAAGACAACCAAGATAACGAAAGCGAAAATTAAATTTGCCTAAAAAATCTAGTTTAATAATTGGCGTTTTTTTAGTAGTTTTAGTAATTAATTTATCAAAAGTCAAAATTAAAAATGGTAAACAAGTAAAAATGGTTAATAAACTAAACATAACCCCTTTAGCTAAAACTAAGCCTAAATCTTTACCAATTGTAAAACTCATAAAAACTAATGCTAAAAGGCCAACAATGGTAGTAACTGAACTACTTGAAATGGAAGCAAAAGATTTAGTTAAAGCTTTTTTCATAGCCTTATTGTTATCTGGTTCATTAATTTTTTCTTCACGATAACGATTCATTAACATTATTGAATAATCCATTGATAATGCTAGTTGTAAAATTGCCGAGATAGAACTTGTGATACTGGAAATGGATGGAAAAATTATATTAGTACCATTATTGAGAAAAACTCCTAAACCAATAGCAGTTAAAAATAAAAATGGTTCAAGATAAGATTCACACATAATAATAAGAATTACTAGGGCACTGGCAATAGCTAATATAGGAATCCATACAGGTAATATGACTTTATTTTCATCAGAAACATCACTACTTGTATAAAATTGATAATCAGCATATTTATCAGTAATTTCTTGATAAACTTGAGTAGCTAACTTAGAATCTTTATCATCATCAACTTCTATAATATATAAAGTATATTGATCTTTATTGTAATTAGAACTGTTATCGTATTCAACTTCTTTGATGCCATCGATGTTACAAAGTTCATTATAAATATTAGTTTTTTCTGCATTAGTTAAATCTTTAAACATAATATTTAAGTTGCTGGAATTAAGAGAACTAAATTCATTATCCATGATATCCATACCTTGATGAACCAATGAATCTTTTGGCAAATATTTTAATATGTCTCGATTAACTTTAACATTATTACTTAAAAATAAACTAATAACCGTAAAAATTAAAAAAATTATAAAAACAAAATTACGATGATCAACTATAAAATTAGTAATTTTTTTCATGTATATCTCTCTCCTTCTTTTTAACGGAAATCTATTACATTTTACTCTAAAATTTAAAAAAATTTAATAACAAATATTAAATCATTGTTAAAATTTTAACATATGTTTAAATTTTGTTAAAATTATTATATAATTATTAAGGGTGATAATGGATGAAATTAAAAGAACTTAATAATTCTTCTAAAAAAACTAAAGAGTTAATTAAAAATGCCTTTGCGGAATTAATAGAAGAAAAAATGAGTATAGAAAATATAACTGTTACTGAATTAGTTAAAAAAGTTAATTTAACAAGAGGGGCATTTTATTCTCATTATGATAATATTTATGAAGTTGCTAGTGAAATACAAGATGAAATATTAGAAACAATTTTTGATGATAATAAACTTTTGAATACTAAAAATGATGTTTATAATTACATTGATACAATTTTTAACCATTTAAAAGAACATGAAGATTCTTATCATAAATTATTAACATCTAATGAACCAATGTTATTTATGCACAAGCTTAATAAGAGAATTGGTAATACTTTGATGCAAACATTTGGTAATAAAGTTAACCATTTAGATATATTATTTTTTACGGATGGGACTATAAATCTTATTATTCAATATTTTAAAAGAGAAATTAAAGAAGATTTAAATGATATTAGAGATTATATAAAAAAAATGATAAGTATCTTATTTTTTTAATTATACAAAAAAATGTCAAATTTGTGTCAAAAATAGCAAATTACCAAATTTCTAGAGATTTGGGCATTTTTTGGTGCGAAATTTATAAAGATTTGGCAAAAATTTAGTGCGAAATTTCTAGAGATTTCGCAATTTGCTTTTTTAAGCTATTTATGTTTAAATGAACGCGGAGGTGCAAGGGATAGCATTACCTATATTACTTTGTTAATTTAAAATCCAGGGGGTTTTGAATAATTAAAGACTCTTATAATACCTATTAACTTATCTTGGTTTACTTCATCAAAGAATGATTGCAAGTCTATATCTACTATCCAATCATATCCATCATTAAATAGTTCAAGCGCTTTTATAACTGCTTGTTCACAACTTCTTCCTGGTCTAAAACCATACGAACTATTGGAAAACTGTTCTTCATATATTGGTGTTAAAACTTGTACTATCGCTTGTTGTATTACTCTATCTATAACACTTGGTATTCCTAGTTTTCTTTGTTTCCCATTTTCTTTCGGTATATAGACTCTTCTTACTGGTTGTGGTTTATATTTCCTATTTCTTATCTTATAAAGTATCTCTTCCTTATGTTCTTTGATATAAGAAAATAACTCCTCAACAGTTACTCCGTCAACTCCACTTGCTCCTTTGTTTTTGTAAACTTGCTTATAAGCTTTATTTAAGTTTTCTCTAGAAAGTACTTTTTCTAAAAGTTCCATATCTGTTTCCACCTTTCTAATTTCGCTCATAGGTTAACATCTTTTGAGGCACGTTCCCAAGATACGCTTGGTACTCTTCCTTTTATTTATTCTGACTTTAACCTATTTCAATTTCAGTAGTAAAAACTACAAATTATTCAGTCCTTCCTATTTCTAGAACTACTACCTCTGCTGATTTCTTGCAATAAACCTTTTTCGACCGATTTTCTTATTAGGGGTCTCCTTAATCGTTTGCAAGATCTCATATTTTTCAGCACGTAATTTTGTCGCTATAACATTCGGGATTGTTTTCTCATCTTCAGCTACCAAAATTCTCAATCTTACTGCCTTCAATTTTTAATGGTAGTGTGCATATTTTACATACATACTACCACAATTTAAAGGACGTGATTTTATTTAATTATTTTAATTAAACATTATTAGGTAAGTGGCATTCAGTTTTAAATAAAAACAACATTATAATTAAGGCTGATAAAATTATAATTGTAACAATTAATAACACATAAAAAGGGGCTGTTGGGAAATTAAGTAATTAATTTTCTTGACAGTTTCTTTTTTTATTGAATTTAAAAACCTAGAAAATATAATACTTTCTAGGCCATACGTGATACAATAATCTTGTTCAAGGAGTTGTATCACATGGGATATTTTAACATAAAAAGGTCACTTTTCATAGTACCTTCAGAAAAATGTAATGGAGAATTTGAAAAAATAGATAAATTTATGTTTTTTTTGGAAAAATCAGGAGTAGGAAAAATCTTTGAAAATGTAAAGTATAGAGATAATAAGTGTAAAGGACGTATAGGTTATAATCCTTCTCATTTATTTGCAGCAATTCTATTTTGTTTTTCTAAATTTAATGCCTCTCTTAGAGATATTGA
>CANQTA010000011.1 GCA_947626655.1 uncultured Bacilli bacterium
AAGAATACATGATTTTTTTTACTATAAAAAGTAATTGTACCATAATTTTACATTATTTTTTTTATGCGATTGCCATAGTTAAAAGTCACTTTTATTTACAATTTATAGTTATGGAGATGAGACAATGGAAGATATGATTGAGTATGTTAAAGATTGGTGCGGAGAAAGCGAAAAAAATGGAAAAGAAGATTTCATAGAGAATTTAAAAGATGATATTCGGGAAGAAGCTAGAGAAGAATGGATTGAGATTGGTACTATGGAGGGTATTAAAATAGGTATTGAAAAAAATCGTTTTAATATTGCTAAAATGATGAAAAAAGATAAAGCACCGATAAACAAAATAATGAAATACACTGGTTTATCTAAGAAAGAAGTTCTAGATATAAAGTAATTATATTAATTAACATTTAAAATTAGATAGAAAGTGATTTTAATAATGAAGTATAAATTAAAAAATATTATGCCATATTTGGTAAATGGTTTGATTGTTACGGGAATATTCTGTTTAATATTATTTATTAGTCAAAGTTTTCCATTTGGTCAAAAGTTAACATTGGGTAAATCGGATGCTATATTTCAATACAAGCCAATGCTCTATAATTTTATAATGCGTCTTAAAACTGGTACTTTATATCCTTTTACCTTTAATAATGGACTTGGTAATTCTTTTTATTTTAATTTTGCGTATTATCTTACTAGTCCAATAAATTTAGTGGCATTATTATTTAAAAATCCTGATGTTATGTATTTAAGTGTTATTGTTGTAAAAATGTTTATAACTGCTATTATTTGTACTTTTTATACTAGAAAAAAGGGAGGCTCTAATTTAACAAGTTTAATAGTAACTCTCTCTTATGTTTTTTCAAGTTGGTTTATAGTTTATTATTATAATATTATGTGGCTTGATACTTTTATGATTTTTCCTTTAGTTCAGTATGGTTTAGAAGAGTTAATAAGTAAAAATAAAGTCGCTATTTTTATATTTGCTTTAGCTTATTGTTTTTATACTAATTTTTTATTAGCATTTGCAGTTATAGTTTATGTCTTAGTATATTTTATTATAAGAAACTTTTTTTACGATCAAAAAAGTTGGAAAGATAAATTTAAAACTTTGGGAATTTTTTTATTAGCTTTTATTTGGAGTTTTTTAATTATCGCTTTCTTTTTTAATATATTAGTGGTAGTAAAAAGACAAATGGGGTTAGGTTTTTCTAATTCCAATGACAGTAATTATTTTTTGTCGACAGTTAATTTTTTTAAAAGCTTATTTTATGGAAATAATATTTTAAATATAAATTTTTCTGGAGAAACTTTTCCTAATATTGCTGTTAATACCTTTATATTGTTGAATATTATATTTTACTTTTTAAATTCTAAAATAAAGCCAAGAGATAAAGCTTTTGTTTTTATTGGTTTAAGCTTAGTTATTGATTGTTTATTTTCAACTAAAATGGATTATGTAATGAATTTTTTTCACAATGTAATAGGACTTACTTATCGTTATGTTTTTATATTTATATTTTTAGGAATTATTTTGTTTATTAAAAATATGCAAAATTATGATCAAAAAGATTTGAAGAAAATGATTCCGGTAATTGGCATATTGATGTTAGTGGTTATTTTATTAAGAAAAAGAATGGAATTTAAAATTTGGATAATTAATTTAGTATTTTTGTTGTTATTTTTAATGTTGATATTTTTTAAAGAAAAAAAATATAGTAAGTATGTTGTTTTATTATTAGTTTTTAGTCAAACTTTGATAATAAGTTATTTGGCTATTCCTGCTGATATTAGTTTTGAAAAAATTAATACGAATTTTATTGAAGAACCCATAAAATATCGCTTAAATACTATTGGCAAAAATGATTATTTAAATAAAAATTTATATACAAATCAAGATGTTACTTATTCTTTTACATCAATGACTTATAATAAAGTTTTGGCGATGGTAAAAAAGTTGGGCTTTAATTCTGGTGGTAATGGAATGCATGGTAATATTTATAATGATTTATTTTCTTTAATATTTAATGTTAAAAATGATTTATATTTAGAAAAGATATATGCAGTTAATAAAGATATTACTAAAACTATTTTATTAGTAGATGATGTAAAAAATAATACAGAAGATTTAATATATAAAATGACAGGAATAAAAGATATTTATCGAGAAGAAGTTTTAGAAGCTAATAGATTGGATGATGATAATTATTATTTTGATATTGATAAGCATTACTATTTTGTTAAAGATGGTGATATAACGTTGTTGAAGGGATTGGGAACAGCTATAAAAAAACGTGATAATATTGAAAATAATAAATTGATTATTTATACTTTAGATGAAAATAAATTAAAAGAAATTTATGATAAGTTAAGTAAAAATCAAATAAAATATAGTTACTATCGCGATGATTTAATAAAAGGAACTATTGAAGTAGATGAAGGAGAGTTAATTTTTACATCTATTCCTTATGATAAATCTTGGCAAGTTAAAGTTGATGGTCGAGATGTGCAAACTGTTGAATTATTGGATTCTTTGTTGGGAATTGAAGTAGATGAAGGAAAGCATGAAATTATTTTAGAATATAAGTGTGATTTTCAAAAAGGAATTATTATTTCATTGGTTTCATTTATTAGTTTAATTGGTTATTTAATTTTTAAAAGTTTTAAAAGTTTAAGGGTAGCAAAAATTAAATGAAATATTATCATGTCAAAATATAGCAAATTTATTTAAAAATTAATAAAATTTTAAATTGCAATTGCTATTTTAAAAATTATTGGTTATAATATAGATATGATAATAAAGGAGGAGAATAAAATTGAAAGAAGCGACTGGTGAATTAAATATGACTGTTGTTACTGTTGTAGCAATAGCTGCGTTAATGGCTTTCTTTTATTTAATAATTTGGCCAACAATTAAAACAAGTTTAAGTTTGACTACGGCATGTAGTAGTGCAGGACAATCAACTATGACTTTTAAAGATGATAATGGGACAGATTCAATCTCTTGTGCTAATGGTGTATGTACAGATATAGCTAGTGGTACCCAAAAAACTTGTGGTCAATAATTTATGAAACAAGCAACTGGAGAATTAAATGCCACGGTGGTGGTAGTTTTATCTGTTGGGGTCTTGATGGCCTTTTTTTACTATACATTATGGCCAGTTTTACGAAAAAACTTTGAAGAAAATGCGAAATGTAGTAAAGCTGTGTGTGAACCATGTGATAATGGGACTGATTGTGATTATGTGACTTGCTATTCTAAAAATAAGGATCATACACCACAAAATGCTTTCGAATGTGTATATAAAGGTTAGGAAGTGAATTTATGAAGGAAGCTATAGGAGGAGTATCGATATTTCAATTAGCTGTAATATTTTTATTAATATTTACAGCTATTATGTGTTTAACTATAAATCATTCTAAAGCTTTCGGCGTAAAAGATGAAATAATAAATATCATAGAAGCAAATAAATATGCAAGTTTGGCATCATCAGGAGAGTTAGATAGTGCTGCGATTGAGGAAATTGTCGATTATTTAACTGATTCTGGTTATCGAATTACAGGACAATGTCCTAGTGGTGATTGGACAGGTTATACAAGAAATTATGGAATTGATAATAATAATGCAGCATTTTGTGTAAGATCTAATGATGTTTCGCAAGCTTATTATAATGATTTATTAGATAAGTGTAGTAATGGTAGGTGTACAGCAACTACTGGTGATTTACCTAATATGCATTATTATGAAATAGCTTTATTTTATCAATTGGATATTCCTGTTATTGGCCAAATATTAAATTTTCGTTTATATGGTTCAACAAGGGTATTATATAGTTAAGGTGATAAGATGAAACAGATGGTATCAACAACAACTTTGTTTAAAATAGTTTTAGTATTAACTTTTTTATTTGCTGGTTTTTTAGCGGCAGCGATAGTATATAACAAAGCTTTTAGGATGAAAAATGAATCAATTTCAATAATTGAAAAATATGAAGGTTTAACGCCGAAATCTATTGGAATAATAAATAACTATTTGTATAATAATGGGTATAATACTAAAGGTACTTGTGAAGATGGCGAATATGGGTTAAGTTCTTTAAGTAGTACAACTTTGGAATTGAGTGATGATGGAAAGAGATACTTTTATTGTGTAGATTTTCATTGTTTAAATGGCAGATGTCGTATTGATAATAATGCTGATTCAAGACCGAATGGTAATAAAATTTATTATGATTTTAGATTGTTTTTTAACTTTGATTTACCTTTTTTAGGCGATTTGCTTACTTTTAGTATAACTGGTGAATCAAAAGGGGTAAATTATTATAGTGGTGATCAAACGCCATAATAGAGAGGATTTTGTATGAATGTAATAGTATCGAATAAATATCAAACTTTGCTAGGAACTTTAAATATAGATGTAATAAAAACAATTAATGGTGAATTCAGTGTTCAAGATTTAGTAAATCAATTTAGTAATTTTTTCTATAATAAAATGATTATCGATGTTACTGCTATAAAAGGTTATGAAGATGTTAATACGATGCGGGAACTTTCGATGAATTTTGAAATGGATAAAATCATTTTGTTATTAGATGATTCAGCAAGAGTAAATTCGCCAAATTATTTGTCGCAATTAGTATCGGTGGGGATTTATAATTTTACTAGAAGTGTGGAAGCAATACCTTTTTTAATTGAAAATCCTAACTCATATAAAGATGTAGCTAGTTATCAAAATTTTAATAATCCGATGGGACCAATGAAAATGAATGATGTATCGATAACGCAGAATGTTAGAATTGAGCAAAGAGTAATAGGATTTAAAAATATTACGGAACATGCAGGGGCTACAACTCTTATTTATATGTTAAAAAAAGCTTTGCAAAGGGCTTATAAAGTAAAAGCTATTGAGATTAATAATACGGATTTTGAATATTTTAATGATCCAACTTTGGAAAGTGCTGATTTTATGAATGCTTCCTTTCAAATTTCTAATAATAGTGAAGCAGATGTCATTTTAGTTGACTTAAATGATGGACCAGAAAGTTTGTGTACAGAAGTAGTTTATATTATTGAGCCCGGAATAATAAAACTTAATAAGTTAATAAGATCAGATCGAAAGATTTTTGATAAATTACGTAATAAAAGAATTATTTTAAATAAAAGTGTTTTAAATGAAAATGATATTAAAGATTTTGAATATGAAAGTGGTAGTAGAGTATTTTTCAATATTCCTTATTTAGATGAAAAATTAGATAATAATGTCAAAATTAATGAATTTTTAATAGCACTTGGTTTTGCTAGATTAAACGATGATAATACTAATTATTGTAACTACTCAGACTTTATAAAGTAAAAAAAATAGAAAGTAGTCAAAAAGAGCTGCTTTTTATTATGATTTATGAGAGAATATGTATATAGTAAAGGAAGTGATTGATGTGACAAGAAATTATGAATTAGGTTTATTTAAGGAATTAGAAGAATTAAATAAAAAAATGGATAAACTATTTCAAGAAAATAAACATCAATTACTTGAAATACACGAATTAAAAGAAGAATTAAAAAAATATCAAAAATTATATGAAGAAGCCCAAAAGAAAATAGAAAAGCTTTTAGAAGAAAATGAAAAATTAAAAAATCAAAATAATAAAAATAGTAGTAATTCATCTAAACCATCATCAACTGATATGCTTAGGCCCAAGAAAAGTGGTCCAAATTTATATAATTCTAGAGTTAAGAGTGGAAAAAAAACAGGAGGTCAGTTTAATCATGAAGGACATTCTTTAACAAAAGAAAAAATAGAGCAAAAAATAAAAGAAGAAAATGTTAAAGTGTTTGAAATTAAACACACTATTTTTGGTGACTCTAAAAAAGAACCAGTAATAAAATATAGATTGGGAATGAAAGCAATGCCAATCGTTGAAAAACACATATTTGAATATTCCGAAAGTACAAAAGAAAAATTACCTAAAGAATTTTATACAGATGTAACATATACGAATGATTTTAAAGCTTTAGTTGTATTTATGAATGTTCAAAATGTGATGTCATTAAATAGACTAAGTGAATTTATTAGAATAGTAACAAGAAATACCATAAATTTATCAGAAGGAACAATAATAAATTTTATGAGAGAATTTTCTAATAAGAGTACAAACACTATAGATAATATTATTGAGAATGTTATATCTAATCTTACTATGTATTCAGATGAAACAACAGAAAAAATAAATAAGCATAATTCCTATGTAAGAAACTATTCTAACGAAAATTCAACTGTTTATAAAAGTCATCTGCATAAAGGACATGATCCAATAAAAGAAGATGATATTTTACCAAGGTTTAATGGGACAATAATGGGAGATCATGATACAACATTAGATTCATATGGTTCAAAAAGAATAGAATGCAATGTTCATTTAGGAAGGTATACAGTAGAAATAACTCAAAATGTATTAGATGCACCGTGGGCAGAGAAAATGAAAACATTACTTGAAACAGGAAATAGAACTAGAGAATATGCTAAGGCTTATGGATTAGATGGATTTAAAGATGATAATTATGAATGGTATTCCAAAAAAATTGATGAAATAATAAAGGAAGCAAGGGAAGAAACAAAAAATATGTCATCCTCATTTTACAAAAAGAAATCTAAGAAATTATATACTAGATTAGAAAAAAATAAAGAAAAACATTTAGCTTATTTAAAGAATTTTTCGTTGCCTTATTCAAATAATCTAAGTGAATCTGATTTAAGAGTATATAAAATAAAATTAAAGGTATCTGGATGTTTTAGAAGTAAAACAGGCTCAGATTATTTTGCAGATGCACTTAGTATAATTAAAACTTCTAAAAAAAGAAAAGAAAATGTTTTACAAAATATAAAGAGCATTTTTGAAGGTAAGGTTTTATTTGCAAATTAAAGAGTAACCTATTTAAAAGTTACTCGTTTTGAAGTGTTTAAGTCTGAGTAGTTACTAATTATTAGTAAAATTTTTGTTTAATTCTTGACATCTAATTATTAATTAGGTAAAATTTAGATAGATAGAAAAAGAAAGAAGGTTAATTAGATGAGTTTTATGGGATTTTGTGCTGATACTGCAAAAATTTGGAACGTTTTAGGTTATGTTGTAATGATTATAAAAATAGTAATTCCCTTAATGTTAATTATTTTAGGAATGGTTGATTTAGGAAAAGCAGTAATATCTAGTGATGAAAAATCAATTAATAAAGCCGTTTCAACATTAATAAAAAGATTTGTAGCAGCAGTAGTTTTGTTCTTTATTCCAACAATTGTCAGTGCAATATTTAATGCATTAGATTTATTGGGAGATGGAACTGATTATAATACTTGTGTTCAATGTGTAACGCAAACTTGTCCTGAAACTGCTCAAAGTAGTACATATTAATAGATATTTAGAAACCACGTTGGTGGTTTTTTCATGTTTTAATTTTATTATAATTATGGTATAATTGCAAATAAGAGGTTTGGATGATGAAAAAGTTTTTAAACTATATTTTGGTTTTTGGGATAATAATGTTTATTCTTAATCCATCTGTTTTAGCAGCATCACTTAATTATAGTAATTTATGTGATAATGAAGGCATAAAAAATGCAGCTGAAATAGTTGGTTATGTGGTGTTATTAATTAAATGGATAGTTCCTCTTATTTTAATTGTTCTTGGGATGATTGATTTTGGAAAAGCTGTTATAAGTAATGATGATAAAGCATTAAATAATGCCACTAGTTCTTTAATAAAAAGAATTATCGCCGGTGTAGTAGTATTTTTTGTTCCTTCATTGGTAATGGCATTAGTCAATTTTATAGGTTTTACCCAAGGAATTGAAAATGACGCTGATTTTGCAACTTGTACTAAGTGTGTAATGGATGTTTTAAATAATTGTAATTAAATTAAAGTAGGATGATTGGTATGAATAAATTTTTTCTTAATTTAAATAAAGGTTTAGAAATAAGAATATTTAGCGTAGCACATCTTTTTTTAATTTTATTAGAGTTTTTGGCAATTTTTATTGTTTATAGAAAAAGAGATTATTTTTGTAATATTAAAAAACAAACAAAAAGAAAATATCAAATATTTTTAGCAAGTATAATTATTTTAAATTGGTTTTTAAGAAGGGGTAGCTTTATTTATTATGGGGTTTATGATTATCATAATCATCTAGATCTTAATTTTTGTAATATAACTAGTATTTTATTTTTAATTTACTCTTTAACAAATAATAAAAATATCTATAATATTTGTTATTATATGGCTTTTATTGGGCCTTTGTTAGCTATTTTAATACCAAGTGTTAATATAAGAATTACTAATTATTCTTTTTATTCTTATTTAGTTATTCATCATATTATATTTTTATTTAATTATATGTTTATGTATATGGAAAATTTAAAATTTGAAAAAAGATATTTAAAACAATTAGGTGTTTTTTTAATTATTTATTTTATGGGTGTTTATTTATTTAATTATGTTTTTCATACTGGTTATAATATGCCAATTACTTTTTTAAATGGTAATATTACTAATTTATTAATAATTAAAATTGTAACTTATAATATTTATACGCAATTATTGACAATGTATGGATTAATTATTTTGTTTATTTTGTTAGGTATTATTAATTTGAAGTTAAGTAGTAAAATATAATTTAATATGGTGTTTAAGGAAAAAATGTGATAAAATCTATATGTATGTAATATTACTAGTTTGGAGTAGCTTATGAAAAAGAAAATTCTAAGTTTTCTAACAATTTTAATAGCATTGTTACCATTAGTGGTTATGGCTGGTGGAAATAGTGATGATATTGTTTATAATACCAATTACGAAAGTGGTTATGAATATGGTAACGTTACTAAATGTGTTAAAGGTGGTAGTGGCGGAATAGCATATTTTGTAGGTATTAAAAAAGTTAGTGGTTATGATGTTTGCTTATGGACTCAATCAGGTAATCCGATGACTGCTGAGTTTGCTTGTGATGATCCAGAAATGGAAATGTTTGGTTTGGGTACAGTAGCAGATACCGAAGGTAATGCTTATAAAGGATTGGGTTGTAGAAAGCCAAAAGTTAATGGTAATGAGACAGTAAGTGATATTATGGTAGCTTATACAAATAAAGTAGTAAAGCCAAGTATGGCTAATAGTGGTTCTAAATGTAGTATAGTTTCTGGTGATGCGGTTAAATTAAATGGCTGTGATATTCAAGGCCTTAAAAATGGTACTGCTATTGTAAAAGTAACTCAAGCTGGTAAGAGTTATAATTATCAAGTTTATGTAGTGTTGTCTTCAAAAAAAGTTTATGTTGGTGAAACAGTTACAGTTGGTAGTATTATTAATACTACAATTTTGGGTGAATCAAGAATATCAATAAATAGTGACAATAAATCTTTTACTGCTAAAGTAGCTGGTAATGTACTTATAAAAGCGAATCCTGATATTTATTATGAATATATTTTAGAAAATCGACCTACAGGAACTAGTAGTTTGGATAATAATTATAATTATGGAGATGTTAATGAGTGTAATCTTGACTTTTATGGTTTGGGAGATACATCGGGAAAAGTAAATTTTGATGGTCATACTTTTTGTGGTGTTAGTGAAAATAGTTTATATTATGATAAATATGATTATACATATGTTAAAATAACTTGTACTAATAGTGATTATGATTTTTTTCCTTTAGAGTTTACAGCTAATGGTTTAAAATATAAGGGTTTTGGATGTCGACAATCTAAAGATGGTAGTAATCAATATCAAATAGAAAATGTTTTTATTGGTCAAGAAAAAGAATATACTGGTAATTTAACAAGTGATTATTATGAGTGTTCTATTACAGAAGGTAGTGATAAAGCTTATTTTTTATCAAGTAATAAATGTAGAATAAGATTTAATAGTGCAGGAATAGTTAAAGTTAAAGTTAAACATTTAAGTACTGGAGAAACTAAATATTATGAATATCATGTTACTGAATATGTTTCTGAAAATAGTACTTTGGATGGTTCTTATGAGTATGCAAATGTTAGTTCATGTAGCATTGGTTCAGGAACAAATAATATTGTAAATTTTAGTGGTTATAATTTTTGTGCTACTAGTAATTCGGTGTATAATTTAAATGATATTAATGCTTCATGTCCTGATAGTTTTGTTCTTTTTCCTATTGAATTTAATAGTAATGGAACTTTATATAATGGTTATGGTTGTCGTAAGTCTTTAACTTCTATTGGTGGAGCTATTCCGGATATAGAAAAGGCTGATTGTGATTCGATGTTAGGAGATCCAGATACACAAGGTACACCGGCCTTTTATTTAGATAAGGCTTTTAGAATTATTAGATATGTTGCTATTATTTTATTAGTAGTTTTAACTATGATGGATTTTATAGGTGCTACGGCTTCTAATGATCAAGATGCTATTAAGAAAAGCGCTCAAAAGGCTATAATTAGAGCTATCTTATGTGTGGCAATATTCTTTTTACCAACTTTAATTAAAATATTCTTAAAATATTTAAATAAAAGAGCAATAGATCTTTGTGGTATTGGTGGGTGATATATATGAATCTAATAAATTTTTTATCAATTCCTGGTGTTTTTCAAAGTTTGTTAATTACCCTTTGTAACGGGGTTTATCGAGTAGCAGCTTTTGCTTTTCAAATATTTTTGATTTTAGCAACAGGTCAATTATTAGATACCAGTGATTATGAATTAATGATAACAAATTTTTATGTTATTTTAGGAATTGTCATGTTATTTGTTTTAGCATTTACTTTACTAAAAGGGATGGTTAATCCTGATGAACAAAAGAAAGGCGCTACAACTGTTAAAAAGGTTATAATTAATTTAGTAACGTCAGCATTGATTTTAGCTCTTTTACCAACTATCTTTGGTTTTGCTTTTGATTTTCAAACTGCAGTGATTGTAGAGCAAAATTCGATTGGTAAATTCTTTAATTATGGTGGTAGTAGCAATGATAATGTTGCTACTGTTAAACAAGGTGCTAATCAAATTGTTAATGGTGTTTATACAGCTTTTTTAAATGTTAATGGTGATAATTGTGCAAATACAATTAATTCGAAAGAAGCTTTAGAAGCATGTCAAGGAAGTATTCCTTCTGAAGACAAAAAAAGGTTTGCTAATGAATCTTCTGAGCAATCACATACTTTTTTGGAAACAATTAATTATGTTGATCAGACTGGTTCTTTCGGAGCTTATAATGCTTTTGCTGAAAATATTGCAAATGATGATACTTTAGATTTTAATTTTTTGTTAAGTTTAATTGGTGGTTTAATTTTAGTTTATATAGCTGTTTCATTTTGTTTTGATATGGCAGTTCGATTAGTTAAATTAGTATTTTATCAATTAATTGCGCCGATTCCATTATTTTTAAGAATTGTTCCCGAGGGAAAACTAAGTGATGTATTTAGTAAATGGGTTAAAATAACATTAACTTGTTATTTGGAAGTTTATATAAGAATATTTATCTTTTATTTTTGTATTTATTTATGTAATGCTATGTTAGGTTCTGATTTTATTAATAAGCAAGTTTATGGTTGGGGAGCATTTGTAGCATTAATTACTCAAGCTTTTATCTTAATGGGAATTATAACATTTATGAGAAGTGCACCAAAGTTGTTTAGTGAGGTAACTGGTCTTGATTCTGGTAATATGAAACTTGGTATTAAAGATAAGTTAGCAGCAGGTGGTGGCTTTGTAGCTGGATCTTTAGTTGGAGCTGGTGTAACATCAATGGTTAGAAATGGTCTAGTTTCTGGTGGGGCAATGGTAAACAAATATAAGGAAAACAGGAAAGCTGGCAAAGGTAAATTTAGATCAGTTTTAGGTGCTTCTGGTAGTGCGGTTAAATTTTTAACTTCAACAGCTGCAGGAACAGTATCGGGTGCTTTTAGAGGTGGATATGCTGGTCTTAATGCTAAAAATTATACAGATGTTACGAAAGCTGCTAGTAAAGGTGCTAAAGGTGCTGTAGATGCACGAGTAAAGAGAGCTAATTATAAAGCTGCTCATGGTGGTAGTACGTTAGGAGCTACTATTGGTCATTTGAAAGATGCTGGTGTATCAATTAAAAATTATGCTTTAGATCAAAGTATTGAAGGGTTGACAAGAGAAAGTAATAGTATGGGTAAATTGGCTTCTAGTTATAATTCATTTAGTGATGGTATAGAAAGTTTATTGGAAAAGGAACAAGGAAAAGGAAATGGTTCAGTTTTCTTGTCAAATGGTTTTACTTTATCTCAATATACTGCTTTTGATGCTGCTGCTCAAAATCTTGCAAAGGCAAGGGCAGACTTTAATACAGGTAGAATAAATGCTGCTGCATTAAGAACAGCAGAACAGAATTATTCAAATGCTCGGGATAGTGCTCGAGATGAATTAATGAATATGGTATTAGAAGGCAGTAAAGGTTCAAGATTTACAGCTTTAACAGCTAAAGGACAAGCAGCTTTAAAAGACAGTATGGTTAATGCTGAATCATTACAAGCTGTTATATTGGAAAATGCTAATTCTAGTGTAGTTCAAAGTATTATGGGACCTAAAGGTAATAATGCTTTAGATGATATTGCCCATAAAAGACCACTATCTACAAGTTCGTTTGAATTTAATCATACTAAGTTAAAAGATGCTGCCAAGGTAGCCCAAGGACAAGCAGATATTAGAATAGCTGAAATGAATAAAGAAAATGCTGCTAAGGGTGAAAAAAAGTAAAAAAGGAGGAATAAAAAGTGGACGAAGGAAGAAGAAATGCTTATTTAATACCTGCAAATACTAAGAAGTCACAATTAATATTAGGATTTTTTACTCCAACAGATTTATTTATATTTATAGTTGGGTGTGTATGGTCATTTGCAATGTTGCTTTTAATAAGTCATCCTAGTTTAGTGGTATTAATTATTATTATGTTACCAGCTTTAGTAGCGGCTTTCTTAGTAATGCCAGTGCCGCATTATCATAATGTATTACAGCTTATTACAAATATATTTAATTTTTACACCAATAGAAGACAATATTATTGGAAAGGATGGAATTATGAAAGATTCAACACAAACGGTAAGTAATTCAAAATTTACTGATGCTTGGCTTCCGGTGAAGCAAATTATGAATGGTATGATTCAACTTGATAGTGGCTATTATGTGACTGGGGTGAAAGTTCATCCAAGAAATATCTTTATAATGGATCAAGCTCAACAAGATAATATGATTTATAATTTAAGAAATTTTTATAATACTATTGATTATGAATTTTGGTTAATTATAGCTGATCGTCCTGTCGATATAAACTTATATTTAGCTGAATTACAAAGACATTATAATAATACAACTAGTAATGAAATTAGAAAGATTATTTTAGATGATATTAATAAAGCTAATAGATTTATGAGTGCAGAGTATAACGTTGTAGATACAGAATATTATCTTATTTTTCAAGAGAAAAAGTTGGAAGTTTTACAAAAAAAATTACATAATTTGATTAGTGGACTTGCTAATGCGGGATTGCAATCAAGTCAAACAAGTAATAGTGATTTGAGAATTATTTTAGATAATTTACTTAATGGTGGTGAAACCATTAATTTTGGAACGGTGATGAGTTAAATGAATATGAAAAATGAAATTGCTCCAAAAGGAATGGAGTTTAAACCAACAGAGTTTAGAATAGGTGGAAAGTATTCAACAATTATTTCGATAGTGTCATTTCCAAAAAATATTTATGTTGGTTATTTATCTGATATAACTAATATTTCAGGCGTTAAAGTAATTGTTAAACATATTCCTATTCAATTTAGTGTTTTACAAAAAATGATTAATAAAGAAATTGCTGACTTAAAAACTAGATATCAATCAGAACGTGATCAAACGATGCAAGAAAAAATTCGGCAAGATTATGAATCATTAGAACAATTTGTTAGTATGTTAGCTGCTACTGATGCTCGTATCTTTGATTTTCAAATGCATTTAATGGTAACAGCTGATAGTAAAGAAGAATTAGATGTTAAAAAGATGGAAGTTAAAAGTTATTTAAATGCTTTAGGTATGGGTGGAGTAGCTTTAATGTTCGAACAAGAGAAAGTTTTAAAAAGCGTTGTACCAATATTTCCAAAGCAAGATATAGAAAATAGAATTGGAACACCTATTCCATCTATTACAATTGCAGCGATGTATCCTTATGTTTTTGATAGTATTAAAGATCCAGGATTATCTTGTTTGTTTGGAGTAGATTATTCTGGGGGAGTTGTTTTATTTAATCAATTTTTATATCAAATAAAAAATGAAAATAATCGAAATAATGCTAATTTGATATTATTAGGAACATCTGGTAGTGGTAAATCTACTGCTGCTAAACTTCTTATTCGAAATCATATTAGAAATGGTTGTAAAATTGTTGCGATTGACCCAGAAGGTGAATTAGAAGAAATGGCAAAATCTGTTGGTGGAGATTTCTTGGATTTAGGTAAAGGCGGCAACTTTGGGATGGTTAATCCTTTAGAAGTGGTTGTTGATGTTGATGAACAAGAAATAGCTGAAGGATTAGGATATACTGTTTTAACAAGAACGTTGCAACAATTAAAAGCATTTATGAAATATTATAATCCTTCGATTGAAGAAGATGTTTTAACTTTATTTAGTGAAGTTGTACAAGATACTTACCGAAGATATAGAATAGATTATAATACTGATTTTACCAAATTGACTAGTGAAAATTATCCAACATTTGATGATGTTTATGCCACAATAAAAGGTAGATTATTATCAATGGTTGATGCAACTCATGAAAGAGATGTTATGGAAAGATTAGAGCTTAAGATTAGACCATTGGTACAAGAACTTCGGTATTATTTTACCGGTCATACTACAATTAAAATTACAAGTGATTTTATTGTCTTTAATATAAAAGAATTAATGAATAGCGATGAAAATATTAAAAATGCTTTATTCTTTAATATTTTGAAATATGCTTGGGGATTATGTTTAGATAGTTCAGTAAATACAGTGATGATGGTTGATGAAGCTCATGTATTACTTGCTTCTCATAATGAATTAGGAGCTGAATTTTTAGCTCAAATTCAAAGAAGAAGTCGTAAATATAATACAGGTACAATAATAATTACGCAACAACCTACTGATTTTGCGGCACCAAATATTATTCAACATGGAAAAGCAATATTTGATAATGCTTCTTATTATTTGATTATGGGACTTCGGAAACAAGCAGTAGAGGATTTATCTAAACTTATCGATTTGAATGAAAGTGAAAAAGAAGGAATTAAATTCTATTCACAAGGACAAGGATTGTTTGTTTGTGGTAATCGACGGATGCGAATTAATGTAGTGGTAACTCAAGAAGAACTAGATTCGTTTGGAATTGGTGGTAATTAAATCTTTATAAAAAATTATAAAGGTTTTTTTATGTTTTTCTTGACATACAATTGTTTGTAATGTATACTATGGATAGACGATATAGAGAGGCAGATTATGAAAAATGAAAAATTAAGTCAAAATGGAGTTAGTTATTTTTTGATAGGAAAAATTTTGGGTACTAATAGTAAGAAAAGATGTCAAAAATATTTAAAAATATTAGAAAGTAGTTTAACTAAAGAAGAAATATGGTTAGCCAAAAGTACATATTTGAAAACCTTAGAGGTTAATAGTGATGAGTGAAATAATTAGTAAATCTTTTTTTTATGAGGAAAGTATGATAGAATTATATTAGCTTAGATTGGTGGTGCTCTAAATGAATAATGATGAAAATAATGAAGAATTTGAAGATTATTTAGAGCCTGAAGAAACCGAAGAAAATGTTGGTAGTGAATTTTTAGATGAAGAGCCTGAAGAATTAGAAAATGATGATGTTGAAGAAGAATATGATGTTCCAAATAGAAAAGAAAGCTTTGGCGAAAAAGAATATAGAGAAGCTAGAGATGAACATGGAAATTATGATAAAGATTATTATAAAAATAAGACTGCTGAAGCCGAAAAAAATGTAAATGAAGCTCGAGAGGAAAAAAATAAAAATTATAAAAATACTGATAATCAAAATGTTCAAGCTAATGGGGCAAATACAGTAAATAAAAATTTTAAAGATAAAGCTCAAGATAATTATAATCTTTTGAAAGCTAAGGGAGATTTAGCTCAAAATAAATTAAATGATATAAAGTCAAGAGTTTATCAAGCTACGCATCCTGGAGAAGTGTTAAAAAATAAAGCAGGAAGTGTTGGTAATAACTTAAAAGATGCCGCTAAAAGTAAAGCCAAGGAGGTTGGAAAAAAAGCTGGAGAAGCTATTTTAACTGGTGCTAAAGCTCTTCTTAAATTTTTAATGAAAAATCCAGTGGTACTTATTGTATTAGCTATCCTAGCTTTGTTAATATTTATTATTTTACTTTTAGTAATTTTGTTTGGTGGCAGTTTATCTGATAATGATTCATTGGGATATTTTGATAGTTCTTGTAATTTTAATACAACGACGGTTGAACTTACAACATGTAATACTCAATCTAGTACAAAAATGTCTTTAAAAAATTATGTAATAGGAGTAACTAGTTATTATACTAAAGATAATAACTATAGTGATGAAGTAATAAAAGCTTTGATGATCGTTATAAAAACAAATGCTTTAAGTAATGGAATGTATAATAATTCTTCAAAATTAGTAACATTAGATGATTGTAATATGGGGTATGAAGAAGTAACTGATAATAGTAGTTTAAATGATTTGTATGATGAAGTAGAAAATTATATCTTTGTTTCAGAATCTTATCAATCAGCAATTAGTAATTTGTCGACTGTTAATGCTTTAGATTTTGATGCTAACACTTTAAGTCTTTTAAGTGAGGAAACTGGCAATTATGAAGATTTATTAAATAGTGTTTATGGTGGTACTGGTGGTACTACAAGTTCAACGACCTCTGATTATCGTGATACATTATTTTTAGGCGATTCTAGGATGCAAGGAATATTAAATGCTAATTTAATTAACAAAAACAATACAGTTTATGGAGTAGGATATGGTTATGATTGGTTAGTAGGTAATGGAAGTTTTGATGCTACTAATACAAATTCTTTAGATGGTGGTATTAAAGGTATAAATACTAAAATTCGCCAAGGGGCTAGTTATAATATAGTTATTTGGTTAGGAGTAAATGATTATAGTATCAATGATGCAAATAAATATTATCAAAAATATGTTGAATTAGCGAGTGGAGATTGGAGTAATCATATAATATATGTTGTATCAGTGGGACCAGTTATGGATGAAAGATCGTTTTATGCTACAAATAGCGAAATAACTAATTTTAATAATGAAATGCAAAGTTTAATAAATAATGGTGGGGTTAGTAATTTAAGATATATTGATTTAAATTATAGTGAAAATTCAATTAGAGAATTTGATAGTGAAGGTATTCATTATAGTGATGAAGATTACAAAAATATTTATAATATTATGACAAGTAATTTAGAAAATAATCTTAGTAGTAAAAAAGTATTATATAATTTGAGTTCTTATTGTACGTATTATAATTTAACTGAAAATGATAGTTGGTGGTGGCCGATAGGAAGTAAAAATCCTACGGCTGGCGATATTTATGGGGGAGATCCGATGGATACTGTAATTACTTCTGTTGTAGGGCCAAGAAATACGGGAATTCCAGGGGCATCTACTAATCATGGGGGAGTTGATATTGCTTCATCTTTGTGTTCTGAAGTTCCTGTTATTGCTACTAAAGATGGTACTGTTATATATACAAATGATGGTTGTGTTCAAGGTAATAGTTCGTGTGGTTCTGGTTTTGGTAATTGGGTTGAAATTGATCATGGTGATAATATTGTTAGTATTTACGGTCATATGTCAATTAATACAATTCAAGTAAAGGTGGGGGATACGGTAAAACAAGGTCAAATATTAGGAAGAATGGGTTCAACTGGAACTTCTTCTGGTTGTCACTTACATTTTGAAATGCGAATAAATAATTCAAGGGTAGATCCTCTTCAATATGTTGATAAAGAAAATCCGCGCCCAATTAATACTTATAATTTTGATTTTAATAATTCAGGTAATAATACAGGAGGAAAACAAGCTGTTTGTCAAACTCTTTCGACATCAGGACTTTCAACATATGCGATAGCTGGAATTATGATTAATTTAGAAGCTGAAAGTAGTTATAGAACAAATAATTTGGAAGGATGCTATGAATCAGGTGTAACTTGTCATGGAAGTTCTGGTAGAAATTATGGTTGGTTTGCTAATTATTGTGGTGCTAATGGGAATACCAATTGTGGTAGTATAATTGGCTCATATGGAAGTGATCAAGCTTATACTTTAGGTGTTGATAGTGGTGAATATACAAAAGATAAATTTATGTATGATCATGCGGGATATGGTTTGTGTCAATGGACTAGTCAAGGTCGTAAAGCTTTATTATATGATCGAGCTAAAAGTGAAAATGTGTCAATAGCATCTTTGGATTTACAGATGAAATATTTATTTTATGAATTAGAAAATAATACTAAGGAATTGTATTCTTATCTGCAAAGAAGTACTTCAACAAAAGATATAGCTTTGAAATTTTGTAATGAATTTGAGAATCCCGGCTCTAGTACATGTACAAGAAGAGTTACAAATAGTGTTGTAGAAAGTATGAATAGTTATGTAACAAATGGTTGCAATTAAAATAAGATAGAAAGAGGATGTTTTAATTTATGCCTAAAAAACTCGATAATGGTAAAAAGAAAATTTTAATTATAATTGTTTTAATTTTGATGATCTCATCGGGGATAGCAATATATTTGAGTTTAAAACATAATGATAACGTTAATAATCCTAATTCAAATAATCCTAATAGTGGAAGTAATCCTTCCCAAGGAGAAGATAAACCAGATGATGTTGAAGCTCATAATTTGGAAAATGAAGCTGAGTATTATGGAGTTCAAAATGCTCTTAATAATTATTATCTTTATTTACAAAATGGTGATAGTCAAAAATTATGGGATATTTTAGAAGAAAATTATAAAAATGAAAATAATATCACAGTTAATAATGTTTTAAATTATTTGGATAGAGATGTGGCTAATTTTATGGCTAAAAAAATATATTATAAAAGAATGAATGGTATATATTTCTATTTTGTGAATGGATATAGTTATAATTATACATTAGATGGTGTTGATAATTATCAAGAAGCAGTTAATATGTTAGTAATAGTTAAGAATAATCATTATGTTATAAGACCACTTTTAAATAATATTGAATTAAAAAGTTTGGCTGATAATTATCAAAGTAATAATATTAATGTTAGTGATAAATATTTGTTTGAAAGAAAAAGTATTGATGTTAATAATAAATTAGAAAGTTATATAGCAGAATTTTTAAATTTATTGAATTTAGATATTAATAGAGCTTATAGTATGCTTAATGAAGATATGAAAATTAAATATCCAAGTGTTGCTGATTTAAGAAAAGATAAAGATAATATTTTAGAGAATATTTCATCAAATATTTTTAGTTTAGCAACCAATGATAAAGTTGGTTATATAGAATATAAAATAAGGGATAAAAGGGAAAATAATATTACAATTAATGAATATGAAATAATGAACTTTAAAATAAGTTTTGAGTATTAAATTTTTTTGATATTATTAAACTTTTATTGTATAATAATTATGAATTAGGAGGATTATATGAAATTTAAAGTAGAACCAAAAGATTTTTTCTTATTTGTATTATATTGTATAATATTATTATATTTGTGTGCTTTAGCAATTTCTAATCTTTTTTCTTTAGTAAACACAGGAACGTTTTATGGTCTTATTCCTTTTTCGGCTTTTACATTAAAATATTTGCCTTTTACTTTAGGATTATTTTTGGGAGTTTTAATATTAATTTTTACAAGTGTTTCTTCTTATATTTTTGATAAAGATAAAGGAAAAGGTTTTGGCTTAAAAATTAGTGATGAAAAAGCCAATGATGGTTATGCTAGATGGGCTAAAGAAAAAGAAATAAAAGAATCAAGTCATGTAGAAAAAATTATTCCGACAGAAAAAGAATTGCAAGCGGCAGGAATTCCTCTTATTAATAATGGTAAAGAAATTTGGGTTGATAATGGTGATTATCACAATTTAGTTATTGGTTCAACTGGTTCAGGTAAAACTGAAAATTTAGTTTTTCCAATGGTTAACATTTTAGCTAAAAAGGGTGAAAGTATGATTATTACTGACCCTAAGGGTGAAATTTATCGAAAAACAGCGGAAAATTTAAAAAAAAGGGGTTATAATGTAATTGTTTTGAACTTTAGAGAGCCGAATAGAGGTAATGCTTGGAATCCTTTGGCTCTTCCTTATCAATATTATAAAGAAGGTAATTATGATAAGGCAACAGAATTGCTTGACGATGTAGCTTTAAATATTTTATATGATCCAACAAATAAAGGGGATTCAGAATTCTGGGAAAAAGGTTCTGCTGATTACTTTTCTGGTTTAGCATTAGGATTATTTAAAGATGCTCAAGAAAAAGAAGTTAATTTAAATAGTATAAATTATATGAGTACTGTTGGAGAAGAGAGATATGCTACTAGTAATTTTATAAAAGAGTATTTTAATTTAAAAGGGCCAAATTCTAATGAGTATATGTTTGCAAGTACAGTTATTAATGCTCCTTCGGATACAAAGGGTGGATTGCTTTCAACTTTTAGACAAAAAATAAGAATGTTTTCAACTCGTGAAAATTTGTCGGAAATGCTTTCATATAGTGATTTTGATATGCGGAGTATTGGTAAAGAAAAAACAGCAGTATTTATGATTATTCATGATGAAAAGAAAACTTATCATACTTTAATGACTATTTTTATAAAACAATGTTATGAAACTTTAATAGATGTAGCGCAAATGAGTGGTGGTAAGCTTAAACATCGGACTAATTTTATTTTAGATGAATTTGCTAATATGCCTCCGCTTAAAGATGTTGATAGTATGGTTTCAGCTGCTAGAAGTAGAGATATTAGATTTACTTTCATAATTCAAAACTTTGCCCAATTAAATGATGTTTATGGGGAAAATGTAGCGCAAGTAATTAGAGGTAATTGTGGTAATTTAATTTATTTAATTAGTACAGAGTTAAAAGCCTTAGAGGAAATTAGTAAAATGTGTGGAGAAGTTAAGTCTAAAGAAAAAGATAAGACTTCTTCAACCCCATTAATTACTGTTAGTGATTTACAAAAATTAAAACTAGGGGATGCAATAATAATTAGGTTGCGGACTAGTCCTTTTAAGACAAAATATACTCCTAATTTTAAAATTGATTGGGGAGAAGATTTTCCGGAAGCAAGTTATCCTGAAAGAAAAGTGGAACCAATTGCGTTATTCGATTTGAAAAAATTTGTCACAGAAGAAAAGCGAAAAAGTATGATGAATAATAGTGGTATGAATCCTAATATGGGGATGGGTATGAATATGCCCGGAGCTAATCCAATGGCAATGCCTAATCCGGGAAGACCAATAATGAATAGTAGTCCTTTTGGGATGTCAGCCATGGGAGATATGAGTGGTTTTAATCCATTAAATGATAGAAACCCAATGGGAGCTTTTCGTAATAGTGAGATGAATAGTAATATGAATCCTTTTAGTTCAAGTATGAGTATTGATGATATGATGAAAGATATTGATAAAAAACTAAAAGAATTAGATGAAGAAGAAAAAAGACAAAAAGAAAAATTGAAAATGCAAAATAGAGAATTGATGGAATCGGCTAATGCAAATATTGATGCGTTTAATAAGAAATTGTTAGAAAATAATCAAGATGATAAAAATGAAAAGATAGAAAAACCAAAAGTTAATATTGATGTTGACAGTGTAATTGTCAATGAAAATGTTATAACTGATGATGAATTTTTTGACGATTTCTTTGATGGTGATGAATAGGATTTTATATTACCATCTTTTTTTATTTGTTCATAAATTATAAATGGTGATACGATGAAAAGTATTAAGGAAAGTGATTATTATCCTAATATGGGGATATTAATTGATGTTAGAGATCCAATTAGTTATAAAGAAAATCATAATCCTTATAGTATTAATATATATTATGATAAATTATTGATGAATCATAAAACGCTATTAGATAAAAATCAAAAATATTATTTAATTTGTGATAAAGGACATAAAAGTAAAAAAGCAGCGCGAGTTCTTTCTTTTTACGGTTATGATGTAACATATATTATAAATAGATGAAATTTAGCCATACTTATATTATAATATTAATTGTAGTGATAGTATGGATGTAATGGATATTTTAAATGAAATATATTTGTTTATTAATGAGCTTATAAATTCCTCAAGTATTTATGGAATTTTATTTGCGTGTTTATTAATATTTTTGGAATCAATTATTCCAGTGTTGCCTTTATTTGTTTTTATAACTATTGTTTTTCAGGCTTTTGGTTATGCTATTGGTTTTGTTATTTCTTATTTGCTTACTTGTCTTGGTTGTGTTTTTGCCTTTTTTGTGTGCCGGACAACATTAAAAAAATTATTTATAAAGTATATAAGACGTTATAAAGGATTTGATAATTTAATGTTACATGTCGATAATATGAAGTTAACTAGTTTAGCAACATTAATGGCGATACCTTTTACACCAGCTTTTTTGATTAATATTTCGGCTTCTTTATCGAAAATGGAATTTAAAAAATTTTTGTTGGCTTTGTTAATTGGTAAAGTTTCTTTAGTATTTTTCTGGGGTTTTATAGGTACTAGTTTAATTGAAAGTTTTAAAAATCCACGAATTTTAATTGTTATTGTAATAATGATGTTAGGGGCTTATTGGTTAAGTAGATATGCGACTAAAAAATTGCATATTGATTGATGTTAAAATGTTGTCAATTATGAAAAGTTTTTAATAAAAAATTGACTTTACCTGAAAAAATTAGTATATTATTATTAGATAATAATCGTAGGTGATTAAGAAAATGCAAGATGAATTTGATAAATCTGTTATGAAGATGGTTAATGATAATAATACTAATTATACGGTAGCAGTTTATATTATGGAAAAGAATCCTAATGTTTTTAATTTAGAGGAAGCGCGTGGAGTAGCTAATTATTTAATGAAAGAATTAGGATTTTCTAGTAAGGCTATTTTAGATGGAGCTGCCCAAGCTGATATATTTCGCCAAGTAATTTTAAAAAATATTAGAAATAGTAGTGTTTTAAAAGAATCTGAAGAGAAAGTTAAAATTTTATTAAAAACAATAAAAAAGAAAGTAAATAGTAGTGATATTGAAAAAATTATTGTGAAAGTTATAGCAGTGGCAGCAGCTTGTGTAATTGTTCATGCAGCTAAGCCATTGGTGACTGAAAATTGGCTAGATTGGGAAAATGTTAATGATGTATCAAGTAATATAGGAACAATTGTCGCAGATATGGATAATAGTGATTTACAAAATAAAAATTTGGTTGTTCAAAATACTTATCAAGTGGGTTTTGATGAGGACGGAAGGCCTTTAGTTGCTTATAATAGTGAGGGAATTGCTCAAGATATTTTGAAAGTATGTTCTAAAGATGAAACTTTATTAGATATTTGTTTGTATGATGTTTATTTTAATATGAATTATAATAGACTTGCTAATATGGATGAAGTTATACGAAATATTAAAAATTATATAGGAAATGATGGTAATTTTAATAGTATTAGTTCTTCTTTACAAAATGTCGATGTCTTTTTGGATTATCTTTTAAAAATTGGAGTAGTCCAAAGTAATGATGCGGATTATTTTGAAGTTGTAAATGCAGTTGAAGCTTATAAAAGAAATGGTTCATTTGAGTCATTAAGTGAAAAAGAACAAAAAGTTATTCAAGATTTTATTAAAAAATATCAAAGTAGTAAAAAAGAAATTTATGAGACTAGTGCAGCTAAAATTAATGATTTAGTAAGTCAAGCAGAAACATTAGGAGGTAGATAATAAGTGGAAATTAATGTATTACCTTTGGAAGATGGCAAAAATTATATGATTGTTGATACTATAGAAAACGGTAATTTTCAATACTTATTGTTAGCTAATGAAAATGATCATGATGAAATTATTTTGCGAAAAGTTATTCATGAAGATAAAGATTATTTAGTCAAATTAGATAGTGATGATGAATTTGATGAAGTGATGACAGTATTTAATGAAAAATATAGAAAAGGTGGAAATGATGAAAAATAATAAGAGTGTAATATTAGGAATTATAATGATTGTAGTAATTAGTTTAGCAACGGGATGTAAATTTTATAATTTGCTAGAAACGCAGGATTTTAAGGAACATTTTGGGGCTTTAGGTTATACAATTAGTGATGGTGAAGAAACAGAATTTAAAGCTGAAAGTTATTTAGTTGCTAGTAAAGAAGATATTCCTTATAAAATAGAATATTATGAATTTGCTGAAGAGGTAGATGCTAAAAAAGCTTATAAAGATTATTATGATAATATTGGTAATTATATAACTACAGATTCGAAAAATCAAGAAACAACTGGTGCAGTATTTTCAAAGACCGTAGCAGTTTCTGATAATGAATATATTATTATTTCAAGAGTAAAAAATACTTTAATATTTATTGCAACCACTAAAGATTATCAAAAAGAAGTAGATACATTATTAGAAGATATTAAATATTAAAATAATTTAAAGTAATTAAAAATGAATATAGACTGAACTATATCCATTTTTTTTAATCGTTTAAATTATCATATTGAGTTTGTAAATCATTACTTAAAGTTGTTACTTTATTTTCTTTACTTTCTTCTAAGCTATACCAACCTAAATAAAACATCAATTCATAGCTTTTTCTTTGAGCATCGACAATGGTGTCAAACATTTTTTTATATTCTTTATAAAGTTTTTCGTTAGATGCTTCCGTTAAAACAACAGTCATGTTTTTAGATAATTCTTTTAGATGACTTAATAAAATTGTCATATAATCTTGATCATTTAGGGAAATACCAACTGGAACTTCTTGTTTAGGATTGCTTATTTTATTATTATTCATTATTATTACCTTCCTTTAAAATTGTTAATATTCTTTGCATATTGTCATCAAACATTTCAATACAATCAGAGATAACTTTATTGACTTTGTCATCTTCTACAAAATTGACACAATCATTCATTAGTTTAAAGGCAGTATGATTCCACCCAAACATATCTTTTAGATAATCTAAATCTTTACATGTAAATATTTCTGGAGCTTTTTTATATTCTTTGTCCATATTTTTCACCTTCCATTTTTATTATGGTTGCGTATTTTATTTTTATACTTTTAATTTTATAGACATTTATTGGTAGATTAGTTAGTAAAAGATTTTGGCATAATAATAATGGTGAAAAGTAATGGATAGTGATTTAATAATTAATTTAGGAACTCTTTTTTATATAAGTAGTATTTTGGGATATTTTTATGAACTTATTATTTGTTATTGTTATAATCAAAAAATTTATAGTCATGGCTTTTTGAAAGGACCTTGGTTACCGATTTATGGCTTGGGAGCTGTTTTATTAACTAGTTTGGAAAAATTTCGCGATAATTTACCCAAAATATTCTTTTTGTCTTTTTTCTTAGCTGGTTGTTTAGAATATGCGGGAGGATATTTTTTATTGAAGGTAATGAAAATGCGTCTTTGGGATTATACCGGAAATTTTTTAAATATTGATGGATTGGTTTGTTTTTTAAGTGCAGTGACTTTTGGAATTGGGGGAATCCTAGTGGTTTATGTTTTATATCCAGAGATTAAGAAATGGACTAAAAAAATTAATAAAGAAAATTTGAAGAAATGTTTAGCTATTTTAAGTAGTGTTTTTATAGGAGATTTAGTTGCATCAATTTTAAAATAATTATATAATTAGCTAAAGGAGTTTTGTATGAATTTAGAAGGCTTAGTAGTTTTAATTACTGGGGCAAGTCGCGGAATTGGGTTAACTCTTGCCAATATTTTAAATGATTATGGGGCAACTGTGATAGGAGTTTATAATCAAACGAAAATAGATGTCTTATGGGATACATATAAATGCGATATTAGTGATGAAATGGCTGTTAAGAAATTGTTTCAATATATAAAAGATAAACATGAGAAATTAGATGTTGTTGTAAATTGTGCAGCGATTTCTAAAGATAATGATATATATGAAAAAAGTAAAGAAGAATTTATGAAAGTTATTGAGGTTAATTTGGGGGGAACTTTTCTTATCAATAAATATGCATCATTAATAATGACGAAAGGGGTTATTGTTAATATTTCATCAACAGATGCTAGTAGTACTTATAATCCTTTAAGTATGGATTATGCAGCTAGTAAAGCAGGAGTGGAAGTTTTAACAAAATGTTTAAAAATGCGATTTCCACAGTTAAAAATATGTTGTTTGGCTCCTAATTGGGTTAATACAGAAACAGTTTTGGAAATGAATCCTGATTTTTTGAAACAAGAGATGATAAGAGTAGGGCAAGAAAAATTATTAACAAAAGAGGAAGTAGCTTTAAAAATTTTAGAAATTATAATAGATGATGATATAAGAAGTGGAGAAATAATTAAAATGGGAGTCGAAAATGAATGAGTATTTAAAAGAATATGGAATTAATCAAGAAGTCTGGAATTTAATTAATGATTCGGAAAAAGAGTTAACAGCTATTTTTAAAAAAATTGATGATTTAGCTTTTCTAAATAGTTTAAATGTTATTAGGGCTTTTAAAAAAGCAAATGTAACTGAAGCGTGTTTTGCAACATCGACAGGTTATGGATATAATGATTTAGGAAGAGATACAATTGAGAAGGTTTTTAAAATTGTATTAAAAGCAGAAGATGCTTTAGTAAGAGGGCAATTTATATCGGGAAGTCATGCTTTAACAGTAGCGTTATTTGCCTTTCTTCGCCCTAATGATACAATGATGTCAATTACTGGTGAACCATATGATACGTTACATGAAGTAATAGGAATTAAAGAAAATAATTCTTCATTAAAGGCTTTTGGAGTAAAATATGAACAAGTGGATTTAAAAGATAATGATTTTGATTATGAAAAAATTAGGGAAATACTTACTAAGAAGAAAATAAAATTAATTGAAATTCAAAGAAGTCGAGGGTATTCGACTCGGCAAAGTTTAACGATTGATAAATTAGAAAAGGTAATTAAATTTATAAGAACAATTGATAAAGAAGTAATTATTATGGTAGATAATTGTTACTGTGAATTTGTGGAAGATAAAAATCCTTTAGAAGTGGGAGCATCAGTAATAGTTGGTTCTTTGATAAAAAATTTAGGTGGTGGAATAGCGCCGAATGGGGCTTATATAGCGGGTAAAAAAGAATTAATTGAACTTGCTAGTGAAAGATTAAATTTACCTGGGGAAGGAAGAGAAGTAGGACCATCATTAAACATAAATAAAGAAATTTTATTAGGATTATATGAAGCACCTAGTGTGGTAGCTAGTGCTTTAAAATGTGCAATTTTAACTAGTCATGTTTTAGAAAAATTGGGGTATGAAGTAGATCCTAAATTTAATGAAAAAAGAGCTGATATTGTAGAAACAATTAAGTTTGGTAATCCAGATGATTTAGTGAAATATTGTGGAGGAATCCAAGCTGCTTCTGCTATTGATGCAAATGCCTTAGTTGTTCCAACTGATATGCCCGGGTATAGTGATCAAGTAGTAATGGCTTCGGGTTCTTTTGTTCAAGGTTCTTCGATTGAGATTTCTTGTGATGGACCAATGCGGAGTCCTTATATTGCTTACCAACAAGGGAGTTTGACTTATCCGTATGGGAAGATTGCGGTGATGGTGGCAGTTAGCAAGATTTTGCAAAAGTAGAATTTTGATGCATTTTTCTTGCATATTATGGAATATTATGGTATATTATTAATGAACACGAAAGTGTTTTTTAATTGTTTGAAAGTTTTAGGAGGTTAAAATGGCTAAAGAAAAAAATGAGAAGAAAGAAAAAAAGGAAAAATTAGTTAAAGAAAAAAAAGTGAAAAAATCTGGAAAAGTTAAAAAAGAGAAAAATGATAAAAAAGTAAAAAAAGAAAGTTTATTAAAAGGGATTAGTAAAGAATTAAAATTGGTAAAATGGCCAACTTTAAAAGAAATTGTTAAATATACAATTGCAACAGTTGTTTTGTGTGTTATTTTAGTTCTATTCTTTGAATTGTTAACATTTATTGCTGCTAATATAAAGGAGTGGGTTAGCTAATGGATAAACAATGGTATGTTGTAAATACTTATTCAGGACATGAAAGTAAAGTAAAAGAAAAATTAGAAGCTAAGATTGAATCAATGGGAATGCAAGATTATATTTTTCGAATTGTTATTCCTGAAACTAAGGAAGTTGAAGTTAAAGATGGTGTAAAAAAAGAAAAAGTTAAAAAGATGTTTCCTGGTTATATTTTAGTAGAAATGATTATGTCCGATGAAGCATGGTATATTGTCAGAAATACACCGGGAGTAACTGGCTTTATTGGTTCAAGTGGAAAAGGTGCTAAACCAACACCATTATTACCACAAGAAATAGATCGTATTTTAGTTAATATGGGTATGAGTAGAGTTAATGTTGAAGATGACTTGAAAGTCGGCGATAATGTTTCAATTGTTGATGGTCCATTTAAAGGTATGATGGGACGAGTTGATAATATTGATACAGAAAATAATCGTTTAAATATAATTATTGATTTATTTGGTCAAGAAACTTCAGTTGATGTAGAATTATTTCAAGTTAGTAAAAATTAATAAAAATAAAAAATCGCTTATTGCTTTGATAGACGATTTTTTTTTATAAATTAAATTATTTTTCTTTGTTTTGATTGATGATTTAAAGAAATATTTTGAATAATTTGGCTTGCTAATGCTTGTTCTAAAGGATCATTTTTAGAAAATATTAATTCAAGATAGTTTTCGTAATCGTGGGGACAATATTGAAACTTTTGACATAAAACTTCTTCATCAACACATCCTCTTATATCATAAAAATGTTCATCTATTCTCACAATAACATGATTTTGATTATAGTAAAGGGTAGATTCGGGAAAAAGAGTTTGTAAAATTTTAGCAAATGAATAACAATGCCCATTAAGATAATAACTATAGGCATTATGATAAGCTGCTTTTGGATTTATATTATTAATTAAATCTGGAAAAATACTTACAATACAATTTATATAATTTTCAATATTATCGTTGTTCATAAAATCACTAATAAAATATTATAATATTAACTTTATAAATATGCAATTTAATTAAAAAAAGTATAACGCGAATTATACTTTTAGATATGTTTTAATAATTTTTTTTCTAAAATAGTTATAAATTTGTATAATATATAAGATATTAGAGCTAATATGATTATACCACTCATAACTATATTTAGATTAAAGACTTGTTTACCATAGACTATTAAATAACCAATGCCTTGTTTACTAACTAAAAATTCACCCATCAGAACACCAACTAATGTTTGTGATAAGCATAATTTTAAAGATGTAATGATTGTTTGATAAGAATTAGGGATAACTAAATAAAGCAATGTTTGAAGTTTAGTAGCATGTAAGGTTTTAAATAATTTGAAACAATATTCGTC
The DNA here is from genome assembly GCA_947626655.1 of uncultured Bacilli bacterium. Lineage (GTDB taxonomy): Bacteria > Bacillota_I > Bacilli_A > RF39 > UBA660 > SIG200. The sequence continues at coordinate 29,618 of CANQTA010000011.1, forward strand.
GGTACATAAAAAGCCATTATAGATGGTAATAATGCTAATAATAAGATTAATTAATAAAGCCATTAAAATAACACTTTTGATATTAGCACCACCAGCGATGATAATAAGGGGACCTAAAGCAACTTTAGGTAAAGAATTAAACATTGTTAAATAAGGATCGATTACTTTGGCTAAGAATTTCCATTCGTATAGAATTAAAGCTATAATAAAGCCAAGGGAAATTCCAAGAAAAAAGGCAATTAAAACTTCTTTTAATGTTATGTATATATGAATAAAGAAATTATGGCTATGAATTAGATCAATAATAGTGCTAAAAATTTTAGAGGGACTAGAATAGATAAAAGGACTGATAATTCCTTTAAATGTTAGAAATTCCCAAAGACCTAAGAATATAACTAAAATAGCTATTTGTAAAAAAATAACTTTGTATTTAGTTAATTTTAAATTTTTTAAAAATTTTTTTTGTTCAGGACTCATTGATATCTAAATCCTTCCAAATAGTATCAAAATACTTATGAAAATTAGGATCTTTGCGTCGTTCATAAATAGAAGTATTATTTTCACAATTTATAGAAATGATATTTTTAATAATGGCAGGTCTTTTGGATAAGACAACGATTTTATCCGAAAAGTAGATGGCTTCTTCAATGTTGTGAGTTACTAAAATAGCTGTAATATTTTTTTCTTTTATTATTTTATAAACATCTTCACTAATGATAAGTTTTGATTGCTCATCTAAAGCACTAAATGGTTCATCTAGTAATAGTAAATCTGGTTTTAAAGATAAGGTTCTAATAAGAGCAATTCTTTGTTTCATTCCCCCGGATAAACTTTTTGGATAATTATTTTTAAAATCGTTTAAATTATATAAATCGAATAAATAATCGACGTAGGCGAGGTTTTCTTTAGTCAATTGATGATTAATTTTTAAACCTAAAATGGCATTTTCATAAATGGTTAGATAAGGAAGGAGAGCAGCATTTTGAAGCATATAAGCTATTTTTAGATTATGTTGGATTATTTCTCCTTGATAATCAGAATCAAGATTGGCTATAATTGATAAAAGTGTTGACTTTCCACAGCCAGAAGGACCGACGATGGAAACTATTTCGCCTTTTTTTAGATTGAGATTAAAATCTTTAATAGCGCTTATTTCGCCTTCCTTAGTGTGATAATTTTTAGTTATATTATGAATTTCTATTAAATTATTCATAAAGATTATTTACCAAGTCTTGGTAGTAAACATTTTCTTTAATTAAATTATTTTCCTTTAGTAGTTGAACTAAGGTATTGAAAAAATCTTCTTCAACATAAGGATTTGGTAGCCAAACATCAGCTTGGCGATATCTTTCAATCATAGTTGTTAAATCTTCTATGTTTGTATCACTAAATTGTTTTTGAATTACTTTAGCAACAGTAGCACTAGAATTTTGGGTTGTATATTCGATGCCTTTGTTAATTGCTTTGGTAAATTTTGTTAATAATTCTTGATTTTTAGCTATATAACTTTTACGAGCATAGAATGCAGTGTAGGGAAATGGATCAGAGTAGGCTCCGACAGAAGTGACTACATAGCCATTTTTATTTTGTTCTAATTTGGTTGCGAGTGGTTCAAATAAATTGACATAATCGCCTTCGCCACCAATGAAAGCTCCCGATATTTCTGCAAAATCTACGGAATCATTGATTTTTACATCTTGGGCATTAATTCCTTGATTTTTTAAGGCTCTTAAGAAAGATAATCCCGGCATACCAGTTGAACGACCAATTAATATTTCTTTTCCTATTAGGTTATGCCAATCAAAATTTTCATTTTGGCGGGATAGCATAAATTGACCATCTCTTTTAGTTAAGCCCGAAAATACTTGTAAATAATCTTTTTCTTTTCCTAAATACACATAAATAGCTGATTCGGGACCGGCTAAACCAACTTCTGTATCATTGGCTAAGACAGAGGCAGCTACATTATCACTACCACTAACTAAAGATAAATCAATTTTTATTCCTTCATCTTTAAAATAACCGTTTTCAATTGCTACATAGAAGGGAGTATAAAAAATACTATGAGTTACTTCTGCTACTTTAATAGTTTGTAAAGTTTTATTATTTTCAGTATGAGAATCTTTTTTAATAAATATACCTATTATAAGTACAATAAGCACAATAGTGATGAGAACAGTTAAAATGTATAAAACACTTTTTTTCACATAAACACTCCTTACATATATAATATATTCAGGTGGATAGTTTTTGCTATTAAAAAAGAAACATTGCTGTTTCTTAAAATTATTTTGTTCTAGTAAGAACTTTTTCGTTATCTTCGGTAAGCGAAGTATTGTATAGATTTTCAGCTTCTTCGCCATATGGATAAGTAATTTGTTCAGTAAGAGGTATAGTATCTTCTTCTTTTAATTGATTATGATAATAGTTACCATATGGGGTACATAATTGAACTTTTCCTTCGGGATTGCAACCTATTCCTTTAAAGCTTAAATAATCATGACTGGTTTGTTCAGTATATAAACAGTCAATTATAGCTTGATAGCCTGGTAGAGATTCTAAGTATTCTTGATCAAAATTGTCCCAATAATAATAGTTGGCATCCTTATAACCACTAAATTGATGAGGAGCAGTTAATAAGCAGTAAATGTTGAATCCCAAATTTTTACCAAAAGATTTGGAAGCATCCGTAGTAAAGGCAATACTTTTTTTACGATTTAAAATAGTACTAGTAACATTATAACATTCATCATAATAAGAACCGCCACCTTCTGCAAATACAGTTCTAATAAATTCTTGGAATTGCGTTTCGGTTATTTTTTGATTAGTTAAAATAATGGCTTTCTTTTCAGCATTAGTTAATTCTTTTGGTTCTTTAGTTTCATTATTTTCAGTAGCTAAAGAAGAAGTTGGATTTAACACTTCGTCAGTGTGGTTTGTTATTATAGATTGTGAGGTATTGTAAGAAGCAATTATTATTTCATCAATATTAAGATTTTCTTGTTTTATTGTTTCTTCATTAGTATCATATAATTCAGTATAATCATGGGAAGAAGATTGCTCAAAAGGACCATATTCATGAGAACGGTTTTTGGATTGTTTATTATTAGTACTAAGGTTGATAGCAACAATACAAGCAAGAACAAAAGTGAGTGTTCTTTCAAATTTTTTAGTTTGTAAAAATTTGAACAATTCTTTTAAAGTTTCTTTATCATTAATTTTAGCAATATATTCTTTAATATTCACACTATTACCCCCAAAACAAGTGTTTATTCTACTACTTTTACGTATTGTTGTCAAGAGTTAATGACAAAAATGTTAATCCTTTTTAGAAATGATACCTTATCATTAGTTAAAATGATACCATTAATATTAATGATGTATAATATCTCTAGAAAGGAGATATTTTTATTATATGCATAATAAAGAATATGCATTAAAACTTG
>CANQTA010000012.1 GCA_947626655.1 uncultured Bacilli bacterium
TTCAATTAAAATGCCTGTTGATTTAAATGTTGCATATGCTGAATATATTAATCAGTCATAAAGTTTAACATAACTTTTTCAAAAGAAAAAAAATGTGCTTTTCACACATCTTCTTTCAACATTATTCTTAAGATACACTACTCATTGGTTTACCATTAATTGTGGCATTTGTAACATTCGCTTCAATTAATCTATCTTTAACCCAACTTTCTTGGGTTGCATCTACTGTTATGGCGATATTATCTTTTACTGAACCCATTGTGCCTCTATTATATGCTCCTACATAATCTCCTCCAAGAAATGCTTGATAACTATTTACATTACTTATGGAATTATATGGTGCTTGGGGTAATTTTAATTCTATTAAATTTGTACATCCTCCAAACATTCGCGAAACACTTGTTAATTTCGGAGTTTGCCATTTACTTAAATCTACTTTTGTTAATCCTATGCACTCTTGAAACATTCCTCCATAACCATATTCACCAAATCCTGTTACACTTGAAACATTCCAATTAGCTATAGCTGTCACATCTTTTAAATTGCTATCATTAGTAAACATATTACTCATATCTGTTACTTTTGAGACATCCCAATTTTCTAACCCTGTTAAACTTGTTATATTTTTACAACTGCTAAACATACCTGCCATATTTGTTAGAGAAGATACTTTCCATTTACTTAATGCTGTTAAATCACTGATTGGCGTATTAGAAAAGGTTCTATACATTCTTGTTACTTTTGAAACATTCCAATTTTCTAAACCTGTTAAATTAGTTAAATTTTGACAACTAGAAAACATACCATACATATCTGTTACTTTGGATGTATCCCAATCTTTCAATGGAGTTAAATCACTCATTGAAACACCTAGAAACATCCAAATCATAGTTGTAACACTAGACACTTTCCAATTTGAGATTGGGTTTAAATCCATTAGATTATCACAACCTTGAAATATACTTGCCATGTTTGTTACATGTGATACATCCCAATCGTTTAAGGCACTAATATCTACTAAATTTTTACAATTATAAAATAATGATTCCATATTTGTTACTTTGGATGTATCCCAATCTTTTATCGGTGTTAGATCACTTATTGGAGTATTATAAAATAATCCTGATATATTAGTAACCTCACTTATATCCCAACTTTTTAATAAATTTATATCTGCTATTAAAGTGTTACTAAACATATAACTAATGCTTGTTATACTTGACAGATTCCAGTTTTTTAATGGTGTTATATCACTTATTTTAGTCTTATTAAACAAATGATTCGTAGTTGTTACATGAGATACGTTCCAATTGGCTATTTGACTTAGATCGTTTATTTGAGTTCCATAAAACATACCAGCCATATTGGTTACATTTGAAACATTCCAATTTCTTATCGGTGTTAGATCACTTATCTGAGTACCATAAAACATATATGAAGTATTTGTTACTTTTGAGACATCCCAATAAGCAAGAGCTCCTATATCTACCAAATTAGTACAATTTACAAATGTATTTGATAAACTAATTACTTCACTTGTATCTAAAGCATTTCCTGATATCTTTTTTAAATTTGTAAAGCTATTAAATGCATAATCCATATCTTTTGGGGCTCGCATTGGTCCTTTTGAACCGATGTATAAATCATAGCTATCATTTTCATTTGGTGTTTTTTCTAACCATCCCATTACTTCATCTGACTTAGTACCTCTGTTGGTATCTCCTAATTCCCATGTCTTAATAGCTTTTGAAGTGTTTATGTAATCTACGAAGTAAACGTTTTGAATCTTTTGATATATTCCCTCTTCATCATAAAATATTGAAACATTGTATTTATTTACTTCTTTACCATTTTGTATTTCTTTTACTGATTTATTTAATTTAACTAAGTATTTATAGGTACCATTTTCATGACATACCATATTCTCAGCTTCTATTTTAACATTTAACATTTTATTAGCTATATAATTTTGATAACTTTCTTTATTTATTAATTCTACTATGGCTCTTAAATAATCACTACTATCTCCATCTATCTCAAATGTAGTCGTATATATTTTGGTATTATTCATTTTTAAGGTACTTAAGTCTAATGTCTCATCTAAACCTAAACCTTTTAAATATAAAAGGACATCTTCTTTTTCTAAGACACTTCCCATACTTCCATTATCAATGTTTAAAGTTACTTTTATATCTCCACTACAACTATATCTGATGTTTTCCATACCTTTAGATGATACTTCGATTATATTATGTGTTCCTTCTTCTTTGGTTTTTTCATATCTATTATTATTTACTGCTCCATAATAACTTCCTACATTTGCTAATTTCATATCATTATTATCAACATGAATATGAATATCATCATATAGAGTACTTACAGATAAGGAATGTTTTTTTGGAGTATTTGCTGTTATCATCGTCTTACTACCATTACCGGTTATTGTGACACTAAAATATGCATACGTGGCACTTATTATTAGTAGTAACATTATTAGCACTCCCACTAAGCTTATTATTATTTTTCTATTCTTCATCTCATACCTCTTTCTATTTATATTAATACTGTTTTTATTTTTAAATTCAAAATTCTATACAGTATTACTTCAATTATTTTTAAAAAATATAATTATCACTTCAATTTTATTATATCATACTTCATAAAAATTTGAAGTAGTAATTATATAATTTTATTAGACACTTTATAATTAGGAGGTTAGTTATGAAGAGTGATGCGATGAAAAATTTAAAAAAATTAGTAAAAGCACGTAATAAATCTTTAATTTCGCTAGCAGTAGAATTAGAAGTTTCTCAAGAAGCGGTAAGTCAATATATAAGTGGTAAAATTAAACCAAAGACTGCTACAGTTATTAAAATGGCACAAATATTAAACACTACGACTGATTACCTTTTAGGTCTTACGGCAAATCCAAATCCATCTGATTTTACTTTATCGGAAGAAGAAAATACTTTAATAACAAATTATCGAAAATTAAATAACATTGAAAAAGTAAAATTGGAAGCTTATTTACAAGCCATGGTTGACTTTAAAAGCAATTAATCGATATCCTATTTTAGAATAATTTAGTTATATTCCAATTTAAAATAAATGTCAATATCCTAAAATAGAATATGATACTTTTTTTATGTGATATTTATGAATAGACTTAAGGAACTTCGAAAAGAATATAGTATAACTCAAAATAAAATAGCACATGATTTAGAAATGAGTCAACATGGGTACTCAAAATTAGAAACCGAAAAAAATGATATGAATACTACATTTTTAAAAAAAGTTGCTAATTATTTTAATGTTAGTATTGATTATATATTGTGTTTAACTGAGAATAGAAAACCTTATCCTAAGTCTAAAATATATGAAACTAGTAAAAACATGAATAGATTGAAAGAAATACGTGAAGATAATGATTTAACTCAATGGGTAATTATTAAATTACTTGGTATGAGTCAATCTGGTTATTCACAATATGAATCTTGTATTAATGATATTCCAGTAAAAATATTAAAAACACTAGCATTATATTACAATGTTAGTGTAGATTATTTATTATATTTAACAGATGATAGAACTGTTCATCAAAGGAAACAAAAACTGTAATGGATAAGTTTTCATTACAGCTTTTTAGCTATTTGATACTTGATATTTCTTCTTTAGATAAGCCAGTTATTTCAATTATCTCATTAATGGGATAGCTCTTCTTTAGGAGAAGTTTAGCTGTATCATAGCAATATTCTTCTTTAGCTTCTTCTCTTAAATTTTCAATAAAAATCTCTTTCCCATCTTTTTCACTTTCTAAACACCAATTTCTAACATATTCAACCATTTCTTCCATTGTCTCATCTCCTTTAGCTAATCTTTCTAACTCTTCATAACTTGTGGCATTTAATATCCTAAGTAGTCTTATAAATTTACTTTCATTTTCATTATAGGCTATTTCTTTTACCAAATCAAGTCTCACTAAATACATTTTTGGATTATCATCATCACGAGCAAATATTGTTCCTTCTTGCATAAATACATACTTTGTTATTAAATGCGGAGCCATATTAGCATAATCACTATTAATAAAACTAATATTAGTTACTTTATGTATATTACGATAATTATTAATATTTTTATTTTTTACTTTAGGTAATTGATTAGCATATAATCTATTTAAATAACTTTTATTTTTATTAAACTTAGTCTTGGTAAAACGACCAGTATCCATTTCTATAGATATAATATCTAAGTTGTTTAAAGTAGCGACTAAATCACCATAATAAGATTGTAATTTATTTTTAATTGGCATTATTAAGTTTTGAGCAGAAACACTTATAACGTCAATGTTGGTATTATCACCAATAAACTCTAAGAAAGCTTTATACAAATAAGTAAAAAAATAATTATATTGGAATAATGATTTAAATATTTCATCTTTTTGAAAGATTTTTATTTCTTTTTTCATTTCATTTAACATAGAATTCGCCTCCTTTCTTAAAATGAAATGTTCTTATCATAACACATCACTTAAGAAAAAATTGTCGAACTATATTTTATTTGTTATAAATATTAAAAAAGAAGCCAATCGACTTCTTTTGCTATTCAGATTTTTACTACTTTATACTTAATATTTCTTCTTTAGATAAGCCAGTTATTTCAATTATTTCATTAATGGGATAGCTCTTTTTTAGAAGAAGTTTAGCTATATCTATACTTTTTTCTTCAGCACCTTCTTCTTTAGCCTCTTCTCTTAAATTTTCAATAAAAATCTCTTTCCCATCTTTTTCACTTTCTAAACACCAATTTCTAACATATTCAACCATTTCTTCCATTGTCTCATCTCCTTTAGCTAATCTTTCTAACTCTTCATAACTTGTGGCATTTAATATCCTAAGTAGTCTTATAAATTTACTTTCATTTTCATTATAGGCTATTTCTTTTACCAAATCAAGTCTCACTAAATACATTTTTGGATTATCATCATCACGAGCAAATATTGTTCCTTCTTGCATAAATACATACTTTGTTATTAAATGCGGAGCCATATTAGCATAATCACTATTAATAAAACTAATATTAGTTACTTTATGTATATTACGATAATTATTAATATTTTTATTTTTTACTTTAGGTAATTGATTAGCATATAATCTATTTAAATAACTTTTATTTTTATTAAACTTAGTCTTGGTAAAACGACCAGTATCCATTTCTATAGATATAATATCTAAGTTGTTTAAAGTAGCGACTAAATCACCATAATAAGATTGTAATTTATTTTTAATTGGCATTATTAAGTTTTGAGCAGAAACACTTATAACGTCAATGTTGGTATTATCACCAATAAACTCTAAGAAAGCTTTATACAAATAAGTAAAAAAATAATTATATTGGAATAATGATTTAAATATTTCATCTTTTTGAAAGATTTTTATTTCTTTTTTCATTTCATTTAACATAGAATTCGCCCCCTTTCTTAAAATGAAATGCCCTTATCATAACACATCACTTAAGAATAAATTGTCGAATCATGTTTTATTTTTTATAAATATTAAAAAAAAGAAGCCAATCGACTTCTTCTTGCTATTTAAACATGCTTAAAGCTGTCTTTAACATTTGGGTAGTATAACCAAGTTCGTTGTCATACCATGCGACTATTTTATAAAGTCTTTTACCATTTACTTCAACTAAATTTGTTAAAAGGCCATCCACTAATGCTCCACATCTTTTGCCAATAATATCACTTGATACAACTGGATCCATTGTAAATTTTAAAGTATCATTACTATTGGTTTGGAAAACTTGATTTATTTCATCGACAGTTGGCGTACTTTTTAATTCTAAGGTAACATCTATAACAGAGCCATCAGGAACTGGTACTCGATAAGCAAGGCCATCCATTTTTCCAATTAATTCAGGTATGACTAAACCAATTGATGAAGCAGCGCCGGTTGATGCTGGAATAATATTTTGACTAGCAGCACGACCTCTTCTAGCCTTTATACCTTTTTTATGTGTGATATCCAATGTAACTTGGTCATTAGTAAAAGCATGAATCGTGGTCATAAATCCTTTTTCTATTCCAAAATTATCATTAATTACTTTTAATACTGGTGCTAAACAATTAGTTGTACAACTAGCAGCAGATACAATTTGTTCACTACCATCTAAAATGTTTTCATTTACTCCATAAACAATAGTTTTGGCATTACCTTTAGCTGGAGCCGATATTAAAACTTTTTTGGCACCAGCACTAATGTGTTTTAAAGCATCTTCCACTTTAGTAAGAGCTCCTGTACACTCTAAAACTAAATCAACATTTAAATTACGCCATGGTAAATTTAATGGATCTTTTTCAGAAAAAACTGGTATTCTTTTAGTTCCTGCTACAACAATTTCGTTATTTTCGTATTTAATAGCATCTTCATGAAAACTACGATGGACTGTATCATATTTTACTAAATGACATAATTCTTCGGCATTTGATAAATCATTAATAGCAACGATATCAAACTTTGTATCTGTTATCATCTCTCTAAAAGCAATTCTGCCTATTCGGCCAAAACCGTTTATTGCAACTCTAATCATAATTTCCTCCTATAAATTCTCTTAATATTGAATCACCATTTACATATTCACCTGGGATGGGATAAAACATTTTTAAAAAATTTAATAATCTTCTGGCTTCTTCATAATAATTACTTTCAACATTTATTGAACGAAGTAATGGCTCGACATAAACTTTTTCTACTCCTATTTCATAAGGTAGGGCTGTATTAATTATAACGTCAGCTTGATGGATATAGGGAAAAATATATTTTTCTTCACCATTACGAACACTTTGCCAAGTATGAATTGTCCGATGAACGGAATGACCTCTTGTCCGATTATCCCTAATTATTCTTCTAATTAATCTTAAATCTAAAGTAGATATATAATTATGACGATCAATATTAAGTGGTATAAAGGGACTTAAATAAATCTTATATTTATACTTATTATCTATTATGGGTAACAAATCATCATTTAATGCGTGTAAGCCTTCGATTAAAACAATACTATTTTCGTTTAATTTTACATAATTATCATTATATTCTTTTTTCCCAGTAACAAAATTATAAGTTGGAATATTAACGGTTTCATTATTTAATAAACGTTTTAAAGTATTGTTAAATAATTCTAAATCAACAGCAGTTAAACATTCAAAATCATATTCACCATTTTCATCTTTGGGGGTTTCTTCTCTTTCTAAGAAAAAATCATCAATGGATAATTTAACTGGATCAAAACCTTTAGCCATTAAATAAGAAGAAAGTCTTTTACAGGTTGTTGTTTTGCCACTTGATGATGGTCCCGCAATTAAAACAAATTTTATATTACGATTGTTAGTTATTGTATCAGCACATTTAGCAACATTTAAATTAAAAACTAATTCACATGATTTGATAAAATCTTTAATTTGACCATTACTAACAGTGGTGTTAATAGATGTACAGTATTTCATATTTAAAGTTTCTAACCAATTTTTGCCTACTAAAAAGGAATTAATAATATTATCATAATGAACATATTCTGGAAGTTTACCATTACTTCTTGCTGGAGGAATAACAAAAATTAAACGATTACGTCCTAAGTAAATAATATCATATTGCGTTATACTACCAGTTGAGTATGGCATATCAGAATAAAAATAATTGTAAAAACCTTTTAACTCATATAAGGTTACTACTTTGTCAGAAATATTTTCGATATTTAAGGCTTTTTCTTCTTCATGAATTCTTTTATAAAAATTGATAGCTTCTTTTTTCTTAATATTTAATTTTTTAAATATTAAATCATCAGCAACGAGTGTTGCTACCTTAGCCTTTAAGTTTGTAATATCTTCTTGGGTAATAATTTTATCACCAATTATTTCACCTAAAAAACCTTTAGGAACACTATGTTGATAAGTAATTTCTAAGTTAGGAAATAATTCTTTTAGAGCAACTTCAAATATAAATTCTAAACCACATTTGTACATTTTATTACCGTTTAAATCATTTACATCAATAAATTCAACTATTTGATCATCATTTGCTACTTCGCATAAAGATAAAACTTCATTTTTGACTTTAACCCCTAAAATATTTTTGCCTAAATTAAAAGATTTACTAATTTCATAGTAAGTTGTATTTTTTTGAAATTCTTTTTTTTCACCATTACTTGTTATTTTTATATTTTCCATTAGTCAACCCTCTACTTTTATAATTCTACCACAAATTAAATTTTTTTTGAATAATTTTTAATCAATTTTTATATTATATATATAGGTGAGAAAATGAACATAATTCCAACAGTCATTGAAAAAGTTAGTAATAGAGAATATGCTTATGATTTATATTCAAGATTATTAAATGATCGAATCGTTTTTCTAAATGGAGAAATTAATGATAATGTAGCTAGTATCGTGGTATCGGAACTTTTATATTTAGATAGTCTTAATAATCAAGATATTTACTTATATATTAATTCGCCAGGTGGTAGTATTACTAGTGGGATGGCTATTTATGATACAATGAATTATATTAAAAGTGATGTTAAAACAATATGTTTGGGTTTAGCTGCTTCGATGGGAGCTTTTCTACTTGCTAATGGAACTAAAGGCAAAAGATGTTGTTTACCAAATGCGGAAATTATGATTCATCAACCTTTAGGAGGAACTCAAGGACAAGCGACTGATATTAAAATAGCAGCGGAAAGAATATTAAAAATTAAAGATAAACTTAATCACATTTTAGCTAATGTAACAGGGCAAAGTTTAGAAACTATTGAAAATGATACAGAGAGAGATAATTTTATGGAACCTAGGGAAGCTTTGACATATGGGTTAATTGATGAGATTATCAAATAAAAAGAGTTAGATAATTATTATTGTTTTCTAGCTCTTTTTTTGAATTAATATTTCAATAGCTTTAATTGCTACTTGAATTTCTTTAGTATTATCAAAATCATTTTTATTATCTAAATTATTTTTTTCTCTTTCTTGATTCCAAACCGTAAGTAGTACTGCACCAGCTTGTAAATTTAATACTTGGGATACAATATATAATGCTGATGTTTCCATTTCACTAGCTAAAGAGTTACCTTTAAGCCAGGCTTGCCACTCATTTAAAAGTTCATAAGATACCGGCATGCGTTCAGGATTATGTTGGCCATAAAAAGAATCTTTACAATGAACAACACCAGTATGATATTTAAAGCCTAGTTCTTTAGTGGCATCTATTAAAGCATTAGTTATGTCCAAAGAAGCAATAGCAGGAAATTCAATAGGTAAATATTCTTTGCTAGTTCCTTCTTTACGAATAGCACCCGTTGCAATAACTAAATCACCAGCTTCAACATCAAGTTGCATTCCACCACAAGTTCCAACTCTAATTAAATATTTGATACCTAACATGGCTAATTCTTCAATGCAGATAGCAGTTGATGGTCCACCCATACCAGTAGAAATTACTAAAACTTTTTGATTGGCAATATCACCTAAATAACTGGTATATTCACGACTGACAGTTAATGGTTTTCCTGATTGTAAATACTTAGCTATTTCACTTACTCTTTGAGGGTCACCAGGTAAAATAGCATATTCTGCTCCTTCTAAATCTTTCTTTTCTAAACCAATATGATACATTTTATCTTTATTTTCCATAATTTCCTCTACTCATTAGGATCTTTATTTTTGTTATTCCATTTTATAATGGTATCACCTTCAGCAGACAACATAAATGTTTCTTTAGCATATCTAGCTAAATATTCATCATCTCCCAATTTAACAATTTCTGCATTTAGTTTTTCTTCTTCATCAAGTAAATTTTCATATTTTAAGGCTAATTCAGTTTTTAATTTTTTATTAGCTAAGATTTGTTGCCAATCTTTATAGACACTGCCAACTAAAATAGATAACAATGAAATAATTGTTACAGTAATAATAAAAAGTCTAATTTTTTCTTTTTTGCTTTTTTTATGCATAATATCCACTTTCCATTTTTACTTCTACTTTAGATAGTAGCATAGGAAAATAATATTTTCAATGTTTAAAAATGTGTTTGACATCTATTTTACTTATCATTTTTTTATGAGTTAAAAAGCCCAGATAAAATCCTAAAAAGACCATAAAGATAAAATAAATATGAAAGTAGCCTTTATTTAAATGATAAAAAATTATGATATAAATAATAGTCATATCGATAGTAAATACAAATGTTAAAAGATGTTTTTGATATTTTTTTAAATTCTTTATTATATAGAAATTCAAAATAGTTAAATAGTAAAAAATTATACCAAAAACTAATGAAACTAAAAAAGAGATTAATTGTAAGTGTGTAGACATTATTTAAATAATTTAGAAAGTAAGCTTTCTTCAGGTTTTTTCTTAACATTTTCAATATAAGCATAACTATTTAATTTACCTTTTATTTTGACATTTCCATCATGAGTATCAAGTTTAATTATTTCTAAGCCTTCACCTTTAAGTAAAATAATGCCCATGTTTGATTCCATTAAAAATTCTTCTTCATCAAAACTACTAATTTTATTAATTCCCGTTAAACTAATAATACTTCTATCAGTTATTTTAACTTCATGATTACCATAACTGTTCATATCTATTATACTTTCCATAATTCCTCCTACTAAATATTATGAAATCTCTTAATAATTTAGAACTTAGTTTGGAGTCAAAAAAATACTGCGTAAACAGTATTTTATTCAGTTTCTTCTTTGACAGTTGGATTTTTATATTCTTCTAATATAGCTTTTTCAAACATTTCTCTTGTTTCAGAGTTTGTTGGATGAACTATATCTTCAAATTTGTCATCACTTACTTTACGACTAGGCATAGCGCAAAATAATCTATTTTCTCCTTCAATTATTCTAATGTTGCTTACTACGAAGCAATCATCGATAGTGACAGTTGCATAACCTTTTAGTCTTGAACCCTCTCTATCTACTTTGTGAACATGAACTCTTGTAATTTCCATTATTACCACTCCTTATCTTGACTTCACAACTTACTTTAATTTTAATGCATTTATGAATATTTTGCAACATTTTTTTACACAAATCTTATTTTTATATCACCAGTTATGTAATCATTATATGAAAAACTCTTTTCAGTACCATTCATCATAATACTAAAAATGTTAGGATATATTTTATAAAGTGTTCCTTCATAACGATTTATTTTATTACGCATCCCATATACAGTAACAATAACTTTCTTATTTATATTTTTAGAAAGTTGTTCTTTCACTAGGTCTAAATTCATTATCTTGGATACCCCACATACATAAGGCCATTACCAATAATGCCACCCATTCCATCTTTACCATATTTGGTTTTTTCTAGAGTTTCTTTTAAATTCACTTCTTTGTTTCTTTCAGTAAGTGCTATTGTTACAGCTATAATTGCCGGATCTAAAGCATGAATATTAACTCTTTTGGGACTTGATGCATAATTAGCACCAGCTTTTATTAATTCTTCATAATTACTTTGACAGGCACCAGCGATAATAACTAATTTTTCATGACTTTTCTCATAGTTACGAGCAGCTTTAATAGCTTTGATAAAATTTTTGGTATTTTTATAACTATCTAAACTATTAATATCACCTTTTTTCTTGTAATAAGCATCGTGACCAGTAATAATTAAAATGTCAGGTTTATATTCTTTTAAAAGCATTCCTACTTGTTCATACATATCTTCTTCTTTAATTTTTTTACCTATGGCTAAAATACCGGCTTGTTTATAAAATTTTAAACATTTATCTAAATATTCTGAATCACCATCACAATGTAGAACTTTAGCTGGTAAATAAAAATAATCATCTTTTTCGATATCAATTGTACTTCTTTCAAAATTTTCTAATGGTTCTTCCCGAGGAGCTTCACATTTTACTAAATCTTGAAGTAGACTATCAGCATATAATCTTACTTCAGCTCCCTTTAAATAATAAATACCATCTTTAACATTTACTACTTTAAAAATGGTATCATTGTTATAGCTTTTTCTAGTTACAAAATCCCCTTTATTAATTTCCAAACATATCACCAATAAATTATATGATATTTAAGAAAAACTAGACCATATTTATTATTTTGATATCTTAAAAAAATTATCTAACACTGTCATTAAATTGATCTAAACCTTGTTTATTAGTTTCTCTTACCTTTAATAACTTTGCTTCTTTAAAAATAGTTTTGATATTATCTTTAATATTTTTATGAGTAGCCGCAAAAGTAAATTCATAATTTTTACCTTTTTCAATCTTATCAATAATATTAGCTTCAATTTTTACTTTGACATTACTTTCATCTTGAAATGATGATAATGTTAATTCATAATATTTTTGATCTTTAGTAGTAGTTACTTCTTCAACAGTATAAGTTTTAATAAATGTTTCGACTGCATCATGCTCTCTTTTACAAAATCCTTCTTCATATCCCATATCTTTGGAGCCAATATAAATATCAGTATTACCTTCTGTAGTATGACATTTTAAAATACTTAGACCATTATTAGAAATTAAGGTACTACCACCATCTCGGTATAAAATTGTTCCCCCATCTTCATAATTATCTTGTTTACCTAATTTATTAAATAAAGCGGTAAATTCATCATAACGACCATTTAAGATATATCTAAGTTCTTCTTTAGTATCATCTTTTTGATAATAAACTTCATCTAAACAATAGGTATAAATATTAAATTCACTACCGGCATAATATAAAACAGGTATTTTATTACACTCTTTTGTTTCAATAGTTTCAATTAAACCTAAATTCTTTGTATCATTATCTGGTTTCGTTTTTTTACCAGTAAAGATAGATATTATAACCATAACAATAATTATAGCAATTAAGATAATTGGAAATATATTTTTTTCTTTTTTCATTATATACCTCATTTCTAATTTAAGAATAACATAATTAAATTGTTTTTTAAATAATTAATTAATAATTTTATGAAAATCAATATCATATAAAAGAATTTCTTTATCTTTTAAATTAAGATAAGTATCACCATTAATTATCTTATATTGTAAATTTTTATATGGTATTTTTAACTCTAGTAGATAATCAGGTGGCATATACATACCACGATTATTTAAAATATTATTTTTATTGGCATTATTAAAAAGTAAAATATTTTGCGTTGTAACTACTAAAGATAAATTATAAACATTAGCATTTACTTCTATATAAGCATTGGGATTTTCATAAATTATTTTTTCTTTAGTGAAATCATAATTATACATTTATTTTATTTCTCCTATTGTATTGGTTATTTTAACAAATATTTCTTCGCTTAATTCTTCAGCTCTGACTGTTTCAATATAGTTATTTTGCTTTAATATTTCATTAATTTTATTAAAATCATAATTAGTTAAATTATTTCTTAAAGTTTTTCTTTTCATTTTAAAAGCATCATTTATTAACTTAAAATATTTTTCTTTATCAACTAGAGGCTTATTAAGACGTTTGGTAAACTTAATAATAGCACTTTCGATTTTAGGAACAGGATTAAATGCATATTTACTGACTGAGAATAAATATTCTAAATTATAAAAATATTTTAAATAAAGAGTAATACTACTATAGTCTTTAGAATTTGGAACTGCAGTAAAGCGTTCTGCTACTTCTTTTTGAACCATAAAAAGCATTTCTTTAACATCTAAATCAAGATTTACTAAATATTTAATTATCGGAGTTGTAATATAATATGGTAAGTTTCCTATAATATAAAGATTATTATACTTAATATCTTGAATATCTTCTTGGATATTTGAATTTAAAATATCTTTATATATTATCTTTGTTTTATTATCTTCTAAACTATTTAAATAAGGTTTTAAATCAGTATCTATTTCATAACAAATTAGATTAGCATTTTTATTTTTTAATTCTTTAGTCAAAGCTCCCATCCCTGGACCAATTTCAATTATTAAATCATTGGCAGAAGCATTGAGACTATTGCTAATCTTTTTTATAATATTATTATCTATTAAAAAATTTTGACCTAAGTTTTTTTTAGCTTTCATATATATATTAAAAAAGGGTTATTTACCCCATCCTTCCCTTAAAACATCATAAGTTATAACACTACGTCCAATATTTAGAGCATAATCTAAACTAGGACTTAGTAAATCTAAGGCATTTCCTCTTACACCACGATCTAAAACAATAGCATATACTTCAGAATCGGAAACTCGAGAAGTAGTAAATCTGACAATTGAACCACATGGTAAATTTGAAGAAGATGCTACTATTCTAACTTGACCATAAATATCATCATTATAAGTAGTTGTCCCATCTTTAATATAATAAGAAGGCATACAACCTAAAGTACCATTACATAAAGGACAATTATAAACATAACCAGTTAAATCGCCAGTATATGTATCTTTAGCACTATAAATATCATTTTCTTTAAATTCATCTACTTTTAAAGCCATTGTACTTAAATTAACATTTTTATTAATATTATCACTATAACTTTTATTTTCGATTATATGAACATAATTAGAAGCAAGTACAACAAATACAATAATTATGATAAAGCGACATGTATAATTTATTGTCTTTAACATCTATTCACCTTCTAACAATATCATTATACATACTTTGTTTTATTTTGTCAAAAATTTTAGAAAGAGAAATGATGTAGATAATATTACTTCTTTCTTAACTAATTATTTAATTATAAAGATATTAAATTGGCTATAAAACTAATAAGACATATTTCGACATATTTTTTTTAATTGTTGAAAAGTGAGAAGTTTTCCACAATTTATTATTAGGATTATATTATTGTTATAAAAATAATTTTATGTATTATGTATTTATTTAAAAAATTTTAAAAAGTATGCGGACATTTCGTTTCCTTTTATTTACAAAGTATTTTTTATATATTATAATGCTTTTAGAGATATATTCTAGCGGTTAGGTGTTTTTATTCCTCAGTCCATTTAACGATCTTTTCTTATCTGGAAGGGGGTGGTCCTATGAAGGGGATATTTACTGGTGGAATACTTAGTTATTCTAGTAATCATCTTGGTTTTAATCGAGAAAATTACCCACAGGGATTAAATAAAAAGAAAAACACCTACTCATCTATGATTGCTCAGATAAATTGGTGTTTTTCAGATTCTAAAAATTTTGGACTGAGAAGCATCTAACAATCCAAGCTAGATATGTCTCTTTTTGTTTGTCCTATTAATATTATATACTATTTTATTTATTTAATGCAAGTAGTTTTATTTTATAATAAATTAAAAAGAAAGTAACAAGTATTATTACTCATTACCTTCTAATTTAAAGTTAAGTGTTGGATAACCTGTACTTGAATCTATTATCCAATCTACTAAGGTATAATCTTTTAAGTCTTCATCTATTCCATTTAAATTTATATTTTGAATATTTGCATTTAATTTATATATTAAGCTATTATTATCTGTTCCTTTCATGTTATTTTCAGTCATGGCTTCTATTCCACTTATAGCTATATTACTTCCTGTTATTCCATCTTTATAATATGCATTTAACGTTTCTGATGTGCTATTTTCAAGTGAAGAAAATATACCGTACTGTTTAGGAGCTATCATATTTCCTGAATTAAATACATTATTTATTTTTAAATTACCTTTTCCAGCTATATTTGCTATTCCACAAGAATATAAAGCAGATTCTAATTTACCTATATTAAAACTATTTATTACATATGAAAATCCTGTATCATAAACAAGACCAATTATTCCTGAAGAAGAGTCCGTTGATTTTGTATGTGATCCAAATAGATTACCCTTATTAAATGAATTTATTATATAAGCTTTTGAATCAAGAGCTACCCCACCAACTATCCCTCCGACATTAACATTACCTATAAATTCTTCTTGTCCTGTTAAATTCCCTGTATTATAGCATTTATTTATAATTAATTTTAAATCATTATACGTTCTACCTACAATACCACCAATTTTGGTACCATTAATAATATTTCCTTGATTATAACAATCTTCAATTATAATTAATGGACTTGAAAAATTTTTATTTGCAAAAATGCTCCCAATAATTCCGCCATTAATTGAATCGTTTAAACCAGTGTTTTCTACATTAATTTCTCCTGTATTATTACTATTTTTAATATTTAAATTTGCAGCTAATTGACCTATTAATCCACCTGCAACACTTCCTTTTCCATTTTTTTCAACTCTTTTAATATTTCCATAATTATAAACTTTTAAAAAAGTATTTTCTGTATAATTGGGCAATATCCCTGCTATTCCACCAATATATGATGTTGTCGTTTCGCTATTAATAGAAACATCAATTATTCCTTTTTCTCTATTTCCGCTGTTTATTATTTCTGAATTTCCTGCTAAAGCTCCAAATAATCCACCAATTCTTATATCTGATGCTGCTATTACATTTACCTTTATACTACTATTATTTATACTATTTTTTGTTATTATTTTAGTATTACTACCACCTCCTCCTACTTCGCCAAATAAGCCACCAACTCGACATATGCTACTAGAATTGCATAAAGTATATATACCTGATTCTTCACCTATTGTTGCTATTTCATTTGAACTATCTTCTATTATTGCTGAACCATTTGCTAATCCCATTAAACCACCAATATAATAATTAGCTATTATTGTTTCGTTATTATCTACTTTAATCTTACCATAATTATGACTTTTATTTATAGTTGTATTTGATGCTGTTCCATTATCTCTTCCTATTAATCCACCTAAATTACTTCCTAAATTATTTGTTATTGTTCCATAATTGGAACTTTCTTCTATTATTAAACTTGTTTTATTAGCTAAGTATCCTACTAAGCCTCCGGTATTATTTCCATTACTTATTTCTCCATAATTAATACAATTTATTATTTTATTAACGCTTCCTTCTTCTTCTCCTACGGAACCTATTAATCCTCCCACTGATGAACTACCAACTTTACTTGTTACTGTTACTCTCGTTATTATATTCTCAAATGTTGATCTTTTAGCATAACTTGTTAGTCCTCCGATATCTCTTGTCACTTCTGTTATTACACTTCCGGTTAATTCAAAATCTTTTATTGTTGAACCATATATATAGCCAAATAAGCCATATCTCCTACTTGTATCACTATAATTATGTACATATAAATTTTCTAATTTATGTTTTAATCCATTAAAATTTCCCTTAAATACATTATCTACATTATTAGTTTTTCCTACCCCTATTGGTGGAAAGCCTGTTCCTTCGGGATTAGTTAACTCTGTCATAAGTAGTTCTGTTCCTTCGGGATTAGTTAACTCTGTCATAAGTAGTTCTGTTCCATCTATTCCATTGATATCTCCATAATCTGTCCTATCATATTTTCTATAACTTCATTCTTGTTGAAAATCTAAATCTCTTTCTAAAGTAAAATAGACTCCTTCATATGCTTCACCATTGTTTACATTATTACTTAAATTTACTAAATCTTCGATATATTGAATTCGATATGGATTCTCTTCTGTTCCTAAATCAAAGTATAAATAACATAATGTTGCACTTTTAGTTCTTAATGTTACTTTATTAGTTTTTTTATTATATGTTAATGTTCCATCTATTTTATTTCCATTATAATCTATACATCCTGATTTTTTAGCATTATATCTTAAATCTGTAGGCCAAGTTGTATCTTCACTTTCCACATAAGTATAAGTACCATCATCTTGTTGAGTTTCATAATACATAGCAAAACTTGTTCCTTTACTTCCTTCATTTAATAAACTTACTTCATCTAAGATTACTTTTTCTTTCTTAGAAAATATTACATTAGATAATATTATTGTTAATACTATTAGTATTATCAAACCTATTATTTTTATTTCTTTTAACTTACTTGTTATCTTCTTTTTATTCTTCATTTAACTTTTCTCCTTTAATGTCCTAATTAGTGATATTTTATATATTATTAGTATATTCTTAATCGGGACAATTGTCAATGCTCCAAATAGTGATATGCTAAGATTTTTGTGATAGTTATGAATAGATTAAAAGAATTACGATTAGAACATAAAATTACTCAAACCAATATTGCTAAATTATTAGAAATGAAACAAAACGGCTATTGTAAATATGAAAATGAATGTTCCATGATACCAACTAAAAAATTAAAATTATTAGCTAGATATTATAATACTAATATCGATTATATATTTGGATTAACAGATATTAAAAAGCCTTATGAAAATTCAAAAGTAGTTCCAATTAATAATGACATGAATCGATTAAAAGAAATACGCGAAAACGAAGATTTAATACAAAGTGATATAAGTAAAGTTATTAATATGAGTAGAAATGGTTATTCCCATTATGAAACAAATGAACATGATATTCCAAATAAAATATTAATTAAATTAGCTATTTATTATAATGTTCCGATTGATTATATTTTATATATGACTGATGAAAGAGAGCCTTTTAAAAGAAATAGTTTAAATTAAAAAAATGTTGAAAAACATTAAGTTATCAACATTTATATATTAAACATTTTTTTGATATTATTATTAGTTATTGTACTTAATTCTTCTAAAGATATATTGTATAAATTGGCAACAAATTTGGCTATATCTAAAATATGACTGGGATTATTTTGGTGTCCACGATAGGGTTCTGGAGTTAAATAAGGAGAATCAGTTTCTAAGATAATATTATCTAGAGGTATTTTTTGATATACTTCTTTTAAATTGGCATTTTTAAAAGTTATAACACCATTAATACCTAATAAGTAACCCATTTTTATATATTCTTGGGCTGTTTCTATACTCCCAGAAAATGAATGAATAACACCTTTGACATTATATTTTTTTAAGATAGTTAAAGTGTCTAAAGTAGCATCTCTACTATGAATTATAACAGGTATATTATATTGTTGGGCTAAGCTTAATTGAATTTCTAAAAGTTTTATTTGACTTTCCTTATTTTCTTTAGTGTAATGATAATCTAAACCTATTTCACCGATGGCTATAATTTTAGGATTATTTAAATTAGCTTCAATAAATTTTATATCATTATTATTATATTCTTGGACATTTTCAGGATGAATACCCAAAGCACCATACATATTAGGATATTTTTCTATTAATGTTAAAATTTCTTCATTATTTTGACGATTTGTTCCATTATTTATAAATCTATTAACTAAGTTTTGTTCGGATAATTTAATTATCTCTTCGATATTAGTATAGTATTCTTTATAAAGATGACAATGAGTATCAGTAAACATTAATCTAATTTTATCCTTTCAAATAAATTAGCTGGTTTTTCTAAACCTAAATCATAAGAAATCATTTTAGTATTAATATTAGCAAAATCACGAGAAGTAACTTTTAAACTATCAAGAATTTTATTGGCAGTTTCCGGTATAAAAGCTTGTAAAAGAATAGCGCAAACACGTATAGAATCAAGTAAATTATAAATAACAGTTTCAAGACGTTTTGTATTACTCTCATCTTTAGCTAATACCCATGGTGTATTGTCATCTATATATTTATTACATTTTCTAAGAACTTCAAAGATACTTTCTAAAGCTTCATTAATTTTTAATTCGTTCATTTTATTATCAACGATAGATTTTAAATTATTGACAGAATTTAATAAATCATTATCGATATTTTCAATAAGTTCAGGATTATTAACTTTGCCATTAAAATATTTAATTCCCATTTGAATAGTTCTACTGACTAAATTACCAAGTACATTAGCTAAGTTACTATTAATACTTTCGATTAATAATTCTTTAGTATAAGTACCATCGGAAGCAAAAGGCATTTCGTGTAACATATAATAACGGACAGCATCAACACCATATTCTTTTACTAAATCATCGGCATATACAATATTTCCTTTGCTTTTACTCATTTTATCGCTACCAAATAAAAGCCATGGATGGCCAAATATTTGTTTTGGCAATTCAATATCTAAGGCATGTAATATTATTGGCCAATAAATAGTATGAAATCTTAAAATATCTTTACCTATTAAATGAATATCACACGGCCAGTACTTTTTAAATTCTTCACTACTGCCATCAGGGTCATAACCTAAAAAGGTAATATAGTTAGTTAGAGCATCTATCCAAACATATATAACATGGTTAGGATCAAAAGTAACAGGTATTCCCCATTTAAATGAAGTTCTTGATACACATAAATCTTGAAGTCCAGGTTTAATAAAATTATTTAACATTTCATTTTTTCTAGCTTCTGGTTCAATAAAATGGGGATGAGATTCAATATATTCTTCTAACCATTGGGAATATTTACTCATTTTAAAGAAATATGCTTCTTCAGTAGCTTCTTTTAAAGGACGACCACAATCAGGGCATTTGCCATCAGATACTTGTGATAAAGTCCAAAAAGATTCACATGGAGTACAATATAACCCTTTATATTCACCCTTGTAAATATCACCTTTTTCATAGAGTTTATTAAATATTTTTTGAACTACTTTTTCATGAGCTGGATTAGTTGTTCTAACAAATTTATCATAACTTGTATTCATTAAAAGCCAAATTTTTTCAATTTCGCCAGCAATATTATCAACATATTCTTGCGGACTAATACCGGCTTCTTTAGCTTTTTCTTCTATTTTTTCACCATGTTCATCGGTACCAGTTTGAAAATATACATCATAGCCATCTAGTCTTTTATATCTTGCAATGGCATCGGCTAAAACTATTTCATAAGTATTACCAATATGAGGTTTAGCACTTGTATAGGCAATAGCAGTACTTATATAAAATTTTTTATTCATTTAATTTTCCTCTTTTCTATTTGGATTACCAGTCCAACTATCTCTTATCGTGGTAACTTCTTCACCACAAGTTAAATATTTTACAAATAATCCTTGGATATAAGCTTCACCTTTTTTAACTTTAAATTCTTGATCACTTTCATTTTGCAAAGAAACATACATGTGTCCATGAGTTTCAGGATTATCAAAGTAATCAGCATCGATTACACCTACTTGATTAGTCATACGCACATTATATTTAAAGCCAACACTACTCCTTACCACAAGAAGAAGCATTTCATCGCCAGCAAATTTTGCTCGGTAACCAGTTGGAATTTTTTTAATTTCGTGAGGTTTAATGCTAAAATCTTCAATAGCAAAAAAATCGTAGCCGGCACTATATTTAGTTTTGCGAGCTGGTAATTTGTATTCATTATATAAATTTTGATCATTTTTTATTTCTTTTTGAAATTGTTCATAACTAATTTTTTCAAAATATCTTTCCATATACACTCCTTTATAATATATTCTTAAGTTCATTTAAACTTTTGATAGTTTGATATCGATGATCTTTTTTATCTGTTTTCCAAATAGCATGCATTCCTAAGGATATAGGAAATTCTACATCATTTTCTAGAGAGTCCCCAATTGAAAGACACTCATTAGGTTGATATTTTTCAAAAATAACAGCAAAGGCTTGAGGATTGGGTTTATAGTAATTTATATCAGCACCATAAACTTTTTGAAAATATTGAAGAATACCCATGTTTTCAAGTCTTTTCTTTTGCGTTTCGGTAAACCAATTAGTGATAACATATAAATCATACTTTTTACTTAAATATTCTAAAGTGTTCTTTAACTCTTCATCTTGATAAAATAGATTTCCTTGGGCTTCAATTAATTTATCAACAAATAAAATGGGTAAATTTAAGTTAGTACGGTGATTAACAAATTCTAAAAATGTTTCTTTAGAAAGTTTAGGATAATATTTTTCAGACATGTTAATACTTTCATCAATTTTAGTAATCAATTCTTCTGAAAAATTATAATTCATTTCTTTTAATACATTTTTTAATGCGGAAATAAATTCATCTTTCCACATAATTAGGGTATTATCTAAATCAAATATTATTGCTTTCATAATCACCTCTTTAACGAAAAAAAACATAAATAAAGAAAGGACGAATATAATCCGCGGTACCACCTTTATTTATGAATTAATCATACACTTTATGTTGTAAAGCACATCTGCTTTTTAGCTCCCTAGTTCATACCTAAATAATTCCTTTATTAATTTTCACCAACCATTAATTCTCTTTACAATTCCTTATTTATCATACTAGTTCTTCGCTAACTAAGGTTAATTTTAGCATAATTAAGTATTGAAATCAACTAAAATTAGTTAAGATTAAATGATATCTAATTTTTTGACAATTATTTTTTGGGCAATTTTTGCATATTTTAAGTTTTCTGGGTTTTGATTAGTACTTAAAATAAATATAAGACCACTACAATCGTTAGAAGTAATAATTGGCAATATTGTAAAGTAACAATTTTTTTGAAAGTTGATTTCTTTCGAAGAACTAACATAGCTTTCACGATTATCGATTAATTTTTGAAAATTTTCAGTTAATCTAGTATTTATTAATTCTTTTAAATTATTAGAAGTAGCTATAATTTTTTCACGATCACTTATCATGATTTCTACATTACAAGTATCACAAATTATTTCACAAATCATAGCTCCTAATTCTTTAATATTTTCAACATGAGAATATTTTTTGATAATAATTGAATTATCAGCGGTATATATTTCTAATGGTTCACCATCGCGAATACCTAAGTTATATCTAATTTCTTTGGGAACGACGATTCTTCCTAATTCATCAATTCTTCTCGTAATTCCACTTTTACTCATATACTACACACTCCTTTTTATAGTGTGAAGCGAATTTCCAGAATTATACTTGTTTTTAGGCAATTTCGGTGGTTATTTCAATACCAACTACGCCATATTTTTCTTCTTCTTTTTTTGAATATATTGTTTCTAATGTTTTAATTAATTCTGCATATGTTGTGGTAGCATCGCCAAATAAATTTATTGGAAACTTATTTAGAAGATTTTTAAATGATGTATCATGATAAATATTAGTAACTTTAACTTTTAGAGTGCGAGGATTATTTTCAACACTTTCAAAAATTATTATATCACCAATTTTAATTTTTTGTCTTTTTTCATCATTTAAACGTAATTCGATTTTTTTAGTTCCTTTCTTGACACAATCAAAATATTGAGGGATTAAACGCATACTATGTTCCATAATTTTTTCCTTTCTAATTATCTTTTATAGCAATCAATAATTTTACTAAATAATAAATATAATGTTCAGGTAAGCCTTTGTAAAATAAAGTAATGATAATATTTTTATGTTGATATTTAATGTTAAATTTAGAAGAAATAGCCATTGTTTCAAATAATAATTTATCACCTTTTAAAGTATTAGATAATTCTTCTGGTAATATAATTTCGACAAAACGTTCAGTTTTATTAACTTTAGTTATATTTAACATCTTACATAGATTAGTAAACCATTCTTCATACATATATATTTCTAAATCATGATCTATTTTACCAAAGCGATCTTCTAATTCTTCTTTAACTGATTTTAATTTGGCAAATGAATCAATTTCATTTATTTTTTGATGAATTTCAATTTTTATATCTTCATCATTAACATAAGAATCTTTGATGTGAGTAGATACTTCAATAAGATTTTTATTATCATCCTCTTCTTCTTCTACATATTCACCTTTGGCTCTTTTTAATTCATCTTCAATTAATTTCATGTATAAAGAAATACCAACTGAGTCGACAAAACCAGCTTGATCACTACCAAAAATGTCACCAGCGCCACGGATAGCTAAATCACGCATCGCAATTTTATAGCCGCTTCCAAGTTCAGTAAATTCTTTGATGGCTTGAAGCCTTTTTATAGCTACTTCATTAAGCATTTTTTTAGAATCATAGAGAAGATAAGCATAGGCAATTTTATCACTTCGACCTACACGACCGCGAATTTGGTATAATTGTGCTAGGCCAAAATTATCAGCATCATATACAATTAAAGTATTTGCATTAGCAATATCGATACCATTTTCAATAATTGTAGTACATATTAAAATATCATATTGGTAATTAACAAAATCCTCCATTTTACTTTCTAATTCTTCTTTAGTCATCCGACCATGAGCATAACTAATTCGAGCTTCCGGAACTAAAGTATTTATGTGAGAAACAATTTTTTCTAAATTTTCAATACGATTATATAAAATAAAGACTTGACCTTTGCGACCTAATTCTTTATAAATGGCATCCTTAATTAATAAATCTTGTTCTTCGACTACGTAAGTTTGGACAGGATAACGATTAATAGGAGGCGTATCAATTACTGATAAATCGCGAAGACCAGAAAGGGCCATTTTCAAAGTTCTAGGAATTGGAGTAGCCGATAAAGTTAAAACATTGACATCATTTTTCATTTCTTTAATTTTCTCTTTATGTTTAACACCAAAGCGTTGTTCTTCATCAACTACTAATAAACCTAATTTGGCGGGTTTAACATCATTACTTAATATACGATGAGTACCTACAACAATATCAATTGTTCCTTTCGATAAACCTTCTAAAATATTGGTAGTTTCTTTTGCAGTTGTAAATCTATTTAAAAGACGAATTTCAACGGGGATATCTTTAAATCTTTCTTTAATAACATTATATTGTTGTTTAGCTAAAATGGTAGTTGGACAAAGATATAAAACTTGTTTATTATTGACAACAGTTTTAAAAATACCACGCATGGCAACTTCAGTTTTACCAAAACCAACATCACCACAAAGAAGTCGATCCATTGGAATAGTACTACTTAAATCATGATTTATTTCTTCAATTGCTTTTAATTGGTCTCTAGTTTCTTGATATGGAAAACTACTAGCAAATAATGCTTCTTCAGCATAATTTTGGTAAGCTTCGCCTTCTATCGCAGCTCGTTTGGAATATAATTCTAACAATTCTTTAGAAATATCTTTAGCTTTAGCTTTGATATAGGTCTTAGTTTTAGCCCAACTACTAGAATTTAATTTATTCAATTTAGGTTTAAGACCATCTTTATCAGAATATTTATAAATAGTATTTATCTTTTCAACGGGAATATAAATTTTATCATTACCATCGTATAATAATTGAATATAATCTTTACTTAAGCCATCTTTAGTTAGAGTAACTAAACCATTATAGATACCAATACCATGATTAATATGAACAACGTAATCACCTTTGGTCAAGTCATTATAACTTTTTATCTTCTTACCAATATGAAGATTATTTTTGTATTTAGCTTGATTATTTGTTTGAATTCCAATATCATTTTCACTAATACATACTATGTTGTTAAAAATAAAGCCATTATTTATTTTTTGCTTAACTATATTAGCACTTGGAATTAGTTTTTTTATCGTTTTTATTTCACTATCTTTAGATAAATAGAAATATACTTCTTTACCCTCTTTTTGCCATTTATAATAACTGTCTTTTAATAATTCAAAATTTTCATTAAAAGAAGTCATCGAACTAGAAACAATATCAGTGGGATTATTGATGGTATCAAGATAAAGTTCATAAGATGGTGTTAATTCATTTAATTCATACATATATTTTTCTTGCGTATTATTATCATTATTATAAGCTAGGATTTCTTCTTGCAATTTTTGATAGGCAACATCAATTTGTTGTTTATTTAAATAGACTACAATAGCATCTTTGGTATAATCTAGTAATGAGCTTTTAGAGGTAGTAATTACTTCTTGAAATGGTTTAATAATAATATTAGAAATTTCATTTAAAGTTCTTTGGGTATTTTCATCAAAATAACGGATAGAATCTATTTGTTCACCATCAAATTCAATTCTAATTGGATGAGTTTCATTTATGATATAAATATCTATAATAAAGCCACGGACGCTAAATTCACCGGAGGTAGTTACTAATGATTCACGTTTGTAGCCAAAGTTACCTAAATTATTTATAAAATCATTCCGATTTAATGAAAGACCGGTTTTTAAAACAATTTTATTTTGGGCACTTTGCGATGGTAAATATTTTAAATAGCCCATTAAGTTAGTAACGATTATTAAATTTTGGGAAGAAAGCTTATCTAAAACATTTAAACGACCTAATTCAAATTCTGGGGAAATAGCAATGACTTTAGAAGTAATAAAATCATCCATAGGAAATAATTCAGTTTGTTCATTATGGGTTTTGATACTATTATAGAGTTTATTACTTTCATATAGATTAGATGCCACTACAATGATGTTTTTAGATTCTTTTTTATATAAATTAGCAACGTAAAAAGCGATTAACTCATTTGTTAATCCATATGTAACACTGCCGTTTTTGTAATTAAAGTAATTACTAAAATCCATAAATCTCCTTATGAAACACTTAATTTCAATACTTCGTCTATATCTTTTTCAACAAAAGTTTGAATAATTTTTTTAAATTCCTCCATATTTTTATTTATCATATCTAATTCTTCTTTGGTGAATTTAGCTAAAACGTATTTATCGGTTGGAATATTAGCATTTTTGCCGATGCCTATTTTTAGTCTACCAAATTCTTCACTATTTAATTCTGAAATAATTGATTTAATACCATTATGACCACCAGATGAACTATTTCTTTTGATTTTATATGAACCTGGAGTCATATCTAAATCATCTTGAATAACAAAAATATCTTGAGGTTTTATTTTATAGAAATTAACAACTTTACTAACTGCAAGTCCTGATAAATTCATATATGTTTGAGGCTTTAAAAAGATTATTTGTTCACCATTAATCTCAGTTAAATAAAAATATGATTCCATTTTATTTTTCCAGTCAACTTTTCCTAAATAATTATCTAATACCATAAAACCAATATTGTGACGAGTGTTTTTATATTCCCGTCCTGGATTTCCTAAACCTACTACTAATTTCATACTTCCTCCTTAAACATACTTTGATATGTTTGATAATTTTCAATATTTATCACATCATTTATTTTAACACCACTACTACCATTTTTGACACATCTTACTAATACAATATAAGGTTTATTATCTTTTTTGGTTTTTATTAAAGTGATATTTTTGACTGGTAATTTATAATGATGACCTAAGATAATTATTTCATCTAATCTACTCGCACGATGGACTAAATAAAATTCACCTTTTGTATTTAAATGATTTGATGCAACCTGAAATATTTCTGCTAAGGTTATTGCTAACTCATGCCTAGCTATTGCTAATATTTCTTCCTCGTTTATTTGTTTTTTTTCTTCAACTTTAAAATATGGTGGGTTACAAGTTATTATATCATACTTTTGCGATTTTAGAAAACTATTAGCTTCTAAAATATTGGCATTATACATGGTGATTTGACTATTAAGATGATTATAACTTATACTAGCATTGGCTAAATCATATATTTCTTTTTGTAATTCAATACCAGTAATGGAAGCTTTGGTTTTTGTTGCTAATATTAAAGGAATGGAAGCATTGCCAGAACATAAATCTAAAATATTTTTAGTTTTGGGTGAAAGATGGACATATTCAGCTAAAATGATAGAATCCAATGAAAATTTAAAGTAATTAGGCATTTGATAAATTTTTAATCCATAATCAAATAAATCATTTAACACTTTATTTTTCATCATTAATCACAATTTCTTCTTTATTGCTTCCGACTAAAACTTTAAATTTTCGATTTAAGATATCGACACTTATTACTTTACCCTCTCCATTTTTAGTTTTATAGTTTTCACCAATGGCAGGCATTCCTTTTCCGCATTCAATATAATTATCATCTTCATAAGCCAAACAGCATAAAAGACGACCACATAACCCATTTATTTTGGAAGGATTTAAAGCTAAATTTTGATTTTTAGCCATATTCATAGAAATAGCATCAATATGATTTAAAAATCTTTTACAACAAACTTTTTGACCACAGACACCAACACCACCAATTTCTTTAGCTTTATCACGGGCTCCGATTTGACGAAGTTCAATTCTGGTATGATAAATTCCCGCTAATCTTTTGGCAAGTTCGCGAAAATCAACTCGTTCTTCAGATACAAAACTAAATAATAATTGAGATTTATCAAAAGTAAAATCAGCATTAATAACATTCATATTTAAAGAAAAATTTTTAACTAATTCGCGACATTTTTTTAAAGCTTCTGTTTTTTCTTTTTGTAATTCATAATATCTATCTGTATCTTCATTGGTCGCTTTACGAATAATACTTTTATATTTTTCAGGATCTGGTTTATCGGATATAACAGTATTTATTTCCCCATATTGTTGTCCTCTTTCAGTTTCAACTATGACATAATCATGGATATTTAAATTAGGTTCGCCATTAAAATAATAACTTTTACCATTTGATTTAAAAATTACACTATATATTTTCATTATTAATTCCATCCATTTCTATCACTAAGCGATCTAATAATAATTCACTATTTACATTATACGATATTTCCTTTAATAATTCGATAAGGATATTTATTTTTTTCTTTAGATTAGGAATACTGAGCTTATTTAAAAATGAAAAAGAAGTTGCAGTTGGTTGTTTCAAAGAAGATTTTTGAATCCGATTAGTTAATTCTTGATTATATATATCTAAAATGATTTGTAAGACAACTTTTATACTTTCTTTATCCAAATAACTTAAATATTCTCTATTATACAATATTAATTGCTTTCTTTCGACTTCAACTTTATATAAATATTCTTTGAGCATTTCAAACAAATTGGTATAGGCTTCTTCAGAAATATTATATTTTTCATAGTTGGTATTTTCAAAATTAACTTCGATATGTTGAGTTCGACTGGCAATGGTTGGTAAAATGTTTTCTTTATGATTAGTAATAAAAAAGCCAATAACGTTGCCACTCGGTTCTTCTAAAAATTTTAACATTGTATTAGCTGATTCTTTGTTCATTTTTTCAGCATTTTTTATTATATATATGGATTCTTCAGTATATTGACTAGCTTTAGAAAAGAGATTTTGTAATTCTAAGATTTGTTCTTTTTTTATATAGGGACCATCTGGGGAAATTATTAATAAACTTGGTAAATTATGAATATCTATTAAATGGCATAAAGAACATTTATTACAATTATCACTATATTCATGTATGCAAAAAATATTCTTTATAACTTTTAAAAGAATTTGTTCACATTTTGTAATATTATTAGTAGAAATTAAATAAGCATGAGCTAATTTTTTTTCTTGATAATAACTTATTAGTTTTTCTAATTCACTACCTTTAATAATAATCCTCCTACTATTTTAGTATGTAGAGGATCGCAAATAATGATAATAAACCGGGTATACCTAAAATACTTGTAATACCAATGGTATAAATATTAATTGGTAAATTTATATTAACTTTTTGTAACATAACATTAATACCATAGATAATACCAAAGGCAAAAATTATTTTTTTTAAGATAGTACCTAATTTATTTTTCATTATGTCACCTAATAAAATATATTACGAGAAAAATATTTTATTCAGATATTTTTTTGCGATCTTCTAATGCTTTATCTAATGTAATTACATCTAAATAATCGATTTCTGCTCCAATTGGAATACCATATGATAATCTAGAAATAGTTACTTTTTGATGTTCAAATATTTTTTTTATATATAATGTCGTAGTTTCACCTTCAACTGATGATTTTAATGCTAAAATTAATTCAGGGTGATCTAATTCTTTTACTCTTTTTACCAATGAAGAAATATTTATATCTTCAGGACCTATGCTATCCATTGGCGAAATAAGACCACCTAAAACATGATAAACACCTTTATAATTTCCAACTTTTTCAAATGAAAAAACACTTTTATAATCTTCGATAACACAAATTATATTTTTATCACGATTTGAATTACTACAAATATCACAGACATCTTTTTCAGTTAATTGACCACATATTTGACATTTTTTTAATTTTGTTTTGGAATCAATTAAAATTTTGGTAAATTCTTCTACTTCTTTTAAAGTTAAATTTTCAATTGTTGCTAGAGCCATCCGTTCTGCTGATTTATCGCCAACACTAGGTAATTTTTTATAATAATTTATTAATTTTTGTAACAAATCTGGATATATCATACTACATTAACCCATCCAAAGCACCGGCATATTGTCCTAATTTTTCTTCCATAGCTTTATTAATTTGTAAAAAGGCATCTTTAGTAGCAATTTGAATCATATCTTCTAAAATTTCTTTATCATCATTATCGATTTCATCTTCTTTTAGAATTTTGACATTTTTTATCATTTTAGCACCATTAAAAGTAATTTCTACCCATTCAGATTTTCCGGTAAATTCCATTTTTTCTAATTCTTCTTTTTTAGTAGTTATTTCGCGTTGGATTCTTTGTGCTTGGGCCATTAAATTTTGCATGTTCATGTTATCACCTCCTTAAATAATTTCTACTTTACTTAAATCAAAGACACTATTTATTTCTGTACTTAACTCATCTTTTGCAGTGGGTTCTTCAATGTAAGTATAAACTTTTTTATTTTTTAAATTTTCAATATATTTAGTACGCTCCGCATTCCAATTTTCTACAGTTAAAAATATCATTTTATAATCATAATTTAATTCTTTTTTGAAAGCAGTTTCAATTTCTGATAACATTTTATTAGCTGTTTCAACATTATGAGAATTAGCGCATGTTAATA
Organism: uncultured Bacilli bacterium; assembly: GCA_947626655.1. GTDB lineage: Bacteria > Bacillota_I > Bacilli_A > RF39 > UBA660 > SIG200. Next base: position 30,617 of record CANQTA010000012.1, read on the forward strand.
TTAAATTGGTATCGGATGATACTACGACATTACTATCTAACATAATGGATTTAATTTTACCATCTATATTTAATGAATTAGCAAAAGTAGCTATTTTCTTTTTTGCTTCTTCTAAATAATTTTTTTGCGCATTAACAAAACAATTATTTATTCTAATATTTATTAAATCTTCAGATACATTATTTTCCACTGTAACGGGAATAGAATTGGTATTTTGAGTATTTTTTTCCTCCGTTAAAGCATTATCAACATTTTTTTGAGGAATTACGGATATGACTTCTTTAGGTTGAGATAATGCTCCATCTGCAACAGTTGGCACATCAAAAAATTCCAAAAGTACCATTTCAAAAATTGTAAAAGAATCAACATTGATGTTTACTTTAGTAATACTATCAGCTAAATTGAAAATTAATTCTTTATAATCTTCATAATTTAGTCTTTTATAACGACCAGTTTTTTTAATATTTTTGGCTTTTTTGCTAGCAACATCAATTAATTTTTTTATAAAATTTTTATAATCAACTGCTCTTTTGCGGTATTCATCAATTAATTCTAAACATTTTTCAACATTATTTTCTTCAATTGTATCAATGATTTCATTTATGCCCCGTTGAGAAACAGTTTTTATTTGTTCTTCAATTAAATTTAAAGAAATCTTTTGATTATTTTTAGATAATTGATCTAATAAACTTAAAGCATCTCTTAAACCACCCTCAGAAAGGTAAGCAATTTCGGTTAAAGCATCGTCATCAATAGCAATTTTTTCTAATTCGCATATTTCTTTTAATCTATTTACTAAGTCAGATACTTTAATTTTTTGAAAATCAAATCTTTGGCATCGTGATAAAATAGTTATTGGCACATTTTCCACATTTGTAGTAGCCATAATAAAAATTGTATGAGATGGAGGTTCTTCTAAAGTTAGTAATAAAGCATTAAAAGCTGAAGGAGTCAACATATGAACTTCATCTATTATGTATACCTTATACTTACCATTTGAAGGAGTTAATTTTACATTATCTATAATTGTTCTTACATCATCTACACCATTATTTGATGCTGCGTCGATTTCAATTATATCTGGATTTTCCTGAAAATTTGTACAAAATTCACATTTTCCACATGGTGAACCTTCTACTGGATTTAAACAATTTATCGCTTTTGCAAAAACTTTGGCGGTACTAGTTTTCCCGGTTCCTCTTGGTCCCGAAAATATGTACGCGTGAGAAATATTATCATTTTTAATAGAATTTCGCAATGTTTTTACAATAAAATCTTGGCCAACTATTGAATCAAAATTATCTGGACGATATTTCCGATATAAAACTTTGTACTTCATGATGAAATTTCCTTTCTCTCATAATTATAACATGTAATTAAGGGTTTTTTAAGTTTTATTTACGTAATTTTTCAAAAAACTCTTTTAAAACTTTTTGATATTGATTTGCTACTTCATTACAATCATTTATTCGTAAAATGTTATTATCTTCATAGTTATCAACATTATAGTTATCAACATTTTTTTCTATCAAATAAAAAACTTTATCTAGCCGTGATTCTTTTATAATATTTAAACACATTAAACATGGTTTTAAAGTAACATACATTGTATAGCCATCTAATCGCCAATCTTTTATTTTTTTTTCAGCTTTGATTATTGCATTTATTTCCGCATGACCCAAAACATTATATTTTGTTTGCCGATCATTATAACTTTTTGCAATTATTTTATTATTTTTAACAATAACGGCACCAACTGGTATTTCATTTTTTTTAAATGCTTTTAAAGATTCTTCATAAGCAACTTGCATATATTTTTTATTAAATTCATTCATCATAAATCATCCTAAAATAAAAAGCACACACAAATAGGGAACGACGTGGCTGCTGTTTTCCAACTCTGACCAGATTACGTTATATTTGTTGTGCATTGATATATTAACATATATGTTTTTTAAAATCAATAATTTATATTTACATTTTTTATTTTTTTATGAAAAATTCGTTACTATTCACAGCCAAAATAAGAGATAAATAAAATCTCTTATTTTTTTAGTGTTGAAAACTAGCTACATTTTGT